>CAZIFQ010000011.1:0-89737 GCA_964538375.1 uncultured Bacteroidaceae bacterium | reverse complement strand
ATCAAGAATAATTTAAGAAGTAAATCTAAAGGCCGGGGGAAGGAAGTGCTTCGAAGTAAAACTTTCGATGAATTATAATCCGGGGCCCCAACTCAAGGCACTCCAAGTACTCAAAACCTCAACCCCATGACAAGTACATCATCAATCTGGTCCAGGTTTCCTTTCCATTCGTCGAATACCATTTTTAGTATTCTCTCCTGTTCTTCCATTGGTCGCTCATGTACCTCAAGTAACAACTCTTTAAATGGCTTGTATTTAAATTTCTTGCCATTCGGACCGCCAAATTGATCGGGGAATCCATCAGAGAACAGATACACTCTGTCGCCTTGCTTCATTTGCAGTGTATGCCTTGTGAAGTCTGTCATGTTATCGTAATATGCAACCGGCATATTATTTCCTTTATATTCGATCATTTCACCGTCACGAATTATGTACATTGGGTTATTGGCACCTGAGAATTCCATCTCCCTGGTGGTGCGATCGTAGATCAACAAAACCATATCCATGCCGTCTTTCTGTTCACCGGGTTTCCCTTCCTGCTTCAATGTGCGGGCTATATTCAGACGTAGTTCGTTGAGGATTTCATCTGATCGTGAAATATTCTTTTCATTCACAATCTCATGAAGCATAGTTATCCCAAGCATACTCATTAGCGATCCTGGAACGCCATGTCCTGTGCAATCAGAGGCCGTAATAAAAATCTTATTTTCCTTTTGTGATATCCAATAAAAATCACCACTTACAATATCCCTGGGCTTGAAGAAGATGAAAAATTCTGCAAACAGATTCTCAAATACATCAGTCCTTGGCAGCACTGTGCTCTGAATACGTTTTGCATAGTCAAAACTGTATTTAATCTCTTTGTTCTGCTTCTCAATCTGCTCTTTTTGTGTGCGTATTTCTTTTGTCCTTTCCTTCACCTTGTCTTCAAGTTCCCTGTTCACTTTGTCTTTCAGGGCAGTATTTTCGCGTAGCTGATCAATGATTCTTCTCTGAGCTATTTCCCTATCTTTTTTCAGGAGGTTGATTTTCTCTGCTAAACCGACAGAGAAAGTTACAATCTGAAGTGTGACTCCAATTTCAAGTCCATGTTTGCCCACTGGATAATCATTAAAGATGAAAAGTAAAACAGCTCCCATAATCAGGAAGACATTGGCTATGAGGAAATACCTGGCCGGGCCAAAGTGTTTTTTGCGCAGTATAAATGCAGGCAAAATTGCCAGGAATAATGATGCCAGGGCGGATATTATATTTATAGAAAGCCCGATAATCTGAATGAAATCGGGTATATAATGACCTTTGCTGGTTAATGCAATCATCACAAAACTGAGCACCAGGCCACTTATTATGAAGCCGATGGCCATTTTTAAAATTCGATCCCATTCTTTTAGTGTTTTAGCCGTATCGAGATAGGAACGTCCAAATAGCAGGAAGGAGAGTAGAAAGATCTGCAGTAAAAATGTATTTAGAGGGGCAGTGGTGAACTGAGGTGTAATTTCATATACGTATCCTTCCTTATTAATGAAGAATCCAATAAAAGCAATGATATAGAAGATGTAGTAGAGGTAACTCACCTCTCTCATTTTAATATAAAGAGGTATATGATATAAAATCATAATGATCAGAATACCCAGGAATATTCCGAATGTGAGCCGTCGTGACCTGTCTTTATGTATCACACTATCATGTGTGGAGACAGAGAAGGTCAGGTCAGTTAGAATTGATTCTTCAGATAGCCTGGCGTAGAGATAAATGGTGTCAACTGATCCCGGGTTGACAAAAAACCGCAGGTCGTCTGATCCGCTAATGTTTACATCTTTATCTCCCGGTCGGACGTCAAAACCTGAGATACGTTCATTGATTATTCCATTATCAAACTTTTGATACAACCTGAACTCACTGAAAGTGGTGAAAATATTTGGCTGAAGATGAAAGGATAATTGTTTAACAGATCGGTTATCAAATATAAACCGTAACCAAATACAGTCGTTCATATCAATTTCATCAATATGGAGAAGTGAATCACTGAAGTCCAAGCGCCTGAAATTATTGGCATATCGGGGCGAAAACGCTACTGGAGCATCCATTTCACAATGAGGATCATGGTAGAAATAGAATTGATAGTCTGTGATTGATTCCTGAGATATGAAATCAGTCAGGATCACAGGCTTCTGAGCCATAATCGATTGTGCTAATAATAAACAGATTGACAATGTAATTAATCGCATATCTCCTTCTTACCTTCGTCCTGTAAATATATTAAAGATAGAAGAAACTGCTATGATTATTTCTGAATTCATTGGAATATTGATGGAATAGCGAAATTATTTGGTAAAGAGTCGACATTGAATATATGTATATTAATTGTATCACAGAATTAGAAAGATGTATATTTACAGCGAATTATAAGAATCTACATGAGTAAGTATTCAACGAATATTATTTGCTTGTTTGTTTTTTTAATTCTCACTGCTTGCTCAGATAACCTTTCCCAGGTTGATTTGTTTGAGGATGGGTTTGACCAACTGCCTATTGGAGTTCTTTCTGCCGCTTCAGATACATTGGCCGAATACTACTACCTCTCCGGAGCGGGTCAAAAGGGAAATTGGACCATCACCTCATTTGGTAGAGAGAAGGGATATCAAACTGCCTGGGAGATTTTAGAAGTGAATGGAGAAGCTGTATTGAGACAGAATTTTAGCAATACAGGCAGCACAAAAAATCTAATTAGCAGGCATTCTCATCCGGCCATAGTTGCAGGTGACAGTATATGGACAAACTATTCTGTTAGATTTACTTTTACCCCTTATGAGCTAATGGATAAGTGTGGAATTATGTTTAGGTATCAGAATGACAGGTGCTATTATTTTTTTGGTATGGAGGGTAATATGCTTATGGTGAAACTTATACAACATGCCACTGCTCCATACAGGCCATTTGAAAAAGTGTTGGCTTCCCGAAGTTTTAACTGGCAAGCCGGCTCTGAATATGAGGGCTATATTACACTTCGAGACGATAAAATATATGTTCAGGTTAACGATTCGATAAACCTTGTGGCAATTGATGATACTTATCAGCAAGGTAAAATTGGACTCTTGTCAGATGTTAAGGCGAACTTTAATTCAATTAAGGTAAGCATGTTGAAATCGGAAAAAAGGAAGCTTAACAGGCACAGGAATCAAATTGCATCTCAAATGATGATGCGGCTAAATGAAAATACTGATGCTGTACTATTGGATTCAATTTCTACAGATGATTTTGGATCGGGGAATATGCCTAGATTTGGAGATTTAAATATGGATGGAGAGACAGATATTGTACTTGTCCAGCATGTTAAGAATGGAGGAGATTCAAGAATAGCTTGTCTGACTGCTATGACAACAACAGGAGAAATACTTTGGCAAAATGGAACTCCACTGATGAGTAATCAACTGCCTGTAGAAGATTTCCCTATGCAAATTCATGATATAAACGGGGATGGTTCCAGAGAAGTGATTTATATTTCTGAAAGTAAAATTAATATACTAAAAGGAGAATCAGGTAAACGGATTAGAAGGAGAGTCAGCTTGCCTGGAGCATTGAGAGTTAGTGGCAGGAAAAGCGGGAAGGAAAAAAGTATATTCTTTTGTGACTTGCAGGGAAAAGGCAGGGACAGTGATATGATTGTTATTGATGGAGGAGGAATGATATATGCATATAATGAGCGAATGCGCTTGCTATGGTCAAATCATGTTGACAATGCTTCCTATCCTGCTGCGGAAGACATAGACTTTGATGGAAAGGATGAAATCGCTACGGGATATTCACTTATTGATCATGATGGCTCAGTAATTTGGGATGTAAAGGATCAATATGGATCACGGGTTAAGGAGATAGCCATCGTTTCTCCAAATCCATCTGCAGACAGCACATTAAAAATTGTGTATGGGGCAGGTGACTGGGGCTCAATTGTTCTTGATCAGTCAGGGGAGAAGATTGTTCATCATCCCATCGGTAATATTCAAAGTATCTCCATAGGCAATTTCCGGAATGACTTGCAAGGATTGGAAATGGTGACGAGCAATTTTTGGGGTAGCCAGGGAATCATCAATTTGTATGATTCTCAAGGTGAGATTTATCAATCTTTGGAGCCGGGGCCCTTCGGGAGCCAGTGCCTCCCCGTAAACTGGAGAGGTGACGGAGAGGAATATTTTCTACTGAATGCCAGTTCCGGTGATGGTGGTCTCTACGATGGCTATGGTAAACTGGTTGTTGTATTACCCGATGATGGTCATCCCGATTTGAGTAATGTGGTTTTAGATATTTATGGTGATTCAAGGGATGAGATCATTACATGGGATCAGAAAAATATATGGATATACACCCAGGGTGACAATCCCCGAAAGGGAGTTTCCTATAAGCCAATAAGGTCACCCGGATATAATACTTCCCTTCATCAGTCTATGGTATCTATCCCTGACTGGGACTGATCGGAGGTACCTTGATGCATTGAAACTGGCTCTCAATTATATGAATTTTACCTTCTTGAACTTGCTCAAAGTGAATAACTATCTAATAAATAGGAATAAAGCTTAAAGGAGTGATAATATAGATTTTCTTATCTTGTACAAATAATATATTTTTTGATAAAGTGAATTGAAATCATTTTCAGAAAATCTATCATTTGGCACGAACTTTGAGTTATTAGAAAGTAAATACCAAAGAAGTAATTTTACAAGGAGGACATGCTATGAAAACATTAACAATTATATCGATCAGCGCAGCATTTGTTTTGGCATCTTGTGGATCATCAAAGTATGCAGCTTATAGTGAATATGATGATGTATATTATAATCCGGCATCCGCTCAGAGCCAAACAAGTTATGTAGCACCGCAGCCTGCCAATATTTCCCAGGCAAATTTTGACGCGCAGCAAACTATGGCAACTCAGCCTATGGATGAAGACAGCTCTTATTTAAAAGGACTTAGTGATTATGAAAGGTATCGCCTCGAGATGGAAGGTGAGATAGAAGGCGAAGTTTATCAACCGGAAGGAAGTGAACAGAATTATGCCAATGAAGAGTATGTGGAGGAGGGATATGGAAACGGACAAGCGCCTGTAATTATTAATAATAATTACTACGGTTCTGATGATTATTATTACTCATCACGGCTGAGAAGATTTTCAAACAGTTATTATGGTTGGGACTATTATGATCCTTACTATACTGATATGTATTTCTATACCGGCAGACCATACCATTGGGGTATGAGTATGGGTTATGGATACGGATACCCATCTTACGGATATGGATACGGTGGATATGGATATGGATATGGTGGATATGGTTATCCGTATTATGGCTATAGCAGCTGGTACAATCGTCCATACTACAATGGGTATAATTCCGGATATTATGGGTACAATGATTATTACGGATATGGTAACTATGGAAGCTATAACAGGGCATATTATAATAACAGGTCCAGATACTATTCTGGTAGTGGTTCAGCCAATCATAGCAGGTACTATAACAGTAGTTTGTCATCTAGGTCATCTTATGGATATGGTAACTACGGGGTTTCCAGTAGCTCAGCAAGCAGAAAGACAAATGCGATGGGAAATGATTCACGCTACAGGAGCAGAAGTAATATGAATACCGGAGATGGTGCAACACGTAATAGTGATGCATACAGGGATACCAGGAGTAAAACATCAGTGGATCCTAAGAGCAGGAATTCCGGTTCACCGGGTGTAACAAGGACAAGAACTGATGCACAATCCACAGGTACAACAACTAACACAAGAACAAGGACAGGTCAGGGCAATGAAAATAATGCCAATAACCAAAACCGGAACCGGAACAACAATGGTAACCACTATGGTAATGACAGGCCTGATAATAATCTTAATGACAATGGGAATCAGAATCCCCACAATAACAACAGAAACAACAGTGGTAACAGTAATGCAAATACCAACAGGAGTAATTCAAATGGGAATGTTTACAGAAACAATGGGAGTAGTAATTCCAACGCAAGAAAAAAGACGGTAACAACTACTCGCCCGACTACAACACGCCAATCTCCTAATTCTGCTTCTCAAAGGTCTACTACACAGTCAACAAGAACATACACACCTAGTTATACAAAACCACGTACAAGTTCAAGTTCATCGTATAACAGGAGTTCAGCAACACGTCCTGCAACTACTACCCGAAGTACAAATACTAAAAGCAGCAGTACATACAGCAGGCCAAGCAGCAGCTCTACAAAAAGTAGCAGTTCCTACAGTAGGCCGAGTAGCAGTTCTTCAAGAAGCAGTAGTTCCTACAGCAGACCAAGTAGTAGCAGTAGTTCAAGTTCAGGAAGAAGCAGCAGCTCTTACAGCGGAAGTTCAAGAAGCAGTAGTAGCGGAAGTTCAGGACGCAGTAGCAGTGGAAGTTCTTCAAGTCGTAGCAGCAGCTCATCAAGCAGCTCAAGAAGCTCAGGGTCTCGTCGATAAACAATCTACAGTATAACTCTTCCCGGGAATTCCCGGGAAGAATTATTACTGTTTTTATTCTAATCAAGCTAAAATACAACAATGATGAAAGGTTATTATATAGCCATAATGTTCCTGATTTTTTCAGTATCTATTTCTGCACAGAATCAGGTCCAGGCATTAAGATTTTCACAGGTTTATCCTGTTGGGACTGCAAGATATGCAGCCATGGGAGGTGCTTTAGGAGCTGTAGGTGGAGATTTCTCCTCAGCTTCTGTGAACCCGGCCGGTCTGGGTCTCTATCGCTCTTCCGAGTTAAGCATAACACCCTCTTTTTACATCAATAATTCTTCAGCCAATTACCTGGGTGAAACAACAAAAGACTCAGATAATAATTTCAATATTGGTAGTATTGGTATTGTTACTGCTTTTAACCGAAACAAGGAGGAAGGACTGGTAACCTCGGTTTTCTCCTTTGGGTACAATGCACTTAATAATTATCATAGCACTACGATGATGAAGGCTGTGAATACTACCTCTTCTTTGCTTGATGACTTTACCTACTTTGCTAACAATAATAATGAGTTGGATCCATTTTATGAGGAGTTGGCAAATAATACCGGGTTGATGCCCTATGATACGGTTAACAACAATTACTGGCATTTCCTGGAGCCCTACGAGGCGATTGATTATGACGGATATGGAGAAGAGCAGGTTAGGATTGTTGAGAAGAGAGGATACCTTGGAGAATATGCATTTTCTTATGCTGCCAATATATCGAATAAGATTTATTTGGGAGCTACCTTTGGTATCCATTCTGTAAGGTATTACGAAGATATTTATCATACAGAATCAGATTTCAACGACCTGGAACCTGATTTCGAATCTTTCCGCTTTGGAGAAAATAATACAACCCGGGGAACAGGATATACTTTTAAGATTGGAGTTATTGTTAAACCCATACATATCCTGAGAATTGGTGCTTCATTTCATGCGCCAACAACGTATTACCTTACAGACGAGAAGTTTACTGATCTTAATGCCTATTGGAGTACCAATTCCGGCTACGAGGATGGTTATGAATCTTCCGGTATGTACGCCAAGGAGTATACATTAAAAACTCCCTACAGGGCCAGTGCAAGCGTAGCCTTGTTACTGGGAAAATTGGGAATTCTATCGGCTGAATATGAGTATGTTGATTATTCTTCGTCAGACCTGGATAGCCCGGGGTACAAATTTGTTGAGGAGAACATGGCAATTTCACAGGATTTTAAAGATGCACATAACTTAAAAGCCGGAGCTGAAATCAGGTTGAATCCAATTTACCTGAGGGCAGGTGCACAATACTACATGAATCCATATGTAATTAGCGATAATGCCTCAGATATATGGGTATATTCAGCTGGTCTTGGTTTCAGAACCAGCCAGACATATGTTGACATTTCTTACTCATTGAGAACTTACAGTGAAACATATGGATTGTACCAGCGTTTTCCTGAGCAGGTAGATGGATTTGTAATCTCGAGAAATGATTATAGCGCTGTTAACTTAATGGTGACCCTGGGCTATAAGTTCTAAAAAAAATAACTTAGATATGGCAAGGCCCGGTTGGAGATTATTCTAACCGGGTTTTTTATTGCTCACTGCTTGAGACAGAATTTTTCAGAATCATCGCTGCATTTTGTCCTTCATTGAAGAGAAGATCCAGGATACTAAGATTATCTTTAAATCCATGACGGTCTGAAAATACCTGTTGATAGGGAAAGGGTGTATACACCATGGATCCCACTTTAAATGCCTTCTTTGGATGAATTGTATCCCTTAAGTCGTCCATGCTGTCAAGAGGCGTAAAATCGTCTGATTTAGTGAATGTCAAATCAAAATTCAGCAGTTCCAAGGTAGTAAAAAGGAGATCACAATTAAGATCTGCCAGGTACTTGTATCTTTTCGAATAATATGGCTCATAGTAATCTGCCACATATTCGAAAAACGGGGAGGAGGCATAGGCAGAGTGAATGCTCTTCCAATGCACGGCTTGCCAGGAAGAATCATAATCAATGAGCACATCTTTCATGAGGGTCTTTTTCCCATGATTCTTCACCACAGGAACAACAATGTCCATGGTCCCGTTGCCTCCCAGTATGCTGCACCTGTTTCGAAAAGTTTGCTTAGTATAATGATCGTAGTGTTCAACTACAAAGGGCTTATGCTCATGCAGAATTAGTGCATAGTATACTAAAGGCGCATTATACAGGCACGGATAAATCATTGGAAATGAATGTATTTAACGGTCGCTTCTGACAATTTTGAATAACCTGTTCCAACGAATTCCGCCATAGTCTTTGTCTAAGCTAAGCCATATTAGGCGTGGCTTTCCAATGATATGGTCTTCAGGAACAAATCCCCAAAATCGTGAGTCGGCAGAACTGTGGCGATTATCACCCATCATGAAGTAGTAATCCATTTTAAAGGTATAGGAAGTAGCCAGCTCCTCATTGATATAAATATCGTCTCCTTTAATCAGCAATGAGTTTTGCTCATATGCTTCGATAATTCTCTTGTATATAGGTAGGTTTTTTAGTGTTAATTCAACCGTTTCACCCTTTGCCGGTATGGTAAGGGGACCATAATACTCAAGGTTCCAGGTATAATCAGTTGTATGTGGGAAGATATCACGATCGTACTGCCCATCTGTATACATTTTAAGAGCTTTCACGCTCACAACTCCTGGAAATGTGCTAATCTCTTCAGCATTATCTTCCGTTAAAGGAAAGGCATAACTTGGATTATTTCTTAAATCTGCGGACCTGGGCGAGACACGGAATTTCTCCAATGACCTTGGGTTGATAGGTGTACCGTTAGTGGTAACGCGATATATCTTTTGGATGCCTTCATACTGTTTCTGGGGCTCTCCATTGACAATAACATTGTTATTTCTGACCTCAAGAACATCTCCCGCAATAGCTACACAACGCTTGATATAATTATCTCTTCTGTCAACCGGACGGGTTTCTACATCATATAGCTCATGGATTCGTTTCCTGGCGTATGCTGCATATACATTGTAGGGTAATTCCCTGTTATTCTGAACCTTATCTCTCTCCATTAAGCTGTATGCCTCATCTCTTATTAAATCGAAATAGTCGAAATTTCCCTTGGCATATACCCTGTGATCAGATTTCTCAAGTGCTACAGTGTCGGATGCCGGGAAATTAAATACAACAATATCGTTTCTCTTTACATCACTAAATCCAATTAAACGTTTATAGGGTTTTTGGATCCATTCCAGGTATGATTTTTTTTGCAAAACTGTATTGGGAAGGAAAGGTATTGCTAATGGTGTATTTGGTGTTCTTGGTCCATATACTGTTTTACTAACATATAAGTGGTCGCCAACAAGGAGTGAACCTTCCATTGAAGGTGTAGGAATCTTATAGTTCTGAAAGAGGAAGATATTAATAAGGGAAACTGCTACAACAGCAAAAATCAAGGCATCAAGCCACTCAACAAGCATATGGTTTTTCTTGTTTCTCTTCTTCCAAAAAGTCCAGTTCACTATCTTGGTAACGTAAATATCGAAAACAATTGGAATTCCAAACAAGAACCAATAATTGTGAAGCCAGATGACGAAAAGTATGTATAATACTAATGCCGCGATAGCTTTAATGATATGTTTAAGGCCTTTGTCTTTCAATGTATTCACCGACTCTTTTACATAGCCAACTGTGAATTTTTTCTTAATATCCTGATTCATTTAAAGTAAATTTATTTAATGCGCCTAAAGATACGTTCTTTTCTTAAACCTTGTAAAAATGATTCGCCTGGTTTTATCGACAACCATATCATAACAGCTTTTCCCAGGAGGTGGTCTTCCGGGACAAATCCCCAGTAGCGGGAGTCGGCAGAATTATGCCTGTTATCTCCCATTACAAAATAGTAATCCATTTTGAATGTATAGCTTGTGACTTCTCTTCCGTCGATATAAAAAACGCTATCTATTTCACAAAAATTATTGTTCTCGTAATTTCTGATAACTCTCTCATAAAGAGGAATTAAAGAGTGACTTAGATCAATTGTCATTCCCTTCCTGGGGATCACCAACGGGCCAAAAAGATCACTGGTCCATTTGTACATTTCGTTGTGAGGAAATATTTCCTGGTTATGAAATGAGAGAACTGGTTCGACAAACCTTTTTAGACTTCTTACCTCCTGGAGGTTCTTTACAAACTCCGCCTGTTCAATGGTCAGGTATATAACGTGGAGCGAATTTGCAGGATTGTAGGTAAATTCATTTTTAAGAATATTTAACATATTCAGCGTACTGTCCTGGAGCCTGCTTCCTTTTGTAGTAAGATAGTATTTAAATTTTTGTGTTTGAAAGAATTCAAATTGATCGCCATTCACATCCACAAATCCGTCTTTTATGGTAAGCGTATCGCCCGGAAGGCCTATACATCTCTTGACGTAATTCTCTCTTCTGTCGACCGGATGAGTGAGCATGTCGAAGTGACTGTGGATATATTCTCTTCCATATTGTCTCACCAGTGAGTAATAGTTCTGACCGGGGTATTGCACTACCATAGTATCTCCTTCCGGAAAACTGAATACTATGATGTCGTTTCTTTTAACTGATGACAACCCTTTTAGCCGTTTGTATGGCAGTAATAATTTTTCTGAATAGGTTTTGGCCCCGTTCTCTAACTGGTTGGGGAGGAAAGGAATGCTCAGCGGGGTATTGGGAAGTTTGGGGCCATAGGCCAGTTTACTTACAAAGATATAATCGCCTGCCAGCAGACTTTGTTCCATGGATGGTGTAGGAATTTTATAGGCCTCGACGAATAAAACTTTAACTGAGATTGAGATGATGGCTGCAATAAGGAACAGTGTTATCCATTCAATCACACTCTTAGAGGATTTTGAAATGCTGTAGCTTTTTAAGCTCCAGTCGAAAAACCTGGTAATGAAAATGTCGATAAATAGAATGTTGAAGAAAAGAAACCAAAAGGCATTGATCCAGATAATAAGCAGTGACCAAAGGATCACGCTTATGATGAATCCAACTATTCTTTCCCGTGGTATTTTCATTATCCTAAAAGTTAAGCATGTCTTTCATTCCGAAGACACCAGTTTTCCCGGCAATGAACTCGGCTGCCAAAACTGCTCCTGTAGCAAATCCTTCTCTTGATTTTGCATCGTGTGCTATGGTGATTGAATCAAAGTCAGATTCGTAAGTAACACTGTGAAAGCCGTTTACTTCACCTTCTCTTTTTGCTTCGATGGAAATTTGTTCTGAGCCACCTGTTTCTAATGTCCAATTATTTTTTCGCTGAAGCTGCTGAGAGATCTGCTCAGCGAGGGAGATGGCTGTACCACTGGGTGCATCAAGCTTGTGAATATGGTGGACTTCCTTCATGGAAACATCATATTGCGGAAAAGAATTCATGATTGAAGCCAGTTTTGTATTTATGGCAAAGAGAATATTAACACCAACAGAATAGTTGGATGCATAAAACATGCTGCTTTTATGTTCTGCACAGAGCTGTATTACCTCATCCCAACTGTCGAGCCATCCTGTAGTTCCGGAAACAACTGGAGTTGAGTTATTTATGCAGGTAATGATATTTTCTTTGGCCGAGGTAGGAGATGAGAATTCAATGGCCACCTCTATTTCTCTTAGATTCACCTTGTTCAGATCTCCGGAATTATCAAGGTCGATAATTAGAGCCAGTTCATGTCCACGGCTTTCAGCAATGCGGGCAATCTCCTTTCCCATTTTTCCATAGCCAATGATTGCAATTTTCATTTTTTAGTATTCTTTATTGAGATCGTAAATTTAGAAGAATATTAAGTGGTCTCAAACATTCTATAGATATATAAACAAAAAAAGGATGTCGTAATGACATCCTTTTTTGTAATTTATGTAAAGGTTTACTTTACTTTCTTAACGATAGCTTCAAAAGCTTGAGGGTCATTCATGGCAAGGTCGGCAAGCACCTTCCTGTTGATATCAATCTCATGTTTTTTGAGTTTTCCCATGAATTCTGAATATGACATTCCGTGTTCACGTACAGCTGCGTTGATCCTTTGGATCCAAAGTGCGCGGAATTCTGATTTCTTTTTACGACGGTCGCGGTATCCATATGAGAGACCTTTTTCGTAAGCATTTTTGGCTACTGTCCATACATTACTTCTTCTTCCCCAATAACCTTTAGTTCTCTTTAGAACTTTTTTTCTTTTTTTTCTTGCTGCTACAGCATTTACTGCTCTTGGCATTTTTTCTTTGTTTTTTAGATATCAGCGCTCACTTAAAGTGAATCTTTTTTGCTTGATATCCTGGTTTTTTACTTAAATTACCTTTACTGCCGATTTTTATCGGTTCTACTTCATTGCTAAAAGTTGCTTAATATTTTTCAAATCAGCTTTATGAACTTCTCCTGAATAGGTTAAGTTTCTCTTACGCTTCTTTGATTTTTTAGTCAAGATGTGACTCTTGAAAGCATGCTTTCTTTTAATTTTACCTGTGCCGGTAAGCGAGAATCTCTTCTTGGCCCCCGCATTTGTTTTCATTTTTGGCATTTTCCAAATTTTTCCTGTTCAATACTAATTCTTCGTTTTTGCTTTAGGCGCAAGAAACATTGTCATTCTTTTCCCTTCCAGACGGGGAAGTTGCTCAACTTTTGCAATTTCCTCGAGATCCTGAGCCAGTTTCAGCAACAATATTTCACCTTTTTCTTTAAATAAAATTGAACGTCCTTTAAAAAACACGAACGCCTTTACTTTAGCACCTTCCTCAATAAATCTTTTAGCGTGCTTCTTTTTAAATTCATAATCGTGATCATCTGTGTTAGGACCGAAGCGAATCTCTTTCAGAGTAACCTTGGTCGTTTTCGCTTTCATCTCCTTTTGTTTCTTCTTCTGCTGATAAAGAAACTTCTGATAATCAACAATTTTGCAAACAGGTGGATCAGCGTTTGGGGAAATTTCCACAAGATCAAGATCCAAATCGTCGGCCATTTTTAATGCTTCAGAAATTGAAAATATCCCGGGCGTTTCGAGACTGTCTCCAACGACACGCACTGTAGAAGAGCGAATTCGCTCATTAATGTTGTGTAATGGTTGTATCTCTCTTCTTGGAATGTATCTGCCCCTTGGTCTAAAATTTTGCTTTGCTATAGCTTGATCCTCCTTATTTAGTTAAACTTTTGTGTCTATTAATGACAACTGATTTTCGACTTCTTTGTTCAAAAAATCAGCAAATTCTTTCATTTGCATTGCGCCTTTATCTCCTTCACCTTGTCTTCGAACGGAAACAGAATCATCTTTTTCCTCTTTTTCGCCCACAATTAGCAGATATGGTATTTTCTTTAACTCGTTATCTCTTATCTTTTTACCTATCTTTTCCGCTCTTTTGTCAATCAGGGTGCGAATATCGCAATTATTTAGGAAATTTGAAACTTTTTCGGCATAATCATGATACTTTTCACTGATCGGCAAAATCACTACCTGATCGGGTGTCAACCATAATGGAAATTTACCGGCTGTATGTTCGATTAGTACAGCGATGAAACGCTCCATACTTCCGAAGGGTGCCCTGTGAATCATTACAGGTCTATGTTTCTGATTATCAGCACCAATATACTCAAGTTCAAATCTTTCTGGTAGGTTGTAATCTACCTGGATTGTTCCCAGTTGCCACTTTCTTCCAAGGGCATCTTTTACCATGAAGTCAAGCTTTGGGCCATAGAATGCTGCTTCATTATATTCTATAACAGTATCCAGCCCTTTTTCTTCGGCTACCTCAATAATGGCTTGCTCAGCTTTTTCCCAGTTCTCGTCAGACCCGATGTACTTCGAGTGATCATCTTTATCTCTAAGTGAGATTTGTGTGATATAGTCGTTGAAATCCAGCGTTTTGAAAATATAGTGCACAATATCAATCACTTTCATGAACTCTTCTTTCAGCTGGTCGGGGCGACAGAAGATATGTGCATCGTCCTGAGTAAATCCTCGTACCCTTGTAAGTCCATGAAGCTCACCGCTTTGTTCGTAACGGTATACAGTTCCAAACTCGGCGAAACGCACGGGTAGATCGCGATATGACCTGGGTTTGAACTTATAAATTTCGCAATGGTGGGGACAGTTCATTGGTTTCAGCAGGAATTCCTCACCTTCCTGGGGAGTATGAATGGGCTTAAAACTATCCTCTCCATATTTTTCATAATGACCAGAGGTTATATACAATTCTTTTAGTCCGATATGAGGAGTAATTACCGGTTCGTAACCGTGTTCACGCTGTACTTTCTTTAAAAAGTTTTCCAGTCGTTCCCTAAGTTGCGCACCTTTTGGCAGCCACAAAGGCAATCCAAGTCCAACACGTTGTGAGAAAGTGAACAATTCCAGTTCTTTACCCAATTTACGATGGTCTCTCTTTTTGGCCTCTTCCAGTAAAACAAGATATTCTTCAAGCATCTTTTGCTTTGGAAAGGTAATCCCATATATCCTTGTAAGTTGCTTACGCTTCTCATCGCCACGCCAGTATGCACCCGCGATACTCAATAGTTTTATTGCTTTAATCGGTGAGGTATCAGGCAAGTGAGGGCCACGACATAAATCGGTGAAATTGCCCTGCTTATACAGTGATATAGTACCATCTTCAAGATCGGTAATCAATTCTGTTTTATACTCATCCCCTTTCTTACCGAAGATGCTCAAAGCATCCTTTTTGCTGATCTCTTCTCGGGTATATGGTAATTTCTCCGCCACCAGCTCTTTCATCTTCTTCTCTATGTTTAGAAGATCGCTGTCTTTAATCACTACGTCATCACCCGGGTCAACATCGTAGTAAAAGCCATTTTCAATGGCTGGTCCGATTCCAAATTTTGTTCCAGGGAAAAGTGCCTCAATGGCTTCTGCCATAAGGTGTGCAGACGAGTGCCAGAAGGCATGTTTTGCCTCATCATCATCCCATTTATGGAGTTTGATGGATGCGTCACTATTGATCTTCCTGGTCAGGTCCCATATCTCTTCATTAACTGTTATTGCTAATACTTCTCTTGCCAGACTGTTACTCAGACTCCGGGCGATATCCAATCCTGTTACCCCTGCTTCAAATTGCCGAACAGATTGATCCGGAAATGTAATATTGATCATACAAATTCTAAAAATGTCGTTAAAAATCATGCAAAGTTAGCAAAAACAATGGAATGATGGAAGAATGGAATGGGGAATGAGGGATTAGGTGATTGGGGCAGAAAAATGCTTAAGTGTGCATTGGGATCGTTAATTCACACAATAAGTGATGCCATATTAATGTTGGGTCGGGGAATACTTCAACTATAAGTAGTTAGACAGCTAAATAAATACGTATATAAATCGGTATTTATATACGTATATACAATTCGTAAGGATCAAATACACACAGTATTACAAAAATGGCTATTGTAAGGTAGACATGATACTCCTGTATTCCACTTTTCGAACACTCAATATCTACCCAGCAACTTATTCACCAGGTCTTTCCTACCCATTCGCTCCAGTTCCTGTCGGATTTGTTGTTGGTATTCTTTTTTATACCAGAAGAAAAACATGGTTTGTTTTGATTTTTCCTTGTCGGTTTTAGCGGTAATAACGGGTTTTAAAGTATAGGGGTCGAGGCCTGTGTAGTACATAACTGTGGCCAGGGTCATGGGAGTGGGAGTGAAGTCCTGTACTTGTTCCAGTTTATACCCCATCTCCTTAGTGGTGAGAGCCAACTCAGCCATGTCTTCCGGCTTGCAGGCGGGGTGACTTGAGATGAAGTAGGGGATGAGCTGTTGGTTCATATGGTTTTCCCTGTTGATATTTTTGAATTCCCTGTACAGATCTTTAAAGAGTTGAATATCTGGCTTGCGCATTATGGAAAGAACTTCTGGGGAAGAGTGTTCGGGTGCGATTTTGAGTCGTCCAGAGACATGGTTCTTAACCAGATCTCTGAAATACTCCTTAAAGTGATTCTCCTTGTTATCCTGAACGAGGAAATCATAGCGAATCCCGCTTCCAATAGTAATCTTTTTAATTCCATCTACTTTTGATGCTTTCCTATACAGGTCGATCATGGGCTGGTGATCCGTATCAAGATTCCCGCAAATTTTGGGGTGCAGACAGGAGTATCTTTTACATTTTCTGCAAACTTCCAGGTTCTTACCTTGCATTTTATACATATTTGCGGAAGGTCCACCGAGATCAGTGATGTGACCTTTAAAGCCCTCTGTATTACTGATGAATTTCAACTCTCTCAGTATCGATTTCTCGCTTCGACTCTGAACAAATTTTCCCTGATGAGCAGAGATCGTGCAGAAACTGCATCCTCCAAAGCATCCCCTGTGAATATTTACCGAGTCTTTTATCATCTCATAAGCAGGGATTGGTCCTCGCTTAAAATACTTGGGGTGGGGTAAACGGGTGTAAGGAAGATCATAAATGGCATCCAGCTCAGATTCTTTAAGCAGGGGAACAGGTGGGTGAACAATGACCGTTTGCTGGTCGCACTCCTGGATGATTGTTGCGGGTTCCATTCGATTGGACTCAACTTCAATTACTGCAAAGTTTTCAGCGAACTTCTTCTTGCTATTTAAGCACTCTTCGTGGGGATGAAGTTTGAGCACTTTTTTTCCCCTGGTAATTACATTTGCTGTATCGGAAGCCCTTATGATTGCGGTTTGAGCAAGATCAGATATTTCCTGGAAATCCACTCCCTCGCTCAGTAATTTGGCAATTTGAAGGATGGTATGTTCTCCCATTCCATATACCAGCATATCAGCACCTGAGTCTATCAATATACTCTTTTTCAGTTCATCCTGCCAATAGTCGAAATGTGTAAATCTTCTCAAAGATGCTTCCACACCACCTATTATCACAGGAATTTCAGGGAAATGTTGTTTCAAGGCCTTTGTGTAGACAATGGTAGGATAATCTGGTCTGAAGCCTGCCTGGTTACCGGGTGTGTATGCATCATTGGACCTGATTCTTTTTCGTGCAGTATAATGGTTTACCATAGAATCCATGGCGCCTGCAGAAACGCCAAAGAACAGTCTTGGAGCACCTAATTTCTTGAAGTCGCGCAGATCATCTTTCCAGTTTGGTTGAGGAATGATGGCAACCTTGTAACCTGCATTCTCCAATACCCTGCCAATCACCGGAATCCCAAATGATGGATGATCCACGTAGGCATCGCCTGTAAAGAGGATAACATCCAGTTGCTCCCATCCCCTGGCGCGGACTTCTTTGAGCGTGGTGGGTAGGTGTGAGTGGGTCAATGGTTTAAGGATTTAATGGTTAAATGTATTAATGAGTTAATGAGTCAATGCGCTAATGAGTCAATGCGCTAATGAGTCAATAGGATTCTCTTTCTCTCTCCCAGTCTCCTGTTCTCCCTCTCTCCCTCTCACGGCTGCAGGCCATCTCACCTTCTCTCATATTACAAATTCTCCAATATAAAATTGGTCATTCTCGTATACAGGTGAAAGGTAGTGTTTCCTCCATAAATTCCATGGTTCTTGTTTGGATAAAATTGTGTTTCAAATTGCTTATTGGCCTGGACAAGAGCTTCTACAAAATCCACAGAATTTTGAAAATGGACATTGTCATCTCCCATTCCGTGAACGAGAAGGAATTTTCCTTCGAGCTGTTCGGCAAAATTGATGGGTGAGTTATCGTCATAGCCAGCGGAGTTTTCCTGGGGTGTTCGCATGAATCGTTCTGTATATACAGTATCATAATATCTCCAATTAGTTACCGGTGCCACGGCAATACCCATCTTAAACAGGCCTCCACCTTTAGTAAGGCATAAACTGGTCATAAATCCCCCGTAACTCCAGCCGAACATGCCAATTCTGGATTCATCAATGTAGGGTAATTCTCCAAGGTAAGTCGCGGATTCTACCTGGTCAATGGTTTCTAGTTTTCCAAGTTCCATGTAGGTCGACTTTCTGAATTCTTCTCCACGTCCGTTGGTTCCACGGTTATCAACGCAAGCAACAATATATCCTTCCTGAGCCAGCAGCTGGAACCACGGCCAACTTCTTCCCCAGCGGTCAACGACGTTTTGGGATTCAGGGCCGCCGTAAACGTACATAAAAAGTGGATATTTCTTCTCCGGATCAAAATTTTTCGGCTTTATCATATAGGCATTAAGCAGTTGTCCACTTGCTGTGGGTAGTTGCATAAACTCTACCTTGCTAAAGCCATATTCCTCGGTTTTCTTCTTTAATTCTTCATTGGTTTCCAATACACGAATCAAATCACCCTTCCTGTTATGCAGAGAGTAACTTGCGGGCGTGTTTGCGTCTGAATGGGAGAGGATATAGTAATCGAAGCTCGAGCTGAAATAGGCATTATTTGTTCCCGACAGGGTACTGATCTTTCTTTTTTTGCTTCCATTGAGTTTGATGGCATATACATGTTGTTCAATGCTGGATTCTTCGTACGAGGTGTAATACAGTTCTTTTTTCTTCATGTCTACTCCAAGCAAAGAGTGGATGTCCCAGTCGCCACTGCTTACTTCTTCTAACTCCTTTTTAACGAAATCGTAGACATAAAAATGAAAATATCCACTCAACTCACTGATCAGCAAAAAAGATTTGTTGTCAGGTAAGTAGGTAATCATATTGTCAGTCGCCTCTGATATATACTTATCGTTTTTCTCTTCATAAACCACAGATGATTTGCCTGTTTTTGCATCGCTATGAATGATCTTGACCTGGTTCTGAAGTCGGTTTAGCCATGTTATACTCAGTAAGTTAGGATTGTTAGTCCATTTGATTCTGGGGATATAACTATCGTTACCGGCTTCGGTATCAACTCTAATGGTTTGTGCACTCTCAATATTATAAACATGGATAGTGACATTAGAATTTATCTCTCCGGCTTTGGGATATTTAAACTGGTAAGGTTCGGGGTACAGATCTCCAAACATTGTCATATTGAATTGAACTACCTCTGATTCATCGAACTTGTAAAAAGCAATATTTTTGCCATCAGGGGACCAATGAAATCCTTGTGAAAATGCAAATTCCTCCTCATACACCCAATCAGGAGCACCGTTGATGATTTCATTTTTCTTTCCATCAAAGGTTATTTGGGTTTCTGTTCCTGAATTCAGGTCGGCAACAAATAAGTTGTTCTCTCTAACGAATGCAATTTTATCACTTCCAGGGGAGAAGGTGGCCAGTTGTTGTTTTCCATTTGATGATAAGAGGTTTAGCGAATTCTCAGAAATGTCAAACACGTAATAATCTGCTACAAAGGAGTGCCGGTAGATATTTTCAATATTTGTGGTTAAAAGTATTTTGCTTTCATCGCTGTCAAATTCATATGCTCTGAATGAGGAGATTTCATCGAAATTTTTAACGTCAAACAAGGTGTTTAGCTTTTTACCATCGGCATATTTATGCCTGTCGATGCTTTGTCTCTGGTTATTTATGGTATAATGTTTTCCATCGTTCATCGAATTGATACCTCCGATTCTTTCGGAAGAGAAAATGTATTGCTGATATATTTTTTCGAGCGTTATTTTCTTGTCATTGGATTGCGAGTATACTGATAGTGCTGATAAGAGGAAAAGTGAGAGTATTAAGAAATGTCTGAGTTTCATGTTGATTATTTTATTAGTTTCGGACGTATAAAGGAATGAAAATCCTGTAAATTTTCCAATGTCTCTTTTTTGGCACACATTTTGGATATTGTACAGTGAGACTAATAATGGACAGGAAGAAAAGAACCTGCAAGAATAAAAACTAAATACAAGATCATGAAACGATTAATAATAATACTTACAGCAATTGCAATAGTAATGTCAAGCTGTTACAAGGATCCGGTTGCGGATTTCATTTATTCACCAATAGCCCCTTTTGCAGGTGAGGAGGTTTATTTTGAAAATCTATCTTATGATGCTGAGTCCTTCCAGTGGGAATTTGACGACGGAACTGGTACAGTAGAATTTAATCCTGTTCATCAATTTCTGGAAGCAGGAAGCTATGAAGTTACACTTAAAGCATTTGGACAGAAATCCGGTTTTGATGTTGCCTATGCTACTATCACGGTTGATCCGGTTGTTTACCCAGAGCCATATGCAGATTTCTATATAACAACGGAACTGCCCGGTGACAATGGTGATATGGATGTTGAGACTGATGTAGTATTTGTTGGTGAGCAGATTACATTCAATAACACATCAAGCGATGCGGCTACAGTGATGTGGGAATTTGGGGATGAGGTTAGTACCGATATAGTTTCACCAACCTACAGTTACGATACTCCGGGTACATATACGGTTACCCTGCATGCTTACGGACTAGGTGATGATGTTGATTCTTACTCAAAGACAATCGATGTGTATGAAGGATATAATTCTACAGTCAGAATCACCGTCCTGGAATATTATGATGAATATCCTGTTGAAGGAGCATCAGTTATCTTGTTTCCTTCTGTGTTTGATTGGGAAGAATCTACCAATGGCACAGGCGAAGAATTTACTTCTGAATTAGGTAAGTGTGTATTTGAAGACCTGGCTGAGCAGGAGTGGTATGTAGATGTTTGGGAAGCAGATCATGATAACTATAACCTGGCTGGTGAGAGTGTAGATTGGATTCAAACTCAATACCTGGAAGCAGGATACATACATGATTTCGTTGCTTATGTTGATTATTATGAGCCAACAAAAAAGGCCATTTTAACCCGGGTAGGCAAGAAGAAGTTAGCGTTAGATCTGGCAGCGAACAAGAAAGCTTCTGAGTACAGAGCAGCGAAGGATAACAAGTTCAGTAAAAAGAAGTAAAAAATTCACAAGACCTTCTCAATCATTCGTAAAAAAATTAATATATTTGCAACCCCGAATTCGTTCGGGGTTGTTCTTTTATAAAGTAAAAAGTAAAAAGTAAAAAGGATTCACATTTTTCATTTTTCCTTGGCTCTTTTTCCTTGTATTAGCCCAGGTGGCGGAACTGGTAGACGCGCTAGGTTGAGGGCCTAGTGACCTAATTTGGTCGTGCAAGTTCGATTCTTGTTCTGGGCACTTTTAAGTAAAAAGTAAAAAGTAAAAAGGATTCACACTTTTTCCTTTTTACCTTATTCTTTTTCCTTATAATAGCCCAGGTGGCGGAATTGGTAGACGCGCTAGTTTCAGGGACTAGTGTACGCAAGTATGTGAAGGTTCGAGTCCTTTCCTGGGCACTAAAAAAGCAGAGGTGATTGTTTCATTTCTGCTTTTTGCATTTTATGAATTTTGGGTGGCGGAACCGAGCGACCCTGGGGAGCGAGCTCACGAGCCCGAAGAAATCGGGTGAGATACATTTAAAATCAGAAAATAAGCCAAACATCTTCTTCGTTTATATATGACTGCGTATCTTTGCAGACGGAAAATAATTGATCATCAAAGCACTTATTATGCGTCGTATTATCCTATTTATCGCCGGAGTATCATTCATGACAGGCATGTTTGCCCAGGGCGAAGTGGAGTTTCAAGTAAATGAAAGCGATACAATATCCTCAGAATCAATCCTTTTTACCCCGGAATCTGCCTCTGCGTATTTAGGAGATTTGCTGGATAAGGAAAATCTATGGCGTGATAAGGGAAATAATTTGAAATATTCCATTGAGAGATTGGTCAATTATGCTAGAGAGCCCTTCGATAGCGTTGAACAACGCTTGTCGATATTTTCCTTCGATTCTATATCTTTCAAGGAAGTGGCTTTTGTACGGGCGGATACTATGGGCTTAGAATGGCTGAATGATTCAACATTTATTTTCTCTTCTGTCCAGCTGAAACCGGATCTGTTTATTACTGAGGAAATCATCGAGGAGCCCGAGTTTCATTTTGAATTTCTCCTGGCAGACACTCTGCCTGATTCAGCAGTACTGCTTGACTCGTTATTTCAGGCCCCTGATACCATCATTAATATATACATCGATTCAGTTTACCTGGATTCAATGATGGTGCAGCTTTTTAAGATAAAAAATAAAGAGCTATCTCCTCCAGTATCTATGCCGGATGGTATGAATTATCTCACCTTCTTATTTGATTCTACGGGTATCATTTTCTCAGATACTACCTGGGCCATGGTAGCTAATGATGAATCCCCTTTTTATATCCTGCCCAATGAGAAAGTAACAGATTCTGTGAAATTTGCAGTTGATGAGTTGTTGCGTTATACAGAAAACCGTGATTCAGTGCAGTTATTTATCGGTGATATCAATGGACATAAAACTCCAATATGGATAGGAACGGGGACTGAAGATATGAACCGTATCTGGGTAAAAAACTACCGGAATGATTCGATTACTATATGGATGGGGAACCCTTCCCGGAACAACCTTTCCCTCTACCTGGAGGATGAAGTGAACATCAACAGGATGACGAAACGGGTAGTTGAAGATGTCCCTTTTACATTTGCAGTACCAAAAACATCACTTGCTGCCATGGAACCGATAAAACAGGTGCCTATTTACTGGGAATATGATCTTGCTACTTCCTTTGCATTCAGCCAGGCCCTTCTTTCCAAGTATTGGGCGAAAGGTGGGCAAAGCTCTATCTCCAGCATGTTGGATGTCAAGGGAGAGGCAAAGTATAATGATATCAGGAAGAAGCAGAAGTGGATCAGTTCTGCCCGTATAAAATATGGTTCTATATTGTCAGGTGATTATGGTTTAAGAACCAATACCGATATTTTTGAAATAAATTCTCAATACAACAAGGTGATAAAAGGGAAATTCGATTTCTCTACCGTTTTTTATATGAAGAACCAGTTTGCAAAAGGATTTGATTATCCTAATGATTCAGTAGCGGTCTCAAAATTTTTAAATCCAGGAACCTTTACCATCGGTCTTGGTGTTGAATACAAGCCTTGGAAACATACGCTGATTAACTTCTCTCCACTCTCCTATAAAAATACTTTTGTGCTCGACACTGCTATAATTGATCAGACGCATCATGGTATTGAAG
Organism: uncultured Bacteroidaceae bacterium; assembly: GCA_964538375.1. Taxonomy (GTDB): domain Bacteria; phylum Bacteroidota; class Bacteroidia; order Bacteroidales; genus JAUUZQ01. The sequence goes on along the minus strand of CAZIFQ010000011.1, from coordinate 66,299 downwards.
ATGACAGGCGTACGAAGCAGGAGATGGGTGGACAGCTGGTAATGAAGAACAAGTTGAAGATCATGAAAGGATTAGAGATAGATAATTCATTAAGAATGTTCACCAGCTATACGGCTCGTCCATTGAATGTTGACTTTGATTGGGAGATCAGTCTCAAAAAGCAGATCACCTGGTTTTTCACAGTATCAGCCAACCTGCATTTGATTTATGATAAAGACATTCTCTTTTCAATTACTGATGAAATGGATCATCCTGTTTTAGTAGATGATATTCAGCTGAAAGAACCTAAATTGCAGTTCAGAGAGTTTGTAGGGCTATCTGTTGCCTTTAAATTCTAGGAGTGATGAATCAGGGGGTCAGTTCATTGATCTTATCAATCATGCGGAGTGAGCGATAGAGTTGAATTAGCTGGTTCTTGACTGTCTCGTTTTTGGGATCTTTTTCGAGGGCCTTCTCCAGCCAGGAGACGGCTTCCTTTTTAGCAGATTCAGACTTGACTAGTTCTTCACGAAAGCTTTTGCTGTCATTTATCAATCTGGCATTTTGCTCCTTCTCCACTCCGATATTAAAATAGCATGTTCCTATGTTGGTATATGAGCTTAGCATCTCTGGATCTACTTTTATGGCTTCCTTATATGCTTCAATAGCTTTTTCATATATCTCTTTTTTCTGGTAAACGAGTCCCTTGGTAAAAGGGAATATGTATTTCTTCGGACTTCTTAAAGCCGCGCTATCGAGCACAGCAACAGCTTCTTTACACTTGTCGGTACTATAGAGCAGATCTATAAAAACAAGGATAAGCTCTTCGTTCGTTTTATAATGGTCAATTCCTTCCCTTAAAACCGTTTCTGCACTGCTTGTATCTTTCAAGGCAAGATGAACTGCAGATAGCAAGTGTGGTACATTGGAAGAGTAGCTCATCTCATTCAGTCGCTCGAGGTAAGCGAGCGAAGTATTATATTGTTTGCTTTTAAATGCAGCAAGTGCGGTGTTGTAAACCAGGTTGGTGTCAAGCTCCACCGAGAGGATGGGACTCTCATTGATCTTCAATGCATTTTCGTAGGCCTTCAGTGATTTTTCATATTTTTTTGCTTTATACTCCTTCTCACCCATGACAAGGAAATCATTGGCCAATTTAATGTAGATGGGTTCTATTTGATCAGTAATCCGGGCGCTCCTTTTGTAGGCAAGCGATTTTTCGAAGGATTCATAAGAAAGAAACAATTGATCCGGATAAAGTTCATACAACTTCTGGTCCTTGTTCTTCATACCTTTCTCATATGCCTTCTGACAAAGGAGTCCTCGGGCATACCAGGTCCTGGACCAATCCCTGGTTTTTTCATCTTCCAGGGCCTCGTCAACCGCTTTTTTTGCATCTGTATACTTCTCGTTTTCAATCAACTGAAAGGCAGCAAACACATTTGCTTTTTGTCCTTGAATGTGCAGGGAAACTCCCAGCAGGACGATTACTATGATGGTAACTTTTTTCATAAATATCTACATGCAAATCGGGCCCAAATAAATTAAACGTAATAATTTGCCGATGAATTATCTCCCAAAGATAAAAAGAATGGAATTAATAATTCGGGAGATATTTACGAATTGTTTCACCGATTATTTCTCCGCCGCTCTCCTTGCTTCCAGGTCCTTTTGCATTACCAGGCAGGTCTTTTGATCTATATTATAGAAATACAGCAGGATTGCACAGGACATATACAATATTCCCGGAATTACAGAAATCATAAGTTTTATGCCCGTGATAGCAGTTTCTGTTTGTATCATGTTTGCTTCAAAATGAAAAAGGGCCAGCATCCATCCTGCCAAAGCACCTCCAATTCCCCATCCGGCTTTCTGTGCAAATGTGGCAGCTGAAAATACGAGTCCCGTTGAACGTCTTCCCGATTTCCATTCCGAATAATCTGCTGTGTCTCCAAGCATAGTCCAGAGTAATGGCACTGCAGGGGCATAGGCCATTTTGGCAAGAATATTAAAGGTATATATCATTCCGATATTATCTTTTCCAGGGATGAAAAGCAGAATAAAAAAGGCCCCGGATATCAATGAACTGGCAAGGAAAACTTTTCGTTTTCCAAATCTTTTTGCCAGTGGTTTAGAAAATGGTATCGTAGCAATCAAAGCAACTGTTCCTATAACATTGAACAACTGAACACCCTCCGCATTACCAATATAATACTTGAAATAGTAGGCTACCGAAAGGTTTTGCATGGCAAACATGACAAAGGATATAATACCTACAAAAAACAGGATCATCCATGGACGGTTCTTAAACAGGTTTTTTACATCTTCTTTTATATTTTCCTTCTGTGCCTTTGGAGGTGCTACTCTTTCGCGGGTTGTTCTAAAGGTGATCATGAACAGAATAAAGGAGATGATTGAGAAGAGGATGAGTGTGTACTGATATCCCTTGGCATTGTCACCCTTTCCAAAGAAATTTGCCAGGTATAATGCTGTACCTGAGACGATAAATTGACCAACAAAGGCAAAAATAAAACGATATGAGTTCAAGCCGGCACGTTCATACGAGTCTGAGGTCATAACTGCCCCCAGGGAAGAGTAGGGGAGGTTGATGGCTGTAAAAACAGTCATCAGTGATAAATATGTTATCCCTGCATATAAGACCTTTCCTGTAGGTCCGAAATTGGGAGTTGTGAACGTCAACACTGCCAAAACACTATAAGGTAAAGCCATCCAGAGGATATAGGGTCTGAATTTACCCCATCGTGTGTTTGTACGATCAGCGATAATACCCATTAAAGGATCACTAACCATGTCCCAGGCCCTGGCGATCAACATAATTGTACCTGCAGCAGCGGCTGATATCCCAAAAGTGTCTGTGTAAAAAATCAGGATCCAGAATCCTACCATATCCCATACGAAGTGAGAGGCCGTATCACCCAGGCTATACCCGATTTTCTCCTTAAAAGATAGTTTTGTAGTGTTGGTGCTCATCTGATCAGTTTATTTTATTACTGCTCCTTTTTTAAAGGTGGAGCAAGAACGTCTTCCAGCAATGCAGCTTCATCTCCACCATAGGTTTTAGTAATTGCTACACCATCCCTGGTCAGTCCATTAAATGTTCCATTGTCTACCAATTCCCAAATGGCATATTTTGCCTGACCCTGGAGGTTAATCATACCAAAATGGTTTTCAGATCCTGCAGGATTAATCGCATCTTTCCACCGTTCGTCAAATGCTTCAAAAAAGAAACACGACATACCAGCTTCATTGGTCCAGGACCTCACGTGCTCGTAGAAAAGCTTTTCCTTATATTCATCTGCTGCCTTCGATCCATCTGGCCCGGTAATGCTATTGTCAATGCTTGCCCATCCTGTTTCTCCAATATGGATTGGTTTTTCAATTCCCAAACTTGTTATGTAATCAACTGTACTTTGATATTGTGCTTTGGCAACATCCGCAGCTCTTACCATGGCAGCATCAATTTGTTCCAGTTTTGATAAATTTTCCTCATCAGCTGGGACAAACCAGAATTCGGGACCATAATGACTTTGGTGATATGGGTAAGTATGCAGGGAAATGTAATCGACAGCTTTGATTAATTTCACAAGGTCCTCTTTATGATAACTATCATCGTTTCCTCCCCAGGAGGCAAAGTTATCTGAACTGGTGATCCAAATTTCTGCCGGGAGATTCCCGGATGCTTTTAATTCCTGCAGATGTTCAACCCACTTTAAAATAATACCGGGTTCCACATAGTAACTCGCTGCCCAATGTACCATGGCCTCATTGCCTACCGCAATAACCTTCACTATATCGGGATAGGCATTGGCCATAGTGACCGCTGCCTCTATTTCAACAGTATTGTTATCTATGCTTTCTACTTCGTGGTTTACTGTCCCTGTCCATGCACCTTCACAATCTATCCATGCACCAAGCATTACATACATTTCGAAAGTAGAATCTTCGTTTTTTAACTCACGGATGGCAGTCAGGAGATTAGCTGCCTGAGCAAATTGTTGGGTATTATAGGTACGGATAATCTTAATTCCCATGGCTGAGAGGATCTTCATATCATCCTTAAGTTGATTTACTGTTGGGACAGTGTCTCTCGAAAGTGCCCGATAGCCACCATAGGAGAATGCCAGGTAATCAGGATTTTCTAAAATTTCGGATGCAGTTTTCCCAGCGTCTTGCTTTTCCCCTGGTGCACAGCCGGCCATTGCAAATATTGCAAAAACCACAAATATGATTCTTGAAAATTTCATTTAAATATAAATTTAAGTGACACGTTAGCTATCGATATACCACTGCTCCCTGCTCACTGCCCACTCTCTTCACTATTTACCAAACTTCAATTTACCTGCCTGATCCCACAATCCCCAGTATGCTCCCACGTCTCCCTCAGCATCTATTTTCCATGTTTCATCGAAACTGGAAAAATAGAACAAATCAATATCCTCTTCCATGCTCCATTTTTGTGCGTTGATGAAATACCTTAGGGCATTATCTAAAGAAGGTTCTGAACCTTCAAATGATGTACCACGATTTGGCCAGCCAGTTTCTGTGATGATAACCTTCTTCCCACCGCCAGCATTTAATGCATTCTGATACATATTCTTCATGTAAGGCAAAGAATAGTCGATGTGACATCCTTCCCAGAAAGGATAACAATTGGCAAAAATCACATCGCAAGCGTCTGTAATTGCAGGACGCTCAACAAATTCATAATAGGCATCAACATAGCCAACAGGAATGCCAGGGATCTCTTTTTTAATGCGAGATATATAGTCAAGAAGTTCTTCTTCAGTTAATTCTTTGCGATACAAGACTTCATTTCCTACGGCTACTAAATCGGCATTGCCTTCTTTAGCCAATTTGATCACATTTTCAATCTCTTTTTCATTGACCTCCTTGTTATCACTTAACCAGGCTCCTGCCATAACCTTTAAGCCATGTTTCTTTGCTATTACAGGTATTCGCTCACCTCCGTCAGTACATGAAAATGTACGGAGCCATTTTGTATAGGGCTTGATGATTTTAATTCTTTTCTCTATTTGTTCGTCGCTAATTTGAGTACCTGGGCCCTGGCCATCTAAATATGAACTAAAACAGATTCCATGAATTCCATTATCCAGGTATTTGTTAAATAAGGCCAATAAATCTTCATCAGCAATGTTTGAGTAATCAATTCCCGCTAGGGACATGTTTTTTTCTCTCCGGTATGACATAGTATTTTCTCTTTATTTATTTTTTTAATTCATGTAATGCACACTCAATCTTTTTTATTTCACTAGTTCTGGAAAATATTTTTGAGCTGATTTCTTTTGGCAGGATATTTCCCGGGATTTCTTTAGAATCTCCATTTGTATAGTGAACCCTGATACTTTCTTCATTGCCAAAGCTATAAATAACAGGAATTTGGCAATAGGTAAATCCCATTTGCTTTTCTTTCAGATCAATACTCTTTTTCTCTGCCGATAAATCATAATATTCAAATTGTTCATCTTGAGTTAAAATCTCACCTTGATTTAGTAGTGAAGGTGCGAAAGAAATCTCTCCATTTTTAATGAGGACTCCCAATTCACCAAATCTGGATATAACATCCTCTTTTACCTGGCCAGTTAAACCAGGTTGTTTCACTCCTTCATTAGCTGGAGTATGTGAGTAAGCATCTGTCGGGAAGGCGCCATAAACCTCAGGTGATTTATAGAGTCCGATTCCAGCCTTTATTTCATAATAGTGGTCTTGAATTTTACCTAAAACAATCGGGTCAGATCCTTCTTCCTTACCTCTGAAGTAGCATTCTTGAACTGCAAGCAACAGCTTGGATACCATGTGCCAATAAATGGACCCTAAACCTTCATAGCCATAAAATGTTCCTGACCGTCCGGTGAATGATTGGTGGTCAAATAACTCTTCATAAACACCTAATATCATCTCTGTTTCTTTCTCAACCAGATCACTATACAGATCAGGATTAAGCTTATTCAGGTCCTCCTTTAATAGATTAGCATTTCTGAAAATCCCATTGAAGTGGTAAGTATTATTCTGATCAACTTTGATGATAGATTGCTCATTATCCGCAGCAAGTTTGCTTAGCAAGGCAGATTCTTTAACTCGTGTTGCCGGAATATTATTCTTTTCCACAAACCGGGGTAATTGCCTGTCGGGATAGAGTATATAACTATACTGATTTATCCTGAACAAGTTGCTTGATTTCAGTGCATCGAGTACTTTCAAACTTTCACCAGAAGTGAGATGTCCTGAGCTAAGCACAGATACTTGTCCTTCCAGCATTTCGTATAAGTATCTGATTTTAATCTTTTTACCCTTAAAGGAAACAAGATTGTAGGCATGGTACAAATCATCTTCACGCTTGTTAGCATCGATGGACTGGTCCATATATTCAATGGACATGCTCATAAAATCTTTAAGATATGCTATTTTGACCTTTTCTTTTTTTCCGGAAAATGAGTTCTTGTAGACATGCTCCCGGTAATTGCTCCCTGCAATGCCTAATGCATATGTTATTTCTCCTCTATCCTCGTCAGAGAACCCTTTGTTTAATTTGTCTCTGTTAGTTGTAAAGATGTCATTTACTCTTCCTAGAAGTTTGAGGATTTCTTCTGAAAGAGGAATGGACTCATGTTTTGAACTTTCCAGCTCCTTTTGCCAGAAACGCATAAATCTTCTGATGTAATAGAGAGTGACCATTGATACCCCGTTACCCACCAGGGCGTTGTTTGCATCATTCCATTCGGGTCTTTGGGTATTCAACCAGATACCGGCTTCCGGAATAAAATTACTTAATTTTGAAAGCAATGTTACGAGCATTTTCTCTGTAAGGTTGGCCCTGCAAAGCTCTCCATTTTTATTTCTAAGCAGCTTGCCATCGGCTCCTATCTCATCAGTAAGTTTTTCCAATTGCTTACTTAGCTTAAAATCGTAAAGTATGGTGTCTTTGGGGTCTTTAACAATTTCGGAGAACTCTTTGATTCGATAAGGAACATTCGCATAAACAAATTGGTCCCTGGTCATTAATTCATCCAGATTACCTGGATGATAAGCCGCAGAATGCTCAAGGAATTTCAGTAGATAAATAATCTGATGGTCACCCCAATACCCAATAAATGCCCATGGATCATCTGGGTCCGGAGCTTCCCAGTCAATTCCTTCCCTGGTGATCCTGTAAGGATTGTACCCATCTAATGTTGATGCATTTACAAACTTGGAGATCATTCCTTCAATGAATTCAGGGTAGGAGAGGCTTAGAGCCTCCCAATTTTGGAAAATGTCCCTCCAGTTTCCTTCATAATGCAACTTTGTGCTTCCATCAGGGTTTTTGTTTTCGATGGAGAAATAATTCCATGGACGGCTGGGATCACCGTGCCTTCTGCTAAAGGTGATAGGAAAATATTCTATACTGATTCTTAAAAGATCAGGATCATTGCTTTTTTCAGCAAGGCTGATCAGCTGATGGTATTGCGTCTTCTCATCGAGTCCGGCAAACCAATTCTTATGTTTCTTGTATACTGCGATATTTGTCTGCTTCGCAAAAAGTATGAAATCTTTTTTCTCAACAGTATAATTGTTTGTAAAGACACCTCCTCGCATTATGTTGAACATGGTATTGGAAAAATGTCTTGCATAGCACAATTCTTCATTGCTCATTTGAATACCGTCTGCTTTGGCTACAATTTCGATTAGCTTTTTTGTACCCAGGGCAATGTCTTCATCAACAAGTTCTTGCAGGTTTTTCTCGCTGCTTATATGTTTTAATATATCGGCAACTGCACAGCTATCCTGATTAATTTCTGCGGCTAGCATCCACTGTTGAAAATCAGTTGGATTCAGGATAAAAGAGCTATTCACATAATATGCACCTCTCACTGCCCGAATGTCTGATTCAGATTCTACTTCCTCTCCTTTTGTAAATTTTGAAACCTGCTTATCTGAGATTAGTATTTTGCTTCCGGAATCAGGACCAGTTGACCAAACGGTTGTCGTTTTTAGGGCTTCACTTGGCTCTGGTTTATCCACCGGTATAGAACTCAGGGCAAATATTCCCAGTGTTGAATCTTTTATTCGTTCACATTTTTTATAGGCGTTCAGGAGATTGCTGAACTCATTCTGGAAATCATAGTCGATACCATAGGGAAGTATGTTTTTGATACCATCAAGGATATCAAGCTCTAAAACTTCATTAGAGATATTAGCAATGGAAGACTTTTTAATCAGTCCATAGCGATCACTATTGTACCAACCATATCGGAACTTTACTCCCAGGTCCTCATTTATCTCTTCAAATATAAGCTTGTTGCCATAAATGCTTTTATAGATGTTTCTTTTGATTTTGTATACCCTTTCAGTTTCAGCTGTAAAAGGTTCCCAGAGTGCTGTGGTTTCGCCTTTAGAGACAATGATGTATGTCTTGCTTCCGGTTATATTTCTATAATCATGTAACTTATCGTTGGTATAATAAGGGAAGAGCGCATTGTTCTTATTTTTCCTTCCAGCTGTTAACGAACCGTTGCTTGAAATGAACATCCAGTGGTCTGAATCACTTACTACACTCATCAGGAAATCAGGCATCTCCTGGTAGTTAGAAATCTGGTAAAACTTCTCGTTTTCAATTTCAATAAACTGACCGCTAACTTTATGGGCGGTTGTTATCATTTTATTCTCTCCGATTTGAAGCGATCTATTCTTCATTTTTTCTTATTCTATCTATGTGAGACTTCTTTCCCATTATAAATTTTTTAGGATAAAAGCATAAATTCTGGTGATAATTGAAATATTTGTAAAAAGACAGTGGGCTCTAAAAAGATAATTTTTCCTCATGAACTTCTGTCCCTGTTAATTGGGTTCCTGAAATACTTTAATATAGTCGATTTCCATTGATTGAGGGAAGATTGTGTTGTCGATTCCAAGCGCACCTCCCCAATCTCCTCCAACAGCAACATTCAGGATAAAGAATTGAGGCAAATCGAATGGCCATGTTGCATCAGTCTTACTGTCTGGATTATATATATGTGTTACATTTGAGGGGGAATCTGTGTAGAAAACCATCTCCTCTTCTGTCCAGTTAAGTCCGTAAATATGAAATTCTTCTTCGCAGGTGGCCAGTGTTTTACTGCTGCCGTCGCCTTCTCCTGCTGATCCGGATAGTGTATGAACAGTAGCATGAATTATATTGGGTTCGTATCCAACATATTCCATGATATCTATCTCTCCACATTTAGGCCAGCTAACTTGCGAGATATTGCTACCCAGCATCCAGATGGCAGGCCAGATACCAGTTCCGGAAGGAAGTTTTGCACGAATTTCCATATTTCCATAGGTAAATTCATTTTTGTTCCTGGTGATCATGCGAGTAGAAGTATATGATCCAGCAGTTTTATTTTCATTCAGTTTTTTTGCCGTCAAAATCAATATACCATCGACTATTTCTGCATTAAATCCATTCGTATATTCCTGTAACTCATTGTTACCCCATCCTCCGGCACCGGTTTCATAAGTCCAATTGGCAGGATTAATTTCGGGACCATCAAATTCATCTGACCAGGTCAGTATGAGTTTGTCCAGGTAATCAGGATCATTTTGAGCAATAGTTATACTTTGGGTAGCAGATGCGGTAAATGATCCTTTAATCAATTCCAATTCTACCTGGTAATTTCCGGAAAAGGGAAAATATGCAGCGAAATCATTGAGTCCTTCTATTTCTTTCTTTCTGTATTTCCATGTAAACGAATCAAAGCTGCCTTCTGATGTATTTACCAGGTTCACAGTATTCAGATCTTCAGCATCCACCTCAGCAGTGAAAGAAACAACTAAATCATTATTATCTAGCGTAATAACCTTGGTTGTATTCTCTGTATTACCCAAATAATCTCCTAGTTTCAGTGTGACGTTATAAGACCCGGCAAGTGGATAATACATTTCGATTATTTCATTTTTATCGGTAGTTGAGATTAATTCACCGTTACCAAAATCCCAGGTCATTGAATAATATTCGCCTTCAGATGTATTGCTAAAGTGAACCATGTTGCCATCATTTATCTCATAGCTAAAATCCACAGTGAAATTAGATTCGGGTTTTGTATCACAGCTGAAAACAATGAAAACCCCCATCAGCAGAAGTAGTAATAAACCAATTTTTTTCATAGAGCAGCATTTTGTTTTGATATGTGTTTATATTTCATTAGCAAAGTACAAAATTCTTAATAAAATGTACATGATCAAATATTTATGTACTACAAAAACTGCTCAACTGATAAATTTTCGTAGTTTATGGGTAACAATTTAAATAGTAACCAGCAATATTATGGAGTGATACAGGGATTTTATTTTTTGAATTGAAAATGTTGGGCATTTCACAATAATGGACGAATGATATATTTTTTAGATATTGCTTAGGTATACAGAGAGATTTTCAGCACGGCTTAGACCAATTTTTTTATCTGGCCGAAACCACAAAAAGTTAAAGAGAGTACTATAATGAAAAGAATATTCTTCATAGGATTTCAAATGTAATTCAAAACATCATTTTTTTTAATGCTTCTTGATAGATTCTTTTATTTTTCAAAATATTCCAATAGCTTTATGACAGTGTGATTTTACTTTGTCTAACGTAATTCGAATTTAAATGAATGAGTATATTGCTGAACTGCTGGGAACAATGCTATTGGTGCTGTTGGGAAATGGTGTTGTAGCCAATGTTGTACTGAAAGGAACCAAAGGACATAACAGCGGATGGATAGTTATAGCTTTCGGTTGGGGACTTGCTGTCTTCGTTGGAGTAGCAGTAGCAGGACCAGTTTCCGGAGCGCATATTAACCCTGCTGTAACTATAGGTTTGGCACTATCAGGATTGTTTCCCTGGGCAAAAGTAGCCATGTTCATTATTGCTCAGTTATTGGGTGGTTCTATTGGAGCATTTCTTGTTTGGTTGTTCTATCGTGACCATTTTAACCAGACAGAAGATCCCGGAGCCATATTGGGATGTTTCGCCACAGGCCCGGCCATTAGAAAACCTGTAAGTAACATCGTAAGTGAAATCATTGGCACTTTTGTCCTGGTATTTGTCATTCTCTATATTGCCGAGCCAAGTATGGAATTACAAGGTATGAATAGCTCGAAAATTGGTCTGGGTACACTTGGAGCACTGCCTGTTGCGCTTCTGGTAATCGCAATCGGTTTATCGTTGGGAGGAACAACAGGTTATGCAATAAATCCTGCGAGGGACCTTCCTCCAAGAATTATGCATGCCTTGTTACCAATGAAACATAAAGGGAGCAGTGATTGGAAATATTCCTGGATTCCGGTGATAGGACCGATAATCGGAGCAATCATAGCCAGCGTGCTGTACCTTGCACATAATGCCATATTCTGATAAGGTGCAGCTCATTAATTGACCTTGCTGCTTCTTGTCTGAATCCAGGCAACGAATACATAATCTACTGAGCAGGCCTCGAAGACCATGGGCAACTTTTTTCTTTTTTTCTTTTTAAAAATTAACTTTGAAAAAAAATATATATTATGAACAGAGATATTGTCATATTTGACCTGATTGAGAAGGAGCACCAACGTCAAAAACAAGGAATTGAGCTGATCGCATCTGAAAATTTTGTCAGTAGACAAGTAGAGGAAGCTATGGGCTCATGTTTGACGAATAAGTATGCCGAAGGTTATCCGGGCCACAGATATTATGGTGGTTGTGAGGTAGTAGATGTAGTTGAGCAACTGGCCATAGACAGGCTATGTGAAATCTACAATGCTGAATATGCAAATGTCCAGCCACATTCAGGAGCACAGGCCAATATGGCAGTTTTCTTAGCGGTGCTTGAACCGGGTGATACCTTCATGGGGCTTGATCTTTCTCATGGTGGACATCTCTCTCACGGATCCCCAGTAAATAGCTCCGGTCTTCTTTACAAGGCAATTTCTTATGGTTTAGACCAGGCAACAGGTAGGATTGATTACGATGCCATGGAGGAGCTTGCACTAAAAGAAAAACCAAAACTTATAGTAGGTGGAGCATCTGCATATTCGAGAGAATGGGATTATGCAAGAATGCGTAATATAGCCGATAAAATAGGAGCCCTTTTTATGGTTGATATGGCGCATCCTGCTGGATTAATTGCAGCCGGTTTGTTAGATAATCCACTGAAGCATGCACATATCGTTACGTCTACTACCCACAAAACCCTGCGTGGTCCTCGCGGAGGCATTATTTTACTGGGCAAGGACTTTGATAATCCCTGGGGAAAAGCAACAAAAAAGGGTGTTGTAAGAAAAATGTCTTCGCTGCTTAATTCAGCAGTATTTCCGGGAATTCAGGGAGGACCATTAGAGCATATTATTGCAGCAAAAGCAGTTTCTTTTGGTGAAGCTCTTGATCCTGAATTTAAAATATATCAAAAGCAGGTTAAAGAAAATGCCGCTTTGATGGCGAAAGTGTTTATTGAAAAGGGTTATGAAGTTGTATCAGGAGGTACTGATAACCATTCAATGTTAATTGACCTTAGGTCAAAGGTGCCGGATGTTACAGGAAAACAAGTTGAAAACACCCTTGTACTTGCTGATATAACTGTCAATAAAAATATGGTACCATTTGATTCCAGGTCACCTTTCCAAACCAGCGGAATAAGGGTAGGGACTCCAGCAATTTCAACCCGGGGAGTAAAGGAAGATTTGATACCTGAGATTGTCTCATTAATTGATGAGGTTATAATTAATATTGATGAAAAAGAAGTCATTGCTGCAGTGAAGAAAAAGGTTAACTCCATGATGACGGACTTCCCAATGTTTGCTTAATCTTATACTATGGAATGGTATCTTTATCTTGCTGTAGTTGGCGTCGGATTAATTGCCGGTATAATTAACACCCTGGCAGCCGGGGGATCCCTCTTGACACTGCCCCTTTTAATTATTCCTTTAGGTATTCCTTCAACAAATGCCAATGCCATTAACAGGATTGCAATACTCCTGCAGAATATTGTAGCAGTAAACAAATTCAGAAAAAAGAAGGTACTAAATCTAAAGCAAGACTATAAACTTGGTATTCCTGCAATAATAGGATCTGTGATAGGTGCTATTATTGCCACCTTAATAACAGCTCCGGCCATGGATGTTGCAATTGGTGTTGTTATGTTGGTGATGTTTCTCCTGGTGTTGCTTAATCCAAACAGCTGGGTGAAAGGAAAGAATGAGAAGCCACCTCTCCCCATGTGGGCTCAATATGTTGTATTTTTTTTTATTGGTATTTATGGCGGATTTATTCAAGCAGGAGTGGGTTTTTTCTTATTGACAGGTTTGGTGCTGGGTAGTGGCCTTGATTTAGTAAAGGCCAATGGAGTAAAAGTCTTAATTATACTATTCTATACACCCATTGCATTAACCTTATTCATAATCAGTGGATTACTTACATGGGAGTATGTGATCATTGGATTATTTCTGGCTGCCGGTAATATGGCCGGAGCTTATATCGGAGTGAATATTGCCGTAAAATGGGGTGCGAAGTTTTTACGCTACATGTTATTAGTTGCAATATTCATCGCATCTCTAAGATTGATTATTCCAAGAGTAATAGAAGTATTCTCCTGATTAAGGTTCAATAGTGTACTTGATCCAACCAGTCTGCTTGTATGAAGCATTCGGATCGCTGGTGAATTTAGTCTTTCGGGCAGCTGCAACAACTGCATCATAGATACATTTATCACTAAATGTGGAGGTCGACACACTGGCAAGTATTACATTACCCTGCCTGTCTACCTGTATTTCAACTTTAACGATAATTCTGCTTGTCACCTGGCAATTGTCAACATTAGGTGTTGGTACTTTGCCAACTGCTTTTCGGCTTCCCAGTCCAAAAGAGATACCATTACCCAGACCACTTCCATCGCCATAATTTGGTGCATCAGGTGTTCCTGTGGTCACACCCTGGTTTGTACCTGATCCTGGATTTATACCTTCAGATCCTTCTTCTTCACCAACGCCTTGTTGTCCAAAAGTATTTTTACCCATATTGCTAAGCCGGTCTGCATTTTCCTGCTTGAGTCTTGCTTCTTCCGCCAGTCTTATTCGTTCTGCTTCCTGTTCGCGAAGAATTTTATCTTCTTCTTCCTTTCTGATACGTTCATCTTCCCGCTCCTTCTTTACTCTCGCCACCTCTTCTTTTTGCTTACGAATCTCTTCAGCAGTAGGTTGTGGATCTTCTTTTACAGGTGTTTCCTCAACATCCTGGGTATTATCTTCAGGCAGGGGGTCTTCGTAAACCGGATCTGATGGGGCGGGTTCAGGTTGGGCTTCTTCAACAAATTCAGGTTGTGCCTGGGCTACTTCCAACTCAGGGTTTCCTGCATTGGATTCATCACCTTTGGGCTCTATAAACCCAAAACCTGTATCATCAGTCCCAAAATTTACCATGATGCCTTCTTCTTCAGGAGGTGGATCAGGAAATGTCAGTCCACCAAGAATTAGCAGCGCGAGTACGAGCCCGTGTGTAAAAATTGTGCCGAATATTCCTCTTCTGTTTACTTTCATTATCCAGAATTTTAACTGGCAGGTTTAGTGCCAAGTATTACCTTATAGCGATTTCGTTTCGCAATATTAAGAAGAGAAAAAACTTCTTCCATATTCAGGTTCTGGTCAGCATTTAGTCTTATGGTTGGCGTATCGCCATAGGGTTCAAGTTTTTTTATCAGCACCGGTTCAAGTTCTGAAAGTAAATATACCTGGTCATCCAGGTAAATAGTTTTGTCTGAGGCGATAGATACAACTAATACGGGACTTGCTTGTGTTTGATTGTCACTTTCGGGAAGCTGGACATTTTGCGCTGCAGGTACAATCAGTGTTGTAGTGAGCATGAAAAAAATCAATAGAAGAAATACGATGTCCGTCATACCGGACATGGCAAAATTCATATTTCTTTTATTTCGTGATACAATGGCCATTATAGTTGTTTTAGAACCACAGTATAATTTTTATCCGCAGCAACATTCATAACTTTGACTGCCTCACCAACAGTTACCTGGGGCGAAGTCACAATCTTGATAGCTGGTTCTGTCTGACCAGCAAGCTTAGATTCAAGCACTGCCTCAAGATTTTCAAACTGAATGTTTGAGCCGTCAACAGTAATACGCGTATTACTATGTATAGTCACAGTGGGTACCTTGTTCTCAACCTGCACCGGAGTCTGTCCCCTGGATGGGAGAAGCATTTTCAGCGCATTTGGAGCAATGAGTGTCGAGGTGAGCATGAAGAATATGAGCAACAGAAATACAATGTCTGTCATACCCGACATACTGAAATTATTCATCACCCTGTTCTTTGGCCTGATACCCATGAATTCTCTATTTTACTGGTTCATTCAACAGGTCAATAAACTCCGTTGAACTTGCCTCCATATTGTTGATAACCTTGTCAACCTTTGCCACTAGAATGTTATACGCGAAGAATGCAATGATACCTACGATTAATCCGGCAACAGTCGTTATCAAGGCAGTATAAATACCTCCTGATAATTCGCCCACATTGATATTGTTACCTGCAGTGGACATCTGCTGAAAAGCTTGTACCATGCCAATTACCGTTCCAAGAAATCCAATCATTGGCGCACCTCCGGAAACACTGGCCAGGGTAGGAAGTCCTTTCTCAAGTTTATACACTTCAAGTCGTCCGACATTCTCGATGGCTGCATTAACATCATTTAGTGGTCTGCCAATTCTTGAGATTCCTTTTTCAATCATCTTAGCCACAGGATTATCAGTGGCTTGGCAAAGTGTTTTCGCTGCATCAACCTTGCCATCCATAATATAATCTTTGATTCGATTCATGAAATTCTGATCAATATTTGCGGCACGCTTGATGGCAAACCATCTTTCGAAGAATATATAAACAGCGATAAAACTGAGCAATACAATGGGGATCATCACCCATCCTCCTTTGATTGCTAAATCCAAAAATGATTCTCTGGCTGTGCCATCTGTCATTGCAGTGTCTGCAACTACATTTTGTAGTAAAATCAACATGTTCATTTCCTTATATTATTATAGAAGCGAATATATATAAAAAAACGAGATATACTGGAAAGTAGTATATCTCGTTATTAAGAAAACTTATATCTTTTCAACAGGATGAATCGTGCTATTAATGAGCTATATGCCCCCCTAGCAAGGCCTGCAGGTAATAAACTCCGGCACCGGCAATGTATCCGATAAGCGCCAGCCATGATATTTTTTTCAAATACCAGATAAAATCAATATTTTCCATACCCATTGCAGCCACACCTGCCGCTGAACCGATAATTAGAATTGATCCTCCTGTTCCGGCACAATAAGCAAGGAACTCCCAAAAGAGTCCATCCTGGACAAAATACTGAGCATATGTTATCGCTTCAGGATTTGTCATGGCAGCTATCGAGGCGGCGTCTTCAATAGGATACATACCCATGGAACCAGCCACAAGCGGGACATTGTCTACTACAGCTGAAAGTACTCCAATGGCCATATCAATTAGGAAGATGTCTCCAAGATTCTCATCCAGGTATCTTGCTAAAATTGTCAGGTGACCTGCACTCTGCAAAGCTGCTACAGCAGAAAGTATACCGAGGAAGAAAAATATGGTCGGTAACTCAACACTCTTTAAAATTCTTACAACATTTAGTCTATTCCTGAGGTCTCTTGAGTAGTTCCTTCTCATAATTTCTGTAACCAGCCATATTACCGATAATGAGAGCAGCATGCCCTGATAGGGTGGTAAATGAAATACTGTCTTAAACACAGGTACGAATAGTAATCCTGCGAGACCCATGATAAGCATTACGGTACTTTGCCATTGCAGAGGTTCTTCATAATCAGCGTTTGCAGATGCTGGCTTTATAATATTGCCTTTCAATGTAAAACTGACAATTATTAATGGAACAATCATAGTTACGAGACTGGGAAGAATTACATTGGCCATAATTGCCCCGGTAGTTACCTGTCCGCCTATCCACAACATGATGGTAGTAACATCTCCAATGGGAGACCATGCTCCCCCGGCATTAGCAGCGAGAACCACCATACTGGCAAAGAACCATTTTGTTTGTTTATCATCAATCAGCTTTCTGAGAAGAGCAACCATTACAATTGTTGTTGTCAGGTTATCCAGTGCAGCTGACATAAAAAAGGTCAGGAAACTCAGAATCCATAACAGTCTTACCTTATTTGTAGTTTTAATTTTATCAGTGATGATTTTAAATCCGCTGTGCTTATCAATGATTTCAACAATGGTCATTGCACCGAGCAGGAAGAATAGAATTTCTGATATTTCCCCGAGGTGGTGGATGATCTCATGATGAACGATAAAATCTTGCATCTGATGAAGCAGACCTTCTTTACCATGAACGGCATCACCATGCGGCAGATCTGCGCTGTAGGTGTTCCACGCTTCACTCAGGCCTCCAGTAAAAATATCAAAGGCACCTACAATATATAGTACCCAGAGGAGTGTTCCAATCATGAGTGCGGGGACCGCCTTCTCAACACGTAAAGGATGTTCCAACGCTATAGCGAGATAACCCAGAACAAAGACAACGACCATTGCAATAAACATACCTTTATGTATTTAGAGAATATTAATTAAGTGGGCAAATTTAGAAATGATTATCAAATAAAGGTCAATTGAGAAATATTTTTTTTAACAAGGATTTTAACAAATTGATAATTTTCATGATTTTCCCCACTGCGTAAGCCGAAGCTTTAGCGAAGGCTTACTGCCTACTCCTCCTTCAACAGAGCATCACCAGCATCTGTATCTTCTTTCTCTCCACCTGCTTTCTTTTTCTTCTTTCTCTTAAAAAGATCAGATAATTCGTCGAACTCATTTCGGTAAAACACCCCCACGCCTTGAGTATAGGGTGCCGTTCTTAAAATAAAATCGTCATTTGCCCTGTTGAATGCTTTAAGACTGATCTTATCTGTAACTTTAAATTCAAGGTCAAAATCTCCCACAATATTCGTTGTGGCACTACCTGTGGTTGTTTCATCGCCTCCCACATCCAGGTTACCGCTCAGAATTATTCTGTCATCAAATAACTGTGTCGACAAGGCCACTTCAACCTCATCACTTGTAATCTGATCTCCAGGCCTGTAATTAACACCTATATCAAAATCATTGCTGATCTGGGATAACCAGTTGCTCAATTGGTTGCTTAAAAGTTCACTTGCTGTTACGCCGGCAGCCATCCCTCCCGAGTTTATTCCTCCTGCAACATCTGCACCTATACCGTCAACACTCATGAAATTGTTAATAACCAGAAGAGAGATAAACTGTCGCATTAGTTCTTCATCCGTACCAATGTTATTGTCGAGAAGAGATTTTGTTTCAGGTTCAGCTGTAGGCAGTGTTATGCTGGGATGAATGCTCGGATTACCTAAATCGCCTTGTAAGGATAAGAGACAATGAACAGGTATTCTTTTCTTTAAACTTTCATCTGAATCAGGGTCAGGCGAGAGATTATATGGAGCTGCTTTTAGTTCATAGATAGCTTGCAAATCAATCATGGCTTCAGTTGGGGAACCGTTCCATACAATATTACCTCCGGATTCAACCCTGAATTTCTTATTGATTACGTTTTGAAGGGTAAAAAGGTACTCTCCATCCTGGATAAGCACGTCCCCAAACATGGTGAACTCACCGTTTTCGTCAATCTTTATTTTTATGTTTCCACGTCCACTGGCTTCAATTATGTCACCAACTTTCGGATCAAAAATCAGCTGTACATTTGCTCCTGAAGCTATCTCTAAATCCATATCAAGGGTCAAACCACTAACTGGTCCTGCATCTTGTTTTTTTTCTACAAATTCAAGCTCTTCTGATCTTCTAAATGTAATAAAGTCAGTGGTTTGAATCTCAGCTGCATTATATAGTGGCAGATTCAGATTTGTATGTTTTTCAGTTTTTGCAGAAACGCTAATATCCAATTGCTCTAGAGGACCCCGAAGCGCTACTTCGGCAGATGCAAAGATATCTCCATAAAATTGCTCATTGTCTGTTCTGGTAGTATTAAGAAAGTTGAAATTATCTGCATTTAGATTCAGGTTGAAAATGAAATTCTTGAAGTTTGTAGATGTAATATTTCCATCTACTATTAGTTTGTTATTAAATTCATCAACAACATCAAAGCCTTCGAAAAAAAAGTTACTCTTATATATCCTTATGTTATCGCTAACAGAATACCTGGTTTGAGTTTCATTCAATTCGAAGGAGAATTCCTGAAGGTATAAGTTTCCATTGACCTGAGGCTTCCCGAGAGAACCATTAATAAAAATATTTGCAGCAATAGTACCATCGATATCTTCAGCAACATTTGCCAGGTAAGGATTAATGGTACTTATTGGTATTTGATTAAGTACAACATCGAAATCTAATAAACCGGCAGATGGTTTTAGCGAACCTTTGATATCGATAGTTTTTACTGAATCTCTTGTTGAGGAAATGTCTATCAATAATTCTTCCTCCTGTTCCTGCCAATTTGCTACGAGTAAGGTGTTTCCCAATAGATTTTCGTTTATAAACAAGCTGTCAACTGCCAGGTCAGATATAAATACAGGTTTTGAATTATCACTTCTTATCGTTGCCTCTCCAGACATTTTGCCCTGAATATCAATTATCAGATTATCACTAAGATTGCTAAGATTATCAAGTTTGATATTATTTACAGTAATTCTGATTTCATCATTTTCATTATTTGAATATTTGCCATCTGCCAGGATAAATTGTTCATTTCCATAAATCCTCATGCTATCAAATGAGATAGATTGCGGTTGCACGGAAATTGATGAAGTTGGGATTGTAAACAATCTGTCGCTATAATAGAACCATGAAGAATCAATATTGAGCTCGTAGTCTAATATACCAGGAGATTGATGGCTTAAAACCCCATTGGCCTTTATATCTCCTGAATATAATGGAAGGGAGTCATTGTTCCATTGAAAGCTAAATTCGGTCTTGTTTTGCTGCGCTATGGTAGTGAAAGAAGGACTCATAATTTTGAAGTCACCCTGGGTACTTAGTTTTTCACTATTTAAATTTAGAACAAAGCGATTGGTATCTGCAATGCTTGTAAGTTCGAGCTGATCCATAAGGAATCCTTTATACTTGAAATAGGGTAGGGCTCCATTGAGAAAGAAGTCAAATGAATCTCCATTAGGCCTGTAATATCCATTGATGTTGCTTCCTACCGCAACCTGAAATTTAGGGAAGAAAAAATCCAGGAAAGGATTTGCTTCCTTTATGTTAATGTTGAAATCAAAATCACTAACAGTATCTGTCACCAGAGACTGGCCTGGAAATATTTCTATATGATCATTTAAAGCGCTGCTAAAAGTTGCCGGAAGTTGAGACATTAGATATCTTCCATGAATATCTGCATCAAGTATATCCGATTTCAATGAAATGTATGAAGAATCTGAATTTTGAGTTGTTAGCAGGAAATTATAGATCTGCACCTGGCTGCCAGTTCTCTTGAAGAAACTATTTACTAATTGAACTTCACCGTTTAACTGGTCTAATCTCAATCCTGATAAGTCGGTTTTAAGTAAGAATGATGCGAAATATTCAGGATCATCTTCCCTTAGATTAAGGTAATATGGACGGAGATTAGCTACATCAAGTGTAAAGTTGAATTGAGGAATGTCTTGCTCAAAATCAATTTTCCCGGTAAAATTCAGATCAATATTTGGATCCTTAATGGAGAATGCCCCATCAAAAGTCTTATTTACGAACTGGCCAGTGAGGTTGATATTTCTGTAATTGTAATTATAAATACCTAGAGAATCAATCAATCCATTTACAAGCAGGTCAATTTCACCATTTTCATTGGTGCCGTCAACATTGATATTCAAACTAACCCGATCTATGTAATCTTCCTGTCCAAGCAACTTACCAATTTGAAAGTCTGATGTCCCCAAAGAACCTTTATATTGTACAGACCAGTTTGAATCTGGTTGCATATTTAAATCGAATAGAATGCTTCCCAATTCAGTATTCAGGAGGCCAGATGTTTCAAAATCTGTTGCGTAGCCCGAAAATTTACCTGAATAGTCAAAGTTTCCGATGTCTTGTGAAATTACTGTATCGTTAAATATCGCGTAATCGTGGTAAGATGTTAATACCTTTAGTGTTGGCAGATTAGATTGAAATTTTTTGAAATCAAAGAACATGTAAAGACTATCCTCACTTGGCAGACCAGTGAGTCGCATGTCGAAATCTAATTCGCTGTTATCCATATATGATATCTCAATATCTTCTCCAATTAAATCTCCAAATTTTCCATGTATATTACCATCAAGGAAGATTTCTCCTTTCAAATTTTTTAGTTGGTAGAAGAAGTAGGAGACGTCAGGGAGTGTGAGAAAGGAGTTTGAAGAGGAGATTTGTGTGTAAACTGAATCAAATACTTCCCTGAAATCCAGGTAGTCATTGAACCTGAAGTCAACCACTGGTATAGAAGCTCGTGATCCCAGGGTCAGTACAGTACAGTTAGAAAAGGTCATAAACTGCGGGGCCAGCGTCAGACCAAAAGAAGCGCCTTTTAGGATAAACCCTGATTTTTCCAACCCGGATGTCTCAGTAACATCCATATGCATAGTGTCCATTCGGGTCATTACATTTTCAACTCGAGCATTTACATCATAAACATCCATATCAGAAAAATCGATCCCATATGGGGGTGATTTGGCAAGCGCGATAGTTTGTGAATAATGAGAATTTACAGTTTCTATTAGGTCAATTTTCAGAACGGCTTTCTCTTCCGGGGGTAAATCAGACTTCAGCCAATCGGTAAGAAATTTTAAATTGTTGACTCTTTGATCATCAACCTTGATGTTGAAATATGCATTTTCACATGAGATGCTATGTAGATGAACAATTAGCTTGTCCGGTTTGAATTTTTTAATTCTGATACGCGTGAACTCGGAAGAAATCAGGGTGTCTCCAGACTGGTCTTCAATGAGCAGGTCGTAGATATACAGCCGCTTAAAGAAGCTATATTTTATTGATGAAATAGAAACTTCGGCTTCGATTTCTTTAGAAAATTTATTGACGATATAGTTAGATATAGAGGTCTGAACCTGCTTGTTTTGGAAAAATAGTAAACCAATTGCTGGTACTGAAATGAGAACCAACAATACAATAAGGCTTATTTTAGCAAACTTTTTAATATTTTTGCAATTATATTATTCCGAACGTAACAAAAACAAAAATAGTTTAATAAACCTCCCTATACAAGCAATTTATGAGTATCACAATACTTGGCATAGAATCTTCCTGCGATGATACATCTGCTGCTGTAATCAAAGATCAGTACTTACTTTCCAATATCATTGCCAATCAGGATGTTCATGTTGCCTATGGAGGAGTGGTTCCGGAGCTTGCATCCCGAGCCCACCAACAAAATATTATTCCTGTAGTGGATGCAGCTTTAAAAAAGGCAAATGTAAGCGTTGAAGATATTGATGCTGTCGCTTTCACGAGAGGTCCGGGTTTGCTTGGATCATTGCTTGTGGGCACATCATTTGTCAAAGGATTTGCTCTTGCTCGAAATATTAAAATGCTGGATGTTAATCACTTGCAGGCACACGTGCTGGTTCATTTTATACAACAAGGCAATTCTTTAAGGAGTCCAAGCTTTCCATTCCTAACATTACTTGCCTCTGGAGGCCATACGCAATTGGTAGTGGTGAAAAGTCACCTGGATATGGAGATAATCGGAAGAACTATTGATGATGCTGCAGGGGAGGCATTCGATAAGTGTGCAAAAGTCATCGGCTTACCATATCCCGGAGGCCCCATGATTGATAAATTGTCCCGGGAGGGAGATTCCCTTAGATTCAATTTCAATAAGCCACGACTGGATAAATTTGATTATTCGTTTAGTGGTCTCAAGACTTCTTTTCTTTATTTTCTCCGTGATGAGCTGAAGAAGGATGGTGAATTTATAGAAAAGAACAGAAGTGACCTGGCTGCTTCTTTGCAAAAGACCATCATTGATATTCTGATGGATAAATTGGTGAAGGCAAGTGCAGCAACAGGTATCAGGGAGATTGCATTGGCTGGAGGTGTTTCTGCCAATTCCGGACTAAGGACCAGAATTGTTTCGCTGGCTGAAGACAAAGGGTGGACAACATACATACCTCCCTTAAATTTCACAACAGATAACGCTGCCATGATTGCAATTACAGGGCATTTTAAGTATTTGGCCGGGGAAAGCGCAAGCCATGATATCACTCCACTTGCGAGGATGCATTTCTAGCTCTTAATTTTCTTGAACCAGTTTTTTCATGCACTCTTCTGCAACAGTGAAGAAATATTCTTCCAGTGCTTTGTTTACTCCACAACATTCCTTAACAACTTCACCGGCCCAGGTAATGTAATGTTTCTTTTTGCTTGGGGACCATGATAAAGGAAATCTGAAGATATCAAGAGTATTAGCAGTTTTATCTGCTATTTTAATCTTCTTTGCTTTATCGGATAAGGTAGAGGCATGTATAACCTGAAGCGCCTTTCTTTCTGCACTGGGTAAGCTCATATCGTCTGTAACCTCAAGCACGATTTCTTTTATGTGTGCTCCAAAGCGATTTTCTATCTCCCTGGGCGTTGAGTTCGTATCCTCCAAAACATCATGCAACAAGGCAGCTGCAATAAGCTCGGCTTCAGTCTCTCCAAACCTTTTTAATATTCCGGCAACTGCAATGGGGTGGTTAATGTAAGGAAGATGTTCATAGCCTTTTCTTCTTTGCAAGCGATGCTGATATGTGGCAAACTCAAGTGCATTCCAAACCAGATCATTTGAATCATTTATAATATCTGAAAACATAGATTCTTCATTGATTTATCACTTTTCTTTCAAAATAGTAACATTTTGCTGACAAATTGATGTTTTTGGGAATAAAATTTTTCATATATTAGAGTGAATTTTTATAAAATGGACAGGTTAGAATTTCAACCAACATCAAAAACACCTTACGTTCTACTGGATCCTGCCGGAAAAATTAAATTTAAAGGCAGGTCAATTCCGGAGGATGTTTCATTATTTTATGATGGACTGCTAGACTGGTTGAAAGCTTATCTTGATGACCCCTCTGTATATACTGAAGTCGATGTTGAGATGGAGTATCTGAATAGCGGCACTTCAAAGTATATGCTCAAAATCCTTAAGTTTATTAAAGATATAGATGATAAGGGTTATGATCTTAAAATCAATTGGATTTATGAAGAGGGAGATGACGATATTCTTGAAAGAGGAGAGTATTACGCCTCGATTCTGGATCTAAAGATTAATTTTATTGAAATGGAGTAGAAGATTCTATAAGGAATCGTAATATTTCATTATCTCCGCCAAAGTTTCCTGGTTTTTTAATTCGCCAGCAGAATAATTCCCCAGGAATTTCTTCATTTCTGAATTATGATCAGGAAATTGTTTCGCTATTCCTTTGTTTGTTTTCAGTTTTATAAGTGTTTCCTGACCGGGAAAGTGTACCTGGAATGATATTTTGTCAACAAATTCATCATATTCTCTGTCAGCACTGTATCCTCCTTCATAATTGGCTTTTAGAAACTCCTTTTTGAATACGCGATAAAGTTTTGTTTCGCCTTCATAAAGAATTTCGGCGAATGATGTCCCTGTGGTCTTAGAAAGTTTTACCGGAACAAATTTTAAGGTGTCTTCAGCATAGATATAAAAAAAATCAATCAGTCGTTTATTCACTTCCAGTATAGTTCCTCCAATTTCTTCTTTATAAACAACATAGTTATCGTAAACATCGTAATTCAGATTTGGAAAATGAACCTTTTTTTTCTCTTTCAGAAACAATTCTCCAGGAAGCCAATTCTCAAATACGTATACTGATCCTTTTACTCCTTTGTACCTGTTATCAAATGTTTGGACAGCCCCTGTCCCGGAAGATGACCCTAGTTCTCTAAGGTTTTCAGATGCTTCATAGTTTTCCAATGTTGTTTCTTCACCTTGCCCAAAAACAAAAATTGTAATGCTTAATATGGCGAGAGTTCCAATTAGTTTCTTCATAGTTCCTTACTTATTTATTATTAGACACTTTCGAGCGGAATTGGTTTATCTATATCACGCAAAATTTGTACCAGAGAAGTAACTGTATGTGAAAATGATAAATTTCATTCAAATTAATTATTTTTTTAAGACTTCATATCTACAGTTGAAAAAAAGAGTTTTGGAATTTTACTGCTTAAAGTTAACAGATATATTTTCCCAGAGTTTACGATGAAAAAGATATGAATCGGTTTCAATTAAAAATTGATTGAAATCGATAATGCTGTCAGGAGAAACTCTGAATTGCTGATTGTGGGTAAATAAACTTGTTTTTTCCGGGTGGAACTGTACTCCAATAACATTCTTATATTTTCGATGGACAACTGCTTCGATTATTCTTCCATCCATTGATGAAGCCACTACTGAAAGTCCTTTTCCTAAGTCTTCAATGGCCTGGTGATGACTACTCAATACAAAAGGATGATTCTCACTTATCTCTTTTCTTTTGCCCGGCAATGGGAAATCCTGGTTGAGAAGAATAGGGTGGAAGTGGTAACTGGTGTAACTGATCTCATCACCCGGTTCGCGTAGATTATAGTTGGTATGAATCATGTCAGATTGAGCATCAAGTATATCTTCAACATAGTTATATCCATAAACCTCATGAGGGATGTCCTGAATCATTGTTCCCCCAGTGGCAACATTGATTGTTTGCATCCCTAAGCAAATACCCAGGACTGCGTATTCAGGATTCTTCTTCATCAGCGGTTTAAAAGCTTTATCTTGATTCCCGCCCAGGATATGGAACAAGAATGACAATTCAAGGTAGTGTCTGCCAGGGTCCATTATCCGGGTTAACAGATGTGTAGATTCATTGTAGGTAGTCGGGGGCAAGTCAGGACCACCCATAAAAATTGCTCCTTTTGAATTGTCAAATAAATTCTTAAAAACGCCAGAACATGAGTTTTCGAGATAAATCTGCTCAGCAGGAAGCTCACCTGTAACTTCTTTGAGTGAGAACGGGAGCAGTGTATTCAACGCAAGGAAATCTGAAGATTGGCTATAGTCATAGCTTTCATTCGTGTGGTATACTCCTTTGAAATAAGGATCATCAAGCTGAAGGATATCATGTTCAATCAGAAATTCAATAGTAGAAATATTTGAAACAGTTGGGTTGAACAAAAGTATTGTATCCTTTTCAGTTTTTTGAGCATTGACAGAATAACAAATGAAAAGAAGTAAAATCAGGAAAACAATTTTTTTCATATCACACAAATAAGTCAATCAAAAGGTCAAGTAAAACCATATCCTTTACTTGAGAACAGATGCAAGTTTCTCTATAAACGCAGTAAGATTGTCTCTCGTCTCCTCATCAAATTCTTTTAAGCTCACCTTCTTTTTAGTTACTTCCTGGAGAAAGTTCGAGGCAAGTATTGCTCTTGAATGGTTGTTATCTTTAAGGTATTCAGAGTTTGAAATTGTAATTCCTTCTCTCACATGTACCACGTATTTTTTAAAGTCGATAGTGGAGAACATATCTTCAACATCCATGAATTCACTCATATGAATCAGTTGAATGTCCGCAAGGTCAACATTATTTTCAAAAAGTTCCTTTCTTAACTTGTGATACATGAAATCCTCATCTTCATTCCCAAAATTCAATGCGAGATATTCTACGCCCCAGCCAACCAGGATATTTATGATCATTGGCATGCTTGAGGTTCCTGAGGACGGTATAAAGTAACACTCCTTCTCTGTATAGTTGGTTAGCAGCAATATTGCCTTCAAGAGATAATATGTTGCAAGATCCTTAACAACAACATTATTAAATGCTTTTATAATTTCCTGCTGACTTAACCTTGAGCCCATCATAGAGTATACCGGAGATAAGGTGTCAGCTGTAGCAGCACGAAGTGATTTCGTATTAAACACCAGTGTTTCACTGTTCATATCGTCTTCGACGGCTCTTTGAACAGCAATAACCCTGTACAGTTTATTTACGTCAATAAGATGTGGGGAATGTGTTGAATAGATGATCTGTATTTGTTCTTTGATATCATCAAATACCATTAACACATCTTCCTGCGCCCTGACGTGCAAACTCACACCTGGTTCATCTATCAGAAGAACTTTATTCTGTCGACTCTCATCCATAGCAGTAGCTTTCAATTCCAGGAAAAATGAGAGGAACCATCTTACTCCCCGGCTTCGTTGTTTTGGGTAGAGTCGTTCTGATTCATCCTTAATCCAGAATTCAATGAACGGTTTACCACTTTTCTCAGAGTCGCTGTGATCATAATGGGCAAGTTCAAAATTGATTTTTATCTTATTCTTCTTTCCCACATTCTGACTCCAAAAATCCTGGAAATTAAGTGTCAGCTCCCCGTTCAGATTCTCAATTTTCTGTTTAAGAATTCTGTTGGATGGTTGAAGGAAGAAGGAGTAATCTAAGCCAGTTATGGTAAGAAAATTAATAGCAGCTTTGTAACCTTCTGCTAATGAATTTCCGTTAACAATATCTTCCAGATCAATCCTGTTGGGTAGTAAAGAACTAAAATCCTCGAACAACTCGAATTCCGGACACAGCTTAAAAATTTCCTCTGCCAGCTCCCTTGACCCCATAAACTCATCGAGTTTATCAATCTCTTTTTCAGCTTTTTCTATTGATGCGGAGAGCTTAGATCCTTCATAAACCATTTCAGCTGCACGCAATAAAATATCATATTCTTTCTGACTGTGAGATAGATTGTTTTTTATCTCTTCAATTTCATAGCTCAATTGTTCTTCTTTTGCTTCTGCAACTCTTAACTCTTTTTCAGAAGGGTAGAGACCAATTACTTTTGAAAATTGAACATAATTGTCTCTTGCAACTGAGAGTTCACTTTTGTTTCTATGAATCTCTGATTCCGCTTCTTTGATCCGCTCACTTACCAGCTTCTTCTGTGTAAGTTTACTCAAAATCTTCTCTTTGTCAGATACAGTTGCCGTTTTTCTCTTGCGATCATCTCCCAGCTGCTTCAATTTGACAGTCAATTCATTTGATTCACCTGACTTGGACCTCTTTCTTTCCTTGGAAAAAAGAGATCTTCCCGACTTTTTGCCTAAGTTAAGCGGCTCCTTGATTTCTTCAATTGAATTGTTAATTGTTTCCAGACTTTTTCTCGCTTTTGCCAGTGCTGTCGATGCCTTAAGCACCTCATTGGAAGTATTTTGTAATAATTTTTGAATCTTAACTCCCCGGACCTTCCGCTTATTTTCTTCAACCCTGTAGATATCGTCCAGTTCCTCTCCGGTCTCAAGGTAACTGGAAAGATCGTTTTCCCACACCCTGGTAATAGAAATAGAGTTCAGAGAGGCAAGTTTGCTTTGAACATTTGGATGAAGCTTATTAATGTCCATAGTGTTTTCCAGTTCAGATACTGAAAAATCGAATCTGCAGGCAACAATAGGAAGAGAAAGGTCGCTTCGGAGCATATCTTCAATCAGACGAGTGTCGTAGAACGCCTTTAATCCTTCCAGGATAGAAGTTTTTCCCGATTCATTCTGGCCTATTAAACTGGTAATATTGTCAAATGCAAGCACTTGCCAGTTTGTGTCAATAATAGACCTGAAATTCTTGATTCGGAATGCAGTAAGTTTCATTAGTTATACGGTAGTTTATTAAAGCAATAATACTGAAAAAATGCGAAGAAAGTTACAATTTAGCTTGTCAAAGGAATTTAATTCCGAAGACGATGATATCATCTACCTGTTCATTTTTTCCTTTCCAGGAATTTAATCTTTCCAGCAATATTTCTCTTTGGAGATGCAATTCCTTATCTGATATTTCCGTAAGTAACACTTTTAAAGGACTATACTTGAATTTTTTTTCATGCACACCTCCAAATTGATCAGCGTAGCCATCTGAAAAGATATATACCATATCATCTGAGATTAACCTGATGGAATGGTTGGTAAAAGACTCTTCATCAATTGCATTAATTCCCACTGGCATCTTATTTGCCTTTATCTCAGTCAATGTGCCATTCCTAATATGGTACAATGGATTATTGGCACCTGAAAACTGTAACTCTCCCGTATCTTCATTAAAGACACATAGAGCCATATCTATGGCATCTTTGTTCTCATCATCTTTGCCAGTTTGATGCAGGGCTTTCATAACTCTTTCCCTTAGTAGGTTTAAGATTCTGCTTGGCTTCCATGGTCCTTTACCGCTTATGATTTCATTTAAGAATGAGGCCCCCATAATGCTCATTAAAGCTCCGGGGACTCCATGCCCGGTGCAGTCTCCTGCAGCAGCGATGACATAATTTTCAATTTTTGTACAGAAATAGAAGTCCCCGCTAACAATATCCCTGGGGAGGTACAGGATGAAGTATTCGTTTAATATTTTTTCGAGGTATTTTGCGTCTGGCAGGATAGCTTCCTGGATAAAACTTGCATACTTTATACTGGAAATCAACTCTTTTCTTTGCTCCAGCAGCTCTTCGCGGCTGAGTTTTTCATTATTTGAATTGGTAGGACTCATTCTATACAAAATTTCCCGATCAATTGATTGAACCGGGGATACATAAACAATACTGTTGAGAAAGGCATGGCCTACTTGCCCAGTTTTACACCAATAATCAGCACATCATCTATCTGGCTAATATCTCCCATCCATTCAACAAGCAACTTATCAAGTTTTTCTCCTTGTTTTTCCATGGATAGATTTTGGATTTCTAACAATAGCTTCTTGAAGTTTTTCGCCATTAGTTTCTTTCCATTTGGTCCGCCAAACTGATCAACATATCCATCAGAGAAAAGATATAGCGTAGATGATTTTACATCTTCAATTGTTTTAGCTGAGAAATCAAAATCTTTCTCAGAGATTCCAATTGGCATTTGATCTGCCTTCACCTGGAGAAGAATATGTGTGTCGTTGTGTAAGTCACCCCTGTCTAGTTCCAAATCTCCACCTTTTAGTAGGATAGCTTTCTCTTCTTTGTTAAGTTCTCTCACGGAATAGAGTGGATTATAGGCCCCTGAATATTGAATTGCCTTGCTCTCCTGGTCAATTGAAATCATGGCAAGGTCCATTCCATCTTTAGTAGACTCAGCCATGCTCTTACCCGTTTGTCTAAGAGAAGTAATCACATGTTGTCTCAGGGAATCAAGAATCTCATTGGTTTGAGAGATGCCTGATTTGATAATAATCTCATCTAAAAATGAAATTCCCAGCATACTCATGAATGCTCCTGGCACTCCATGTCCCGTACAATCGGCAGCAACAATAAATAATTTGCCACCATTCGTTCCAATCCAATAGAAGTCTCCACTCACAATATCTCTGGGCCTGAACAGAATAAAGTGATCCAAATCATGTTTATTGAGTATTTTATCAGGAGGCAGTAATGCTCTTTGTATGCGACTGGCATATTCAATGCTGTCAGTCAGTTCCTCCTTCTGTTTCATTATTTTAGCAGTCCGCTCCTGGATAATGCCTTCCAACCTGATATTCTCATTTTTTAGACGTCTCGTATATAAAATTATGATGACATAAACAATGAGTACTGCTAATATCAGGTAAACAAAAAATGCTACTATAGTCAGATACCAGGGTCTCTTAATGATAAAAGTAAATGAATCTTCCACACTTTCATCCCGGTAAATATTCTTTGCTTTTATCCTAAAGTTGTAAGTGCCATTGGGCAGGTTGGTGAAGTCTTTGTATATCACTTTCTCCCAGTCAGACCATGCCGAAGAGAATCCGTCTAAGTAATAACTGTATTCAACCGCTTCTTCCTGGTCAAAATAGGGAGCACTCCATCTGAACTCTATATTGTTTTCACTGTGCTTGATATGCGGAATCAACTCTGCATCCTGAAATTCTCCGAGATCAAAGCCTCCTGACTCATTCTTTTTTGGATAGGCCCCATTGTAAATTATAGAATCTGATCCTAGAGTTACCTTTCGCACAAGGGCGCGGTAGCTTGATTCAGGCATTTCAACTCCCTTTTGGAAATGGTAAAGTAAATTTGATTTAGGAAACCATACACTTCCACTTTGATCACTGAAGAAAGCATCAGTAGAAGATAAATTGCTCAGTGAATAAAATGGTTTTTGAATAGCAACAAACCCATCTGCAACAGGTTCTAAATACGATACCAACCATCCTAATTTGCTATTTTCATAACTTATCCAAATAACTCCATCCTGGTCTTTATAAAGAGTATAAATCCAGTTTGTTCCTTCTGGCAGATATTGATTGTAGATGGATTTTTCTTCAAAGTTATCGTTCTCCTCATTGTATTTATAAATCCCATCCTGGGTACCGAATACCAACTCATCTCCAATTCGCAATACAGAGTTTTCAGTCAAAACAGGTAATCCACTCTCTTCACCATAATAAATTGGAGGAGTAAGGGTGTCTTTTGGATTGTATTTTCCGATACCATTTAGCTCTGTGCCAAAAAATAAATCCCCATTATTATCTATTTCCAGGGATATAACCGGACCTTTAACTTTTTCAAGACTATACTCTTGATACCATACTCCATTCCTATAAATGAGGAAGTTTATTGAGGTTGTTCTTCCAAGTAGAATTCGATTTTCATTATTGGGATCCTGGAGAATGGTATAGCCCCAGAATTTACTTCCCTCCGGATCAGATTTGTCTCTTATCTTATCATCAAGAGCAACAACTTTGCCATTTTTGTGTATCTGGTAGATACCCTCAGCTGTAATAGCAAGTAAAACTTCTTCGCCAGTATTCAAGACAAAATTTTGAAACTTCCACACTCTGAAATTCATGCGATCGATCGGAACGAAAGATGATTTCCCATCAATAGTTTTCATTGAATACAGACCTGTACTTGTCCCAATAAATAATTGATCACCTAAGGATGAAATATTAAGAATCAGTCCCTGGTATCCATCTTCAGTAGTGAAATTTTTTAAAGGTGAATTGAAGTCAGTTTTGGCAATACCCAGACTTAGTGCAGACCACACAGGGGGATAGGGAGAAATATCCGGGTTTACATAGGAGGAATATATGGTAAGGTCTTGCAGTCCTTCTTCTCTGGAAATAATCTCTTTTAATTCACCTTTATGGGACACAACAAGCATGCCTCCATCTGCAGTTGAAACTAAAAAATCATTTGTTGGAAGTTTTAGCAGGTTGTATATGTAGTGGTTTTGTATATATTGTTTAGTTTCTGTTGATGAAAAAGTAGAATCAACATTGCCTGTTTCAATATTGTAGATAGTCAGGCCATCCTGAGGGGTTCCAATAATCAGATTTTCAGAGTCATAGGAGGCAAGTCCGAAAATATTTTTTCTTGAGTAAAAGGAGCCCCCAAGAGATTTGACTACGGTGTCTTCCCGCAATTCAACCAATCCATCGAGAAAGGCCCCACAGTAGAGCTTCTCATTTTCAAAGAAGCAAAATAGCGTATGCTCATAGGTTTCTACAACACTAAATGTTTTAGTGTCAGTAGAGTAAATTATGATGTGTCTTTCACTACAAAAGTAGATATTATCACTGTTACTGTAGGTCTTCCAAATATCTCCAAACACCGGGAAAGTCGTGTCATTTTCGGGAATCAATGATTGATATTGAAGATCGCCGTTCATATCTGGCTTGAGATATCCAAGCTCAGCTACGGCACCAACATATACTGTTCCATCGTCGGCTGTTGCTAAAGAACGAATTTTACTGTTATTCGGGATATAGATATTTCTCCACTTATTGCCATCATATTCGAGAATACCCTTGTCATCATTTCCTACATAAATTACTCCCCTGTGATCCTGGGTAATGGCCCAGTTCTGCTCACTTCCATTGGTGACAATATGAGGATAGTTGGTAACCTTGGGAATGCCAAACTTATTGACCTGTCCGAAGCTTTGCAGGGCAAAAACTACTAGTATTGACAGAATTGCAGTACGTCTAATCATTGCGATAAATCACTTTTTAAGCAATCTAAAATATCTAAAATATGCTTAACAATCTAATATTTGTATTGTTTTTTTATATAGAAGGCAACCTTCCTTCTCCAAATTGGTTATTCTAAAAGGAAAGTTTTTCTTTTTAATTACATTTGAATAGAGGAAAATACTTACGATTTGCTATGAGAGAATTCTTTCTGTTGCTTTTATTAGGGATGTTTTTTACTGCCGGGGCTCAGGAGTTCCGTGTTGCAGAAATTCCTTTGGCACCTGCTGAAAACAGTTCAGTATTGGAGATATCTGAAGGGATCGTAACTTTTAGTTTTTCTGTGTCAGCTATATTTGCAGAAGAGGTTGATATAAAGGGTGATAAATACATTAATTTATCCATACCGGATTATTATAATTTTGCTTCTCCGGGAGCGCCTTCACTTCCGGTTTTTTCATCTCTTGTGGAGAAAAACAGTCCGGGAAATTATGATTTAATTCTTACTCATATCGATTCAGTAATTATTGACCTGGATGATTATTTCAATAATTCTTCCATCATGCCGGCTCAGCCATCTCTTCAGAAAAAAGAGGATGAACAAGAGGTGAAATTTTGGTTCAATGATTCAATTTATAATTCTGACGATTGGATTTATTTATTATTAACTGACCTGGAAGATGAAGGCAGGATGCGTGGTGTAAAAATTGGCAGATTCATTTTCAACCCTGTTCAATATCATCCCACGGAAAATAAAATAAAGGTTTTCTATAATATTTCGGGGCAATTAGTGCCTGAGAATACCATTGAGGAGCATGGAGAAATAATTGAATCCCGGGTGTTCAAAAGGGCATTGAATTCAGTTATTCGCGAAGAGCAACCTTCTGTACTGAAAAAAGTAATCAGAGACAAGCCAATGACCCTGGTGATACTGTCTGACTCCATGTTTAGTGAGTCATTAAAACCATTGGTGGAGTGGAAGAGGAAAAAAGGATTCCACGTAATTGAGGCATACACTGATGATCCCGAAGTGGGCAAAGACCGGGAAGCAATCAAGACCTATCTCTCAGGACTCTATAATACACCTCCTGATGGTGTCGAAAAACCATCATACCTCCTTATTGCAGGTGATGTTGAGCATGTACCACTATCTCAAGGTTCAGGACAAACGACTGATCTTTACTATACATGCTATGACAGTGTTGGCGACTACCTTCCTGAATTATTTTCCGGAAGGATTGCAGTGAAAAATGAGGCCGAGCTGACAGCTGTTATTGATAAGATACTGGAATATGAGCAGTATAACTTTCCCGATCCTGAATTTCTGAACAAATCCATCTTAATTGCAGGTTATGATCGAACTCACGGTTATCTTGAAGGTAATGGTCAGATCAATTATGCAGCAAATTACTACTTCAATACTGCGCATGATATAGACGCGAATGTTTTTTTCCATCCTGAGGCAAGTTCAAGTGATGCAGAGATACTTGCAGCAGTTTCTGAAGGGGCGGCGCTTGTGAACTATACAGGTCATGGTGAATATTACGGCTGGCTGGACCCTGCATTCAGGACAGGTCATGTTGAATCACTTACGAATGCCCATAAATATCCTTTATTAATTGGAAACGGATGTAGTACCAATGTATTTGATATGGACTCATCAGACTGTTTTGCTGAGGCGGTTGTCAAAGCAGAAGGAAAGGGTGCCATCGCGTATATCGGTTGTACCAATGTCTCTTACTGGGAAGAAGATTTCTATTGGGCAGTGGGAGTGGGACCTATTACTGCAAATCCTGATTATGGATCGACAAGCTTTGGATTTTATGACAAGGTGTTTCATGACGGTGCTGAACTACTTGAAGAGTGGTCGCCAAGCGTTGGAGAGATGGTATTTGCAGGAAATATGACCGTTCAGCAAAGTAGCAGTGTGCGAAAGCAATATTACTGGGAGATATATCAATTGTTGGGAGATCCAACACTTGTTCCATGGTTTACTGTTCCGGAAAATCTGCCTATCACATTTCCTGCCTCACTGGCCCCGGATGCGAGTTTGGTTGATGTTCAGGCATCTCCATATGATTATGTTGCAATCTCATCCAATGGTATACTATTGGATGCCCAACATACAGGCACACTTGGCGAGGTATCACTTTCCATACCCGAAGAGTTCAGGGGTGATACCATCCTGCTGGTAGTCACCGGCGAAAAAAGGCAACCTGTTTTCAGACAAATTCCTGATGTTGGTATTTTCGATTTGGTAAGTATAGCTCTTGTAAATGAGTCGATTGCTGAAGATGGAATTTTAACCAACGGGGAACAGGCAGCCTTTAATATTGAAATATGTAATGTATCTGTTGGAGCATCAGAAGAGTCTGCGCTGATTTTTAGTGCTACTGATAATATTAGAATTATAGATTCCCTTGTAACCCTTCCGGTGGTAAATCCGGAAGATACTATTCTGCTGGAAAATGTTTTTTCATTCGAAGTTAAGGATGCTGTAACAGATTTATCATCAGCAATAATGAGTTTCATACGGGAGTCAGATATCACATCTAATTCATTAAGTCATACGCTGCTTTTGCATGCCCCGATTCTAAAAGTCAAATCATTTTCGGTAGAAGATGATATCCCGGGAAATGGAAATGGTATTTTAGAAGAAGGCGAAGATATTCAGATGAATTTCGAAATTGAAAATTCAGGCAGCTTCTCTTCGGACTCAATTATAATAGCTTTTGCGATTGCAGATACTATTTTCCCGGAAAAACAAATTCTAAGAGGACAAAAAATTGATACTGGAGAGTCTGTTATTTTTTCTGCAGACATTACGATACCTGCATTAGATGAACAAAGTGACTTTTACCTTGTGCCAATAGATATAGGGGATGGTAATTATGTCCTGGAAAATTTAATTATGATCATTGGTAAGTACATGGAAGATTTTTCAACGGACACATTATCTTGTTTGCCCTGGATAACTATGGATTGGCAAAGAGATACTGTGGAGTATTACTATGGCCCTGCCTCTCTCAGATCTGCAGAGATAAATGACAGGCAATCCACATCAGCGTCAATAAATGTGCATACTTTTGAAGATGATAGCATTGCATTCAATTTCAAGGTTTCTTCTGAGCTGGGATACGATCATTTGAGATTTTATGTCGATGGAGATGAAGTGAAGCGCTGGTCTGGAGAATACGGATGGGCGCGTTATTCCCATTTTCTAAACAGTGGATTCCATAACCTGGAATGGAAATATATAAAAGACAGTAATACTAAATCAGGACAAGATGCAGCATGGATCGATAATATTCTCTTTCCTTCAAATGCATTCATACCTGATTTGAGTATTGATAGTATAGACATTCCTCGTTTTGGGGCGAACTTGATGAATGAAACGCTAAAGCTTATGCTTATTAATTACGGGATGGATACTATAGATCATTTTTCTGTCAGGTTTAAAAACAATGATAATGCCTGGACCGAGGTGAGCATCGACAGTACAATTCTCCCCGGAAAGATTAAAGAGATTGAGGTGCCCGGAACTATTGATTTATCCGATGTGCGTAAACATTTTCTGCAAGTAGTTATTCGTGCCAATGAAGATTCCTGGCACTGGAATGATACCCTTAGTGCAGAAATTGACCACTATGAATATCCGGATCTATCTATCTCATATCTCAATCACGATACCGCTAACAGGGCGTATGTGAATCTTATTGCTTTAATTGAAAATTCAGGTAATATCGTCATTGATGACTTTAAATTCGTGGTGACCATTGATGAGGAATATAGTTTTAGCGGGAAATCAACAATCAACCTGGAACCTGGCTCGTCAACAGAATCTTCCCTGAACCTGGTTAACGAGTATTATGAGTGGTTAGAGACAGGTTGGCATGATTACCATGTTGAACTGGCTGAAGATAGCGTAGCAGAGAATAATTCTGTTGATGGAAGTATCTACTGGGTCGAGACAGCCGTTGGGCTCGATTTGCGCAGCAAGATAAAGCTCTATCCAAATCCAAGTTCAGATATCTTAATCATTGAAGCCGGGAGAGACATAGGGTTTCCTTGCACCGTAAGTATTACTGATGAGCTTGGCAGAGAAGTAATGGACAGCAAAATAAGCGCTGATAAATCGCCAATCTTATTGAATGGCAGTTTACCTTCCATGGGAATATTCAATATCAGAATTTTCGATAAAGAAGGAGTTTTGGTTTTTACCGGTAAATTTATCTATTCGAAATAGAATTTATTTCAGTCGGAGATCCAGTGTACCTCCCCTGATAACATAACAAGGTGGATAGCATTCACCTTCACCATCAACAACCCTTAATTTATCACCATCTACGGCTATAATTGTTTCTCCATCCTTCTGATAACTAGCTTTCACTGAATACTCAATTCCAACTTCAGAATAGAGATATAAGGTATCGTTATATGAGGTATCAATCCAGTCTATGATATTGGCCTCATAATCTCCCTCGTAGAAAACCAACGGGACAGAAGGATTTTCTTCGTTTATGGTAAGATAAACAATCAGAGAACTTGAATCCGGAGGTGCTGTCAGACAATCGTTGCAATCGATATAGAAATCCAGGTCCTCTTGTTCGCAGCCCGTTGTCTTAATACTTATAGCAATGATAAATATTAATATAATTTTGCTTATATATTTTATCTTTTTCATTCCCAGTTTATCTCTTTTCGGTCGTAATTCTCTTGAGGACTGACCAACTTGAAGAATAATGTAATATTTACTTTCAATCCCGATTCAAGTAAGGTCCCAAATTTGTACCATTCAGCTCCGACTTTCAATCCAACATTATCTCCTGATATCATAGCTCCGGCTGAAGGAATAAGATCGTATTGAACCGCAGGGGCACCAGAGGTACCTAAATATTTTGGGAATGATAAATAACCGTTTGCAGCAACATAAGCTGAAATATTCATTCCATTTGGAGATTCATATAACTGAAATAGCTTACCAATGCTATGACTCCAACCAATCCTTCTCTCCCTGAACTGATAAATGGTATCAGAGATTGTTGTTTGAACCTTTAGTAAAATTGGCCTGTAATCAAATCCGGTCTGGATGAAATACCCATATTTCTGATCCACTATTGCACCCCTGAAATGAACAAAATAATCTTTGGTATTGAAAGAGTTTCCCCAACTGAACTGAAATTCAGAAAAATCCGGTCTTTTTAGCAAATCTGCATCTTTCTCTTTTAATAGTGATACCAATGAATCATTTCCCGAAATTCTTGCGAGCTCAATGATATTTCTTCCCGGACTGATTTGATGGTCGACATCAGCATCGTGCTCAATAAGCAAGGCTGCGGTTTTATAATCGTTGAAAGTAATTGCATATGCCAGGGGAGAATAGTTCTTATTATTGGTGATATTCACATCTGCGTGGTAATCCAATAGCAATTTAAGAATCTCGATATTTCCATGCTGAGTGGATACTATAGCCGGAGTATTACCGTGAATATCCTGCACATCAGGAGATAGACCGTTTTGCAGAAGCACATCAGAAGTTTCTAAATTTTCGAAGGTAACTGAAGTTAAAAGGGGGCTGTTCCCATCTGCATCAGCCACATTTTCATCTGCATCGTAAAACATGAGCAGGTCGGCACTTTGGTATTGATTTGTTGCTGCAGCATACATCAGTGGAGTAACACCCAGCTCATCTTTAATATTCGGATCGGCACCGTTCTCCAGGAAGAATTTGGTTGCCTGGAAATCATTGCTAAAGATGGTCATGAACAAAGGAGTCTCCTTCCTGAATCCCGAGGCATTGATATCGGCTCCACTTTCAACAAGCATCCTCATTATCTCAATATTTCCTTTTTCAGCAGCATATATAAGTGCTGAATTCCCGATTGAAGAAACGGAATTAGGATCTGCTCCCCGATCAAGTAGCATCCTTACATTTTCAGTACTACCGTTAATTGTCGACTCAACAATGTTCCAGTTATCATCATCCACCTTGAAGTAGGAGGTGTCAGCTTCTACTGTCACGACAGTATCCTGCGCAAAAACAGAACCGGCATAAAAAATGATAACTCCAAGAATAGCAATACTTCTAAGCATATTATATTTTAAATTCCTTTCCCATTAACTCATTTTTCAACCTTCGTAGCTTTAGCGAAGAAGGTAGCTCATTAACCCATTAACCCATTAACTCATTGGCTCATTAACTCATTAACTCATTGGCTCATTCCACAACTAAGCTCCCGAAATCTTTACCTTATACCCATCATTTCCCAAAATTTCCACTACCTGCTTCCTATGGTCTCCTTGTAGTAGGATTTCACCGTCTTTAACACTTCCTCCAACCCCGCATTTGCTTTTCAATATCTTGCCTAAATCTTTAAGATTATCTTCACTGCCAACAAATCCGGAAACGAGGGTTACGGCTTTCCCTTTTCGGTTTTTTTTATCCAGCATGACATACAGATTCTGTTGATTTGCATGAAGTGTATCCTGACCAGATTTCCCCTCATTTTCATAATCAAAATCCTGGTTAGTAGAATATACTACGCCCAGTCTTTTTTTCCAATCATTATCCATATGCACACTGATATTTACACAAATGTAAAATTAATTAAATACAAGTTTAGAATTTATTAAGCAGAATATTTTTTGCCAGCAATTATTTTGGTTATTAAAAACTATCTGCCTGTCAAACTGATAAATTCTGTAATCCTTCATGTGCAACGTTTTCAAATGAATTCTTATCTCTATATAAATCACCTTGAAATCGGATTTAGTCTTTGCTCAAAAGTTGTTGATGTAATTGTTCGTATTCGCTGCAATGATGTTGACTGTTTTCAGCTTTTATTGGCTAATTTCGTTTTAAGTATAGAGAAAGAAAAAATGAAAAAGGGATTAAGCTTATTTGTTATATTCATTATATATATATCCGGGATAATCGCACAGTCAAATCCGGACGATTATTGGTTGAATAATGGTTTTAACAATGGAGATACAGTAAAAACCAATAGTGGTTATTTTTATGATGATGGTGGAAATGATGTCTACCATGAGAATCAGGATTGGACCGTGAGATTCTGTTCTGAGAATGGAAATCCGATCACACTTGATTTTTCAAATTTTGCTACTCATTATGGTGGTCCTCTTCCTAGCGGAGGAGAGCATGCTTTATACGATTATATGTTGGTGAGTTACCCCCCTTCGGCGGATTATGTAGTCTATTACAACGATACTCCTGAGTTTAGCTTTACTTCGCAGAGTACCTGTATAAATTTTGGATTCCATTCGGATAGTGATGGGGATATTGATTCAGGATGGGTAGCAGAAATTTATGCTGTTCCTGCTCCCTTTAATAATGATCCCGTTGATGCTGAGGAACTTATAGTTGGAAATGTATGTTCACCTGGCTATTATACTAATAAGGGTGCATACAATAGCACTGGCCTGGAGAGTCCTCCATGTAAAACTTATTTCGGAGGAGATGTTTGGTTTAAGCTTATTGTTCCTGCAACAGGAATTGTGAAGATTGAGACCTTCGCAGGTACACTTACTTATGCAATCCTGGATATTTATAGCAGCACGAATAGTACAATAGAAGACGGTGAGCGGATTGCCTGTGTAGATGATGAGGGAGTTATGCCATCTGTGATCCTCTCCAGGCCTCCGGGAGAGATCTTGTATATCCGGGTGTTTGGAGAACAGGCAAAGAGCGGGCTTTTTGGGATTTGTGCAAGTGATCCATCAGCTCCTGTAACCGGATTTACTGGTCCGGGTGGGGTAGGAGATTCAGTAAGTATTGATTTTTGGTTTAAACCGGAAATCGGAATTCTTAATACATCAGGCTTCGCTGCCGGAAACAATGAAGAAGTTGAAACATGGACAGATCAATCAGGTAACGGCAATCACCTTGTACAGTCAACATCCTCTCTTCAGCCACTGTATGCACAGAATCTTATCCGGGATTATGGTGGTTTGAGCTTTAATGATGATTTATTTGAACTGGAATCAGGTTCAGGCGATGCACCACTTCACTGGTTTGCTGCCGCATCTTTTGTTGGAGGAGCAAGACAGACCTTGCTCTCTATAGGTGATGAAAACATTAACAAGACCGCTTCTATTTCAAAACACAGTGACCAAAGATATTTCAGTTTTACAACTACTGATAAGTATGGACCGGCATTGACAGATTCAGAATATTATATCTTTCATGCCAGTCATGAAACTAACCCTCAGCATCATTTTCTCGAGTTAAATGGTTTATCTATGACCGTAGATGCCGAAGTACCACTGGAGTCAGATGGATCGATACAGCTAGGATCTTCCTGGGATGGTGCTGATCCGTTTCTCGGGAATGTATCAGAGTTAATACAATATAGAAAATCGCTTAATGAAGCTCAGAAAATTATCGTCAACAACTACCTGGCTGCGAAGTTTGATATTGCACTTGATTCTAACGATTATTATGATTGGACAAGCACCTATTATTACGATGTTGCCGGGATAGGTCGGGTGGATGTCGATAATACACACACAAAGGCCGAATCAGCTGGCATACTTGCTATTAGTGGTGCAGATGACCTTGAAGACTATGAATTTTTACTCTTCGGTCATGATGACGGAGACTTCACTACATGGAGTTCAGCCAACGTACCTGTGGGAGATACTAATATTGTTCGACTTGACAGAAAATGGAGAATAGATATTGAAGGCACGCCTGGAACAGTATCAATGAGCATGAAGAAATCAGCGCTACCAGCTCTTCCTGCTGATTTTGTGGCCTACAATATTTATATCGACGATGATGGTGATTTCTCAAGCGGTGCAGAGGCATTCGGACCGTTTCAGATTGGTTCAGAATTGGTAATTAATAACGTGACAGTTAACGATGGAGATTACCTGGCTGTTGCAGCCGTGCGACCCATACTTTCATTTACCTCTAATGTAAGCGAGGAATTGGAGTCGGTGGCTAATCCAGGCATTGAGTTTCAACTGAATTATGCCATCTCAACAGCAGTAGAAGTTGACTATTCAGTATCTGGCGGAACAGCAGTCCAGGGAACTGACTATTCCTTGCTGGCTTCTACCATTACTATAAATCCAGGATTGAAGACAGGAGAAATTGTTCCATTGATTTTGGAAGATACTATTCCTGAAATTCCGGATGAGTTCTTTGATATCGAGATCACCTCATCTACTGCCGGAATATCAATAGGGACCTATTCAACAAACCGTCATACCATATTAAACAATGATCTGGGTGTTGAGGCCTCCTATATTACTGATTCAATTATTGGTGAATGTGAGACATCAACCCTTATGGCTAAAGCCCTTGGTACAGGTCCTTTTACGTATGCATGGAGTCCTGCCGGAAGTCTGGATGTAGCAGACAATGATACCGTAACAGCTAATCCTGCTTCTTCAACCCTTTATACGGTTGAAGTAACAGATGGCTTTGGACAATCAAGAAGTGATACTATTCGGGTGACTGTTATACCCGCACCGGCAGCACCAGTTGTAACTATTAACGGTAGTGCCAGTTTCTGTGAAGGCGAATCTGTTGATCTGGAAGCTAATGCCGGTTATGCAGTCTATATTTGGTCAGACGGAGGATCAGGACAAACAAATAACATTGTATCCAATGGAACATATTCAGTAGTTGGGGAGGATGCTTATGGATGTAGAAGCGATACATCCAATAAAATTGATGTTATCGTACATGGAATACCGCTGAAGCCGGTAATAAGTGCAGATGGACCCCTAAACTTCATTACGGGAGAAAGTGTAACACTCTCGGCACCAGCTTCAGATGCTTACCTGTGGAGTCCGGATGGAGAGCTTACCCAGGATATTGTGGTAACAACAAGCGGAGATTATTCCGTGATTGTTGACAATGCTTTTGGCTGTTCCAGTGAATCCTCAGATGTAGTTACGGTAGTGGTGAGTGATTTCCTGCCAGCACCAGAGCTTACTGTTACCGGACCGCTTCAGTTTTGTGAAGGTGGTGAAGTAACTTTAACTGGTCCTGAAGGATTTACGCTCTATACATGGTCAAATGGTAATTCTGGTAAGGAAATTACCATAACAAGTTCAATTAGCATTACCTTGATTGTTACCGATGGAGACGGACATACAAGTCTTCCATCCGATGAAATAGCAATTCAAGTGGATGAACTGCCAACTTTGATCCTGGTATCAACCACAGAGCCACTTTGCAATGGTGATGATAACGGTGAGGCACAGGTGAGTGCTGCAGGTGGCACTTCTCCATATGCTTATACGTGGAGTACTGCAGGTGGCAGTGACAATTTGCTTAGCAATGTCACAGCCGGAACGTATACCGTGACGGTTCTGGATCAAAACAGTTGTACCAATGAACTGGAGCTAACTATTGATGAGCCGGATATGATTACTGTTGATGCTGCGATCACACCTTCATATTGTCCCGATTTTGTGGAT
Organism: uncultured Bacteroidaceae bacterium; assembly: GCA_964538375.1. GTDB lineage: Bacteria > Bacteroidota > Bacteroidia > Bacteroidales > JAUUZQ01. The sequence continues at coordinate 22,905 of CAZIFQ010000011.1, read as the reverse complement.
GGGGCAATTGATCTTATGGTTGAAGGAGGAATCTTCCCTTACTCTGTTGTTTGGGATGATGGAAGTACTGATTTCTATTTTGACAATCTGGGACCCGGGCCTTATAACTACACAGTGTATGATGCCAATAATTGTTCTGTTGAGGGAAGTGTTGATGTGACATATATAAATGAAGTATGTTTTGAGATACCTGAGGTGATAACTCCAAACGGAGATTCATATAACGATTACTGGCTAATTGAGGGAATGGAAGTTTATACCGGAGTTGTAATTGAGGTATTCGACAGGTGGGGGAAAAGGGTATTTTATTCAGAAGGACATGATGATTACTTTGACGGAACTTTCAATGGAAAGGAACTGCCAATGGAATCCTATCACTATATAATTGATCTGAACAATGGATCGGATCGGATTGTTGGAAATATTACGATAATTAGATAATGACAAAAGCACGCACGCATATTCTAACCACTATAGTATTGCTTTCGATGGGACTTGTCTCATTGTTGGGACAGCAACATCCTTTTTATAGTCAGTATATGCTGGACAAATTCTTAGTGAATCCGGCTATTGCAGGAGCAAATGGAATAACTTCTATAAACCTTATTTCAAGGCAGCAGTATGTCGGATTTGAAAATCCCCCCCAAACTTTTGCTTTGTCGGCGCAATCGCGACTTATCGACGACAGCTATATATTAAAGCGCTTAAACCTGAGGAAAAAGAACAAAAAGAAGAGCCGTTCAGGACGCGTTGGAATTGGAGGGTCAATTTTTACTGACAGGAATGGGATTGTAACCAGGACGGGCTTCCAGGGTACCTATGCTTATCATGTGAATATCTCAAATTTATGGCAGTTATCCGGGGGATTGAGCATCCTGGGTTACCAGTTTAAGATAGACGACAGCGAATCGCTCTATGCTAATCTGGGCGACCCATTGCTGTCAGTTAGCAGAAAATCATTTTTTGTTCCGGATGCCAGTGTCGGCGTATTTATCACCAATGGAGATATTTATGGTGGGCTTACTATGACAGATATACTGGGATCCAGCTTAAAGATTGGTAAGGAAATAAGCATCGATTACAGGACGCAAAGAAAGTATAATCTTATTGCTGGTTATAAATTTGATATAAGCAGCAAATTTGCCCTGGAACCATCAGTGCTCTTGCAGGGTACACGAACTAACTTCTCCATGGATTTAAATGCCAGGGCTTTTTTTATGGAGAATTACTGGGCAGGAATCTCATATCGATCAAATAATTCTATAGTAGTAATGTTGGGAGGGAGGATTGACAGGTTCTTCCTTGGGTATGCTTACGACATAGACATGGGACTGGTCAGATCTTATTCAGCAGGATCACATGAGGTGATCATTGGCCTGAGACTGGGAGAGAATAGTACCCGGAGGTTCAGGTGGTTCAAGCAGAGCGAAAGAAATTATGATATATAAAGTATAAAGTAAAAAGTATAAAGTAAAAAGTAGGATTTACACTTTCCCTTTTTTTCCTGGTTCTTTTTCCTTTACTGTCCCATTTCCAGCTGATTCTTAATCAGCGTGTAATAATTTCCCTTTAGCTTGGTCAGTGTTGAATGATTCCCTTGTTCCACAATCTTACCTTTCTCAAGAACAATGATTTGATCTGCGTTCTTAACGGTACTAAGCCGATGTGCTACAATAAGTACGGTTTTTCCTTTGAAAACACCTTTAAGGTTATCCATGATCTCTTTTTCGTTGTTGGCATCCAGTGAACTGGTTCCTTCATCAAGGAAGAGGTAGTTTGGGTTTTTGTAGACAGCCCTGGCTATCAGAATTCTTTGTTTTTCGCCTCCACTGAGAGACAATCCCTGCTGTCCGATTACTGTATTGTAACCAAGGGGTAACATATCAATAAAGCTGTCAATACAGGCCGTCTTTGACGCTTTCATTAATCTTTCTATGTCAATCTCCTCCTGACCCAGGGCAATGTTTCTTGCCACGCTGTCGGAAAAGATAAATCCATCCTGCATTACTACACCACAATGGTCTCTCCAGAAACCGGAAGAAATGTGATTGATGCTCTGGTCACCAATACGAATCTCCCCTGCACCAGGAGCGTAAAAACCGAGGAGCAGTTTTACCAATGTTGTTTTTCCACTTCCACTCATCCCAACCACTGCAGTAACTGTATTGGGTTTAAGCTGAAGATCAATATTCTCAAGTACATTTCTGCTGTGTGAACCAGCATAGGAAAAAGTAAGATCTTTTGCAGCGATCAATGAGCCCTCCGGAAGCACTTCAAGTCCTGTTTCCTTTTCAGTCTCATCCTTTGTTTCATGTATCTCTCTCAGACGCTCAAGACTTAATCTTGCGTCCTGGGCCCTGTGCATGAAGTTGATCATCTGCTTCAGTGGACCGTTTAGCTGACCAAGTATATAGCTAACGGCCAGCAACATACCGAGTGTCATTGAGCCGTTGATAACTGCCAGGGCTGCAACAACAGTTATAAGCATGTTCTTCAATTCGTTAACAAGGGTGCCACCAGCTTCCTGGTACTGACTAATGCTCAGTCCTTTGATATTGATACGAAACAAGCTGGCCTGGATATATTCCCACTCCCATCGCTTAGATCGTTCAGCGTTGTTTATTTTAATTTCCTGTATTCCATTAATAATCTGGATCTGTTTGCTCTGATCTTCAGACATCTTTCCGAAGCGCTTATGATCAAGCTCCCTTCTTTTTTTCATGAACATATACACCCATAAAAAGTAAATGGCTGAACCAAGAAGGAAGATGATCAGAATCTTCAAGCTGAAGATGGCCAGTACAATGGTGAACATTACAAAGGTGAAGATGGAAAAGATGATTGAGAGCGAAGAGGTGGTGATAAATGATTCTACGCGTTTGTGATCACCGATACGCTGTAAAATATCCCCTGTATGCCTTGAGTCAAAGAATCCAACAGGCAGTTTCATCAGTTTCACCAGGAAATCTGATATAAGGGAGATATTGATTCGGGTACTGATGTGAAGGAGTATCCATCTCCTGATAAATTCCACTCCCATGTAACTTATGATCAGCACGAACTGGAATATCAGGATAAGGTAGATAAATCCGGGATCATTATTACTGATACCAAAATCGACTATTCCCTGGAACAGGAAAGGCATGATCAATTGTATGATACTGCCAATGACAACACCAATGATCAATTGTATAGCAAGCTTTCTGTGTGGAACGAGATATTTTAACAGGAAGCGTATTCCTTTACCATTCTTCTCCTCAGGATCTTGTTTAAAAAAATCTGCAGAGGGTTGCAGCAGCAAAACAGAACCTTTATTCTCTTCATCCTTTTTTGTGCTTAACCAACCCTTTAAAAATTCATCCTTTGAATAAGTTACCAATCCGAAAGCAGGATCTGCAACATACACCTTGTCTTTTTTGATTTTATAGACCACGACGAAATGTTGTTGCTTCCAATGTGCAATAAAAGGAACAGGTGCTTCTTCTTTTAGCTTGTCCCACGACAGGGCAGCCCCCATGGTTTTTATCCCAATAGACTCTGCGGCATCGGCAATCCCGAGCATTGAGACTCCGTCTCGTGCCAGGTGGGCTCTTTCACGTAGCGTTTGTAATGTAAAATGTTTTCCATAGTATTTTGCAACCATGCGAAGGCATGTAGGGCCACAATCCATGGCATCCATCTGTCTGTAAAAAGGGAATGTTGACATATTATCCAGCTTAGTGGCTTAAAAATAGGAAATATTTAACAATATGTTGAGAGATGTTATTAACCAGGGAAGGTCACTTGAGCGACCTGCGTGAGCTAGAGTGACTAGCGTTGAGAGTGGGCTACTGTATGGCCATGCTTTGTTCCTTCAATCCATCTTCCTCAACAACATCTTTGCTCCCTTTGAATACTTTCCTTTCTCTTTTACTATCTCAAGGAGCAAATCAGTTGCCTCTTGATTCATATCAGACTTTAAATAAATCAATGCCAGGTACCAATTTGCAATCTCATAAAAATTGCTTTGCTGAAGAAGTGTTATCTCCAACAATTCGGATTCCGCAAGAACAAGATCACCTGATTCAAAACATGCAAGCGAGTATAGCAATTGTATCTCAATAATTTCAGGATACTTTTCCATTTCTGTCTTTGCAATAGCTATTGATTCTTTATAACTCCCTTGCTCAAACAGGGCCATTGCAGAAGACATTCCACTTCTGGAGGCGCTGTTAATAGTTTCAAAAACTGGTTCTGAAGCGGGATGATAGTATGAATCAGTTAATTCATTGAGATCGGATGGGGGATTCAAAATGAATACCAGTGCAATGCTTGCTGCAGCAGCCACTAAGGTAATCAAGGAGTATGCCCTGCGAGATATACTTCTTTTCGGTTTTTCAACTTTCTGAGCTTCTCGCATGGTTTGCTGCAAGTTCGCTTTAAAAGCGATTTCTTTTTTTGTTGCCTTTTTCTTACCATAATTACGAACATCGTGTTCGGCAAGAATTTCTGCAATCAGCTGCTCCCTGTCTGACGATTCGGGACCATCCTGAAGCTTCAGCTGTTTACTTATTTCTTTCCATATTGCTGACACAGAATCAAGCTCACCTTTGAGTTCAGGACTCTCTGTGACCTCTTTCATGAAAAGCTCACTTTCGCCAGGTGACAATTCACCGGAAAGATATTTGATGATTTTATCTATGTTCTTCATTTTAAAAATTTTCTAAATGTGGGGTCATTTTTAATTCTGTCAATCAAGCTCTTCTTGCACCTGTATTTTCTATCAACCACATGGTGAACTGTATTGTATCCCATGGCTAAGCGAATTTCTTCATTCGTACAATCGTTGAAATGCAGACGCAGTATTTTTTGGCAATCTGGACTCAATTGTTCGAAGTGTTTATCGAATAGGAGTTTTACTTCATCTATGGTTTCTTCACCATAAGTCGTGGATGGTTCGGCAACCAGGCTCGATTCTTTCATCTTATAGATTCTCAACATCGCCTTCTTTCTTTCCTGTATCCATATTCGTTTGCAAACCGCATACAGGAAAGTGCTGAATTTACAGAAGAGTTTAAGGTTTCCGGCACTGACTTTTTTGTAGATGATAATCATTCCTTCCTGGAACAGATCTTTTGCCTGATCGGTGTTTCCACCATGTTGATGTACATAGTTTTCGATAAGCGGATAGTATTCCTTGTAGACAAACAACAGCACTTTGCTTTTGTCCCTGGCTATACCATCGATGATTTCATTGTCGGTATATTTTTTCATCCTTAAGAGAGATAGGTAGGTAGGTTTTTACCTACCATAAAGATATAATTTCATTTTGAACCTGGAAGAAACCCTTAATCTTACTTCCGAAAAATGTATTGTTTGTTTCACAACAATACCCTGAAAAGAGGATGTATTTTTTTGTAACATAAGCACATTGATAATTACCCGGCAAGCATCTTATCATATTCCATCAGCAGTTTGCAATCTTCAAGGTAGAGGTAGCTATCACAGACACGTGAAAATCGAAGGGGTGCGCCCAGTCCTTTCAGCAAAGCGAGGTAATTATACATTGTTCGTTCCGATACGCCGAGGCGACTCGCAAACTCTTCCGGCTTTCCGGTGGCCTGCGACCTGATCATTTTATCCATCCTCTTAAGGATAAATATAATCTTCATTGTTGTCATAGTTTTTACTTCTTAATGTGATGAGAAGTCAAAATATCGTATCAGAAATCAATTATTTTTAAAATATTTTTCAACTCCCATAAAATGAGATAGATAGAAACAAAGAAAAACGATGAATTTATTTTTGAAAGACAGAGTTATATCTTTCTTCCAATGCTATGATGAACAATTTTTAACTCAATTACAATGCCCAATAACAACTTCGGTACGGAGCGGTAATAAAAGGAATCTGGATGGAAACTCGAGATGTGGAGAAGGAATTTGCCGCAGGCAAATGGGGAGGTGTGGTTAAAATGGCAATTTTCCTAAATCCACATTACCTCCTGAAATAATTATCCCGACGCTTCGATTTTTGAATTCTTCCTTATTTCTGAAGAGAGCGGCTACTGCTACTGCACTGGAGGGTTCGATGATGATTTTCATGCGTTCCCAGATATAGCGCATTGCATCCACAATTTCAGATTCTTCAACGCGGATGATTTTGCTTACATATTTTCTGATGATAGGGAAATTCTGATCGCCAAGCTGTGTCTTTAATCCATCGGCAATAGTGTTGGGCTTTATGCTGGGCTGGATCTTACCGGTCTTGAGAGAGAGGTAGGCATCATCTGCACCAAAGGGTTCACTACCTAAAGTTTCAGCTTCAGGGAGGAGATGATGAACCGCAAGAGCAGTGCCGGCAACTAATCCTCCGCCACCTATAGGAGTCATGATCACATCAAGGTATTTTACTTCTTTGATTAATTCCACTGCAGCAGTTCCCTGTCCGAGAATCACATTCATATCGTTTGAAGGGTGAATAAAGGTGGCACCGGTTTTTTCCTGAATGTTGCGGGAGATTTTTTCTCGTTGCTCAAGTGTTGGCGCACACAAAATTATCTCTGCACCATATCCTTTCACGGCGTCAATCTTTACTCCGGCAGCACTGTCAGGCATAACGATGTATGCCTTGGTATCAAGGGTTTGGGCCGCCAGCGAAAGTGCTTGCGCAAAATTACCGGAGGAGTGAGTGACAACACCTTTGGCACGTTCATCATCCGTAAGTTGAAGTATGGCATTCGTAGCTCCACGCATCTTAAATGCCCCCATGCGCTGGAAATTCTCACACTTCATGAAAACCTTTGCACCCACATATTGATTTAAAGTCCTTGATTCGAGAACCGGTGTATTATGTACATAAGGCCTGATCCTTTTTACTACCTGCTTAATATCTTCTAAGCTCGGTATCCTGACTTCATCTATTTGTGACATATGAGCTTTATTTTAAGTGAACAACTACAGATTCTAACTAACTCAGTCTCCCTTTGCGAAGTAAAATATATTTTTTTTACTGCCTGAGGCAAATATTAATTGATCACAAATCTAACTGTTACACCGATGTCAGGAATGAGAAAGCCAACTCCGGAGAATATTTTGGCTTGTGGTTTCCATTCTACTCCCATGCTAAGCGGAACTTGTCTGTATACATATTCTGCTCCAGCAACCAGGCATACACCTGCTGCATTTTCTTCGTCCCAGGTCCCTCCAAATATTCCAGCTCCGGCATAATAATAAACTCTCTTTTTATCATGCGGTGTGAATTGATAGCCGAGCATGGCTGAGAATTGTGATCCTTCCCTGTTATATAGAGCATCTCCTTCAAAAAGCAGGTTATTATCTGTTAAATGTCTGAAATTTAGACCACTGGATAACCCCGCGCGTATTCCTGCAGCATTTTTATAGGGTTGGGCGCTGCTGTATATAGAGAAGAATACAGCAATGACAACGATTAATATTTTTTTGTACATTCTTCTCCAATATTCAATTTTCAACTTCAATTTTCGCTCCTTTGAAAATATATTCCGTTTCTGTCAGGGATGGCACCTCCAATCCTTCGGGCAGATCGGTTTTACCATGAAATACGGTGACAAGGTATATCTTTTGCTTTGAGTTCCCTTCAATGAGCCAACCTGTTTCCGAATCAAAAAGATGATCAAATGTTTGGGTCCCGTTTAGATTTGTTGTAATGCTTCCTCCCTCGAAATTGATCTTATCTTCATTCGCGGTAATGGCGCCGATTCCCTGTATTCGGGTACCTCCATCTTTTGGATTCTGCATATAAAAGGTATTGTGCAAAGTTATTGGCTTTGCATTAAACGAATATGATACATCCTTTTTACATTTGCTAGCCATTTTATTGCAGTACATGTTCAGGGTAAGATTAATAAATCCTTCAAATGCATCTTCACCAAAGGCCTCCTTAAGTGTCTTAATTATAATATCCTGCTCATTAGAGCTGAGCTTATCTTCCTCATAAAAGCTGATGATATGTTCATCTAAATTACTGATAGAAATCAGCTCCCCAGTTGATGCTAATACTCCCTCGAATCTATGATCTTCCAGCAAAGTAAGGTATTTCATTATTGAGCTATATGATCTTGTACTGGAACTAATTACGATTTCCATATCGGGGGAAAGCAGACTTAGTGAAAGGTCTTTATACTGGCAATTAATTTGATATGCACTTGAATCGAGCAATCCGCTTACCTCAATAAGCACGCTGCTTCTTATATCCAGACTTACATTCCCTCTTGTATTAGAAGCATCTGTAAGCGTATTCTGCGTAAGCGATTGGCTTAATTCAAATCGGTCTCCAATTTGCAGATTCAGACCTTGTCCTTCTGATCCCAGGAATGTCAAGAGGAATAATGATGATAGAAGATATATGCTTAGTCGATTCATAAGTTTAAATTAATCCGTCCTCCTTTAAGGAGGATTTTAGTTGCTTGTGTCTTTCCCAGAATTTGTCTTCGATGTTGTTAAAAGTGCTCTTAAATTCCGGATGATCTTTTATCGGATCAACCAGGGGATCTATCTCCAAAAACAGTATTGTCCAGTAATCATATTTTCTGGTGAATAAAGATACAATTCTTTACTCTTGCGTCATAATTTTTACACACTCCCCAAACTTGATATCATTTCACGCAATAGTGTTATTACATTCAACATGGTTTGAATTAAAAACAAGTTAAATGTTAATGTTATCTGAATAACAATACATATCTTTGCACCATCTGAGATGCCGGAGTAAGCTGTCATCAAGGAACAAAAAAAAAATATATTAATTTGATCCTGAGGAAGAGCTGAAGGAAAAGTGAATTCAAAAACTTCATTTTGAGCTTCCAAGGGTTCGTGTTTCAAGAAAGAATGAATTACGATCCGCAAATTTATGCCGTCCCTGATGAGGCTATGAAACCTTTTATCTCTGAAGATGAGATATGGGATACCATCAACAAAACTAGTTCTGATGCAGAAAAAGTCAGAGCCATTATTAAAAAGTCTTTAGCCAAGAACCGACTTAACCTGGAGGAGACTGCCGTATTGATAAATGCTACTGATCCTGAGCTTGTTGAGGAGATCAAGGAGGGGGCCCGCCAGTTGAAAAAGAATGTTTATGGGAACAGGATTGTCCTGTTTGCACCGCTGTATGTCGGTAACCTATGTACGAACAACTGTGAGTACTGTGGTTTCAGGACCTCTAATAAAGACCAAAAGCGGACTACCCTTGGACATGATGAGTTGGTTGAGGAAGTGGAAATGCTCGAAGATAATGGACATAAACGTCTGATACTAGTATATGGTGAGCATCCAAAGTATAACCCTGATTTTATTGCTGAATCTGTTAGGACAGTCTACGAGGTGAAAAAGGGTAATGGTGAGATCCGCAGGGTAAATATCAATGCTGCTCCAATGGAAATCGAGGGATTCAGAATAGTGAAGGAAGCAGGGATTGGTACTTACCAGGTTTTCCAGGAGACCTATCACAGGGATGCTTATGCGAAGTATCATACAAGTGGGATGAAGCGTAACTATGACTACAGGATCACGGCGCTGGATCGTGCGCAGGAAGCTGGAATAGATGATGTAGGGATTGGTGCTTTGTTTGGATTGTACGACTGGAGATTTGAAGCACTGGCACTGGTCAGACATGTGAATCATTTTGAGGCAGTTTACAATGTCGGACCGCATACCATTTCATTTCCAAGGATTAAGCAAGCATCTAACGTGAAACTCGATGAACGCTACATTGTTTCTGATGACGATTTTACAAAGTTGGTCGCTATTCTGCGGCTTGCTGTACCTTATACCGGCTTAATTCTTACTGCACGTGAGCCAGCTCATATTCGTGAAGAAGTGCTGAAGTACGGTGTTTCGCAAATTGATGCCGGAACAAAAATTGAGATAAAAGCGTACTCTGGAAAAAAAGATGACCAGGATTTGAATGCAGAACAGTTTGAAATCAATGATGATCGATCACTAAACGAAGTTATTAACGAACTTATAGATACAGGTTATATTCCCTCTTTTTGCACTGCTTGCTACCGTTTGGGCAGGACTGGGGAGCATTTCATGGAGTTTTCTGTACCCGGTTTCATAAAACGCTACTGTACTCCAAATGCTCTGCTTACACTGGCCGAATATCTGGAGGATTATGCTCCGGTAAATACTAAGACCAACGGATACAAGTTGATTGAAAAAAGTCTTCACGATTACGAGGACGAGCAGTTTAAGGATAAGCTGGTAGAACGCCTGCAAAAAGTAAAAACAGGGGAGAGGGATTTGTATTTCTAGAATGAGCCAATGAGTCAATGAGTCAATTCCCTTGTTGCCTACCCGGAGGATTTCACCATCGAACGAGATGAGGCGTGCTCAAAATACTTTCGATATTCATTCCAGCCTCGCCAACACACCTTCTTTGTGACTTCTGCTGATAGGTAATTCATGCTTATTTACTATCACAGACTCGTGGGTATAAGATTCTATGGCAGTCATGGATACAATATATGACCTGTGGATTCGCAGAAAATCACTCGTTGGAAGTTTGACTTCAATATTTGAAAGCGTCTCCCTGGTAAGCACAGTTTTATCGTTCAAATGTATCTTTATGTAGTCGCTCAGACTTTCCACAAACTGAATTTCAGGGATATCAATCTTGATCATTTTTCGGTCAGAACGAACAAAAAAGGAGTCAGTTTTCTTTGTACTGATTTCTTTGGAAACCAAGGTGTTTACTGCAATTTTTTCGTCTAGAAATTTATTTATTCCCTGGAGAAGGCGCTCAAAGGAGATTGGTTTCAATAGGTAGTCAACTACCTGTAAATCAAAGCCGTCAACGGCATATTCGCGATATGCAGTAGTGAATATGATCTTGATATTTTTTGTCATCGATTTGGCAAAAGAAAGACCTGAAATCTCAGGCATATTGATATCAAGGAAAATGAGATCGATATTTTCTGTGGAAATAACTTTAAATGCTTCCACCGCACTTTTACAACTGGCAATTACTTTAACCGTACTTATTTTTGCCAGGTGACTTTCCAGTATCTCCCTTGCAATCGGCTCATCATCAACGATGATGCAATGAATAATTCTAGGCATTTTTTACTGCATTTATATTAAGAATATTGAGCATAACATGGAACTCCCCACCTTTTTCTTCAATGTCCAATTGATAGTTATCTTCATAATTAAGCTCCAGTCTTTTTCTTATGTTCTCCAATCCGATACCGTGATTATTTTGCTGTTTTTCTATCTTAGAAAGGGTATTGCGAATTGAAAATGTAAATTGATTTTTTCCCACTTTAACTATCATGTCAATTTCAAGATTTCCATCTTTCAGCCCTCCGTGCTTGAATGCATTTTCTACAAATGGAATGAGTAACATGGGGGCGATTTCAATGCTATCACCAACATTATCAATATCTTGCCTAACAATTAGTGAGTCATGGAAACGAATTTTCTCGAGTTCAATGTACTCTTTGATGTGCATGATCTCCTCGTTCAATCTAACCCTCGGCTTATTTATCTGGTAGAGAATGTAATCCAGCAGGTTGGATAGCTTAAGGATGATTTCCGGAGTTTGCTTTGATTGCTTAAGGGAGAGCCCGTAGATGGTATTAAGTGTATTAAATAGGAAATGGGGATGAATCTGCATCTTAAGGTAATGCAATTCCTGTTCCTTGATCTTTAATTGAGTTTCGAGTATTTTATTTTGCAACTCCTTATTTTTCTTTTCTGTTCCGAAATGATGATTCAGAATACTTATAAAACTAATGATTACCACAACCAGGTATACCAGGACAAGTACAGAGAAGAAATTTTTGCTCATTGGTGGAATGTTCGTTGCGTCGAACTTCAGAACAAAGATCAGGCATCCATAAATGATCAGTACAATCATGTATGATGAGAAAACGATCATATAAAAAGTGTACAGCAGGAATTTTCCATACTTCTTTTCTAATAAATACTTTGGAACCAGGTAATAGACTGCGAAATAGGTTATAGCAATGGTAAGGGGCAGGAGCAGACTGGAAAACCACCTTACATACCTGGTGTCATCTGAATTGTATGAAAAGAAATAAATAAAGAAAAACCAAACACCAACCCAAAACAGGAAGTGGAGAAGATAAATTCGCATTTGTTTAAAATTCGGAATCTTCATTTTAACAATATTACAAAAACTCTTCTTACCTGCTTCATTTTATCGACCAATAACCGGATTAGCCCCTTTTTTTGCAGTTTCGGAAGATATTTTACAATTTGCAGCATAAAATATGCCGATTGCAGGCATCTATGTTTCATCAGTCGCAAATATATTTTTTGGATGAATTATATTTCTACTTTTCGCTCAGTAATCATTAAAAACACACAAGATGAATCAAATTACTGATAAACTAAGTGAAGGCGGACCGGGGATAACTTACGTAATTCTTATAGTGATCCTGGTTATTATTGGCCTTTTGGTAAAAGCATTTTTGGAAAAGGGAGAGAATGAAAAGACTACTTCTCTAATTGTAAACTTTGCCTGGTTTGCGCTGGCATGGGGTTACCTGGGGCGCACCTTTGGCTTGATTTTGGCCTTCGATAAAGTTGCAGCTGCAGGTGATATTTCACCGAGCTTGATGGCAGGCGGATTGAAAATGGCGCTTATTGGTCCTCTGATGGGGCTCTTTGCCTTTATCATTGCCAGGGTCGGACTTATTATCCTGACAGCGGTAAGGAAGAAGTAGGATAGACGATCAATTCTCTGCGATCCTCTGATTAATCTCTTTGAAACTTTGTGTAATAGCTGTTACACAGAGTTTCTTGGAGAAATCTTACTTCCAATACCCCTCCCGATTCAGCAAATGATCCAAATCTGCAATTCCGTAAACAAGGATTGCAGTTGCAATTGCTGCATGTTCCTGGTATTCGGGAATGCTTTTATTGTAAAGATCACGCTCTGTGTGCCATATCTCGTAATAATCGAAATCATATCCCTTGGGATCTGCGTTTTCGAACCCAATAACGGGAACGCCCTTTACAGCAAATGGACCGCTGTCGGTTCCCCATGGTTTCTTTGGCTTCTCTCTGGGATTGCGTTTTTTCAATTCAAAAGGGAATTCGGGATTGATATTGTTGATGACATCTGCTATGGGTACAAAATCTTCCCACATGGCATCAGACACACTGATAGCTTTGGGTACTGTCGGTCCTCCATCACGGTTGATCATATTGGAAACATTGTCAAGGTCTGATTCGAAGCGCTCAACCCAGCTTCTTGAACCATATAAGCCAAATTCTTCTCCCGCCCACAGCACAACCAGAATTGTTCTTTTAGGTTTTCCCCCGGCTTCCATGATCAATCGGGCTGCTTCCATGGTTGGGGTAACACCTGATCCATCATCCACGCCCCCTGTAGCTACATCATAAGCGTCGAGGTGACCGCCCATGATTACGTATTCTTCAGGATAATCTGTTCCGGGAATCACGCCTATGACATTGTGGTATTTAACAGGCCCCATTTTGAAATGATTTCGGATATCAAATTCTAACTGGAAGAACCTGCGTTCTTCTGCCATCCGGTAAATAATTTCATACTGGTGTTCATCCAGCTTAATATCAGGTACAGTTGGAAGTGTCTCGAAAGTCATGTCATGAATGTTTTTCCTGTCGTACAAGACCCTGATGGGTGTTTTTGTTTTCTGAATGATGCCTAAAATTCCGGCTTCGCGCATTTCGCTGTAGAAGAGCGCTGGTTCTTCTATTTTTTCCAGAAGATCCTGCTGTTGTTTTCTGCTTCCCTCGTTTTCCTTGTTCTCTTTGCGTATTCTTGTATTCTCTTCCGCAATCCTGATATTCTCAAGCTTGATGGAATCCCTGAGATGGTCTCCGTTTACAGAATAATCAATGGGCCAGCCCTTATTCTCCCCTGAAATCAATACCCATGCTCCTTTGAGTTTTCCCTTCATCCTGTCGAATTCTGCCTGGCTCGTTGGTTCGATCATCACATGACCTCTTTGAACACCTTTCGTTCCTGAGGTGTATGATGGCGTGGCATAGTGAAGGTACATACCTTCATCCGACAGCATTCTTCCAAACCACGGTCCGCGATTGAAACCAACGGGTAGTTCTCCAACCTCGTCATAAACTACTTCCATGCCCCATTCCTTGAATTTGCTCCCGGCCCATATCGCAGCATTCTCATAGGCATCGGAACCAATAAGTCGCCCACCAAAACGATTGCAGAGCACATCGAGATGGTCCATGGTTTGATTGTCAGTTGTTCCAATTTCGATGATCCTGCTAAATACAGAATCAGTTTGGGAATAGGAGAGGGGAGCCAGCAATATGAGAGCCAGCGCAAGGAAAGTAAGTTTTCGAGTCACGATTTTGATTATTTGTTAGTAAAGCGAAACGCCAAAAATAGCGGTTCTAAGATATTTTATTTAATTTTTCTTTTAATTCTTTCAACCTTTTGTAATCTTTCTTTGCCTTCATGGGCCAAAGGACCGATTGAAGGGTCCAAATGACTGCGTTTGCGATCATCCATCCATCTGTATCTGTAATACCCTGTATTAAGCTAATAATCCACACCACAGCCAGTACTATGGAAGCTACTGACAAAAACAATGCCGTGCCAAGTTCCCATTTAATTTTTTTAATTTTTTTCATAGTCAACTATTTAGTTATTGCTTTTTCAAATGTTTCTTTACCTCCTACAACAGGAATCGTAATGCTCGTTGCATCCAGGTCTATAGTTAGCTCTGTTCCCGGATCGGGCCGCAGTGTAAAGTCTTTGTCACTGGAGAAAATCATCAGTCCAATTTGTTGGCCAGCTGGAATGATCTGATCATCGGGTTGGAGGTCGAATGACATTTCGACAAATTTTCCCAGCTTGAGAGGCTTGCTCTTCGACAGTGATTTATAGTTCTGAGGATCTGCCCATCCGCGTGTGATGATATTGTCTGTTATTTTTGTTCTTCTGCCGTTTTCCCATGGCAAAGATACCAGCCATACAGACAGGTTGGCAAAGGGCTTACTACTTGCCAATCTGATCTTCATCTTTGGTACTCCTGAAATATGAATGGACGATGTGAGCTCTGGTGTCACATAAATCAGACGGTGTTGAGTATTTTCTGCCGCAGCGAGAGCTGATCCCGAAAATGAGAAATTATCGACAAGGGTCTCGGTGCCTTGATTTTCAGAGTTTTTCAGACTAAGACTTCCTCTTTCAGGAGCGCCTGGCGATAGAAATAATTCTACAGACCTTGCATCCGGATTAGGGTAATCTTCATAAGCAGTGGGTTTATCTATATCGTCATCTTCCCTCACGATCCATGCCCTGGCATCATTTTCCACACCGTTTTCTATTCCATGCAGGTACCTGGTAAACCACCTGTTCATCATGCTCATTGGTGGTGGACCGCCATGTCCTCCCTGGTGATAGAAAATCTGTGTGGGAATACCCTTGGCCTTTGCTGCTTCATAAATTCTGTAACTGTGTATTGGCATCACATTCCAGTCGTTAAAACCATGTGACATCAACATCGCGGCTTTCATGGGCTCAATATCCAGCAAGTAATCCCTGCTGGCCCAGAAATCGTTCCAGTCACCGGTGATCCTGTCTTTGTTGGCATTTAATACTTCTTCTCTGACATGCTGATTGCTGTATTCGCGTTTGGATTCGTCGCCGCTGTGAATGAAGTCATAAATCACATCAATGTCTTCTCCCATCCAGCCACCCGGGTGACGTATCAGACCATTTGAGCGATAGTAGTGATAATAGGAAGTATTTGGTGCCACAGGGATGATAGCTTCCAGACCTTCAACGCCTGTTGTTGCTGCAGCAACAGGCAATGTTCCTTCATAGGATGTACCAGTCATACCCACTTTCCCGGTACACCAATACGCGCTTACTTCTTCATTACCGTCTCTCTCAGTATATCCTTTTGCCCGGCCGCACAGCCAGTCAATAACGGCTTTCGGAGCCAGCGATTCATTGTCGCCACCAACCGTTGGAGAGCCGTCTGAAAGTCCGGTTCCAGGTGAGCTGGAGTGTACTACAATATATCCGCGAGGCAACCACGTGTCGACATGAGACCTGGAGATTATTGGGCGCTCACCACGTCGCTCGATCTCAGGATGGCGAAGACGTTCCGGTGGCTCAGCGCCAAGTTCATGCCTCGGATTCCAGAAATACTTCAGGTTTCCGGATGCAGTACCGGCAAAATACGGACTCGTGTTATATACTACGGGAAGTTTCAATCCCGATGTTTCTGTCTGGTAGGGCCTGGTAACATCTACATGCATTCTGTCAAGTTCACCATCGCCGTCTGTATCAAATTCTGTTACAACCCACAGGTCCTCCCTAATCCATTTGTCTTCATCACTAAACGCAGTAACTACCTGAGCTTCACCATTTTCAAAAACAGGAACAGCATTGTTATCTTTATCGGTACCATGCTCCTGTGCCCATAGAACAGGAGCCCAGAATATGAAAAGAAATAGGATAACGAAAGCAGTATACTTAGGTTTCATATTAGAAATATTAATTAAAAATTAATTTAATTGCCAAGGTAATTAAAAGGAAAGAAAAGGCAAAGGACACTTTTTCCTTTTTCTCTTTTCCTTTTTCCTTTTCAAATTGTACATTTATGGACGAATAAGAACATATTATAATGGCTCAAGCTTCAAAGAAATCTTTTGGTACAGCACCGGTTTTTTTTACTGCAATTTCAACTATACTCGGTGCAATCCTTTTTCTCCGTTTTGGATTTGCAGTAGGAACACTTGGTTTCTGGGGTGTGATATTGATCATCTTGCTAGGACATATGGTAACCATCCCTACCTCATTGGCAATCTCAGAGTTGGCAACCAATAAGCGAGTTGAGGGTGGTGGAGAATACTTCATTATCTCCCGTTCATTTGGATTAAATATTGGGGCTACCATCGGCTTTGCTCTTTTCTTCTCACAAGCCATTAGCGTTGCCTTTTACATTATTGCATTTACCGAAGCATTCCAGTTTTTCTTTGACTGGGTGAGTGACGCTTTCGGATTTAATCTGCCACGACAGGTGATAAGCCTGCCAGCCATGTTAGGATTATCCATATTGATATTAAAAAAAGGAGCCGGAGTTGGTGTTAAGATGCTCTATTATGTTGTTGCTATTCTTTTCATCTCAATATTGATGTTCTTCCTTGGAAAAACAGGTTATGCTGAAACACATACATTCTCTTTCCTTGATGCAGGATCCAGGAACATGAGCAACTCATTTTTTATTGTATTTGCTATTATTTTCCCTGCCTTTACAGGTATAACAGCCGGAGTGGGATTATCCGGTGATTTGAAAAATCCATCGAAGTCAATTCCCATAGGTACTACCCTCGCCGCGGTCGTAGGGATGATAACATACTTCTTTGTAGTTTATAAATTGGCAGCTTCAGCCAGTATCGAGGACCTCACTGGAAACCAGCTGGTGATGGCACAAATTGCTATTGGGGGAAGTTTTATAATTCCACTTGGACTGGCGGCTTCGACGATCTCCTCGGCCCTGGGTTCAATCATGGTGGCTCCACGTACGTTGCAGGCGTTAGCTAATGACAACTCTTTTCCATCGAAGCGTTTGAATAAGTTCCTCTCAGCTGGGAGAGGCGATACCAATGAACCGTACAATGCAACAGTCATCACCATTGTAATTGCCTTTGTTTTTGTTGCTGCAGGAAATGTTAACTCCGTGGCACAAATTATATCCATGTTTTTCATGGTCACATATGGTTCTTTGTGCCTGATATCATTCCTGAATCATTTTGGGTCTTCGCCCTCTTATCGGCCTTCTTTTAAATCCAGATGGTATATCTCCCTGGTTGGTTTTATTACTGCCATCCTTATAATGTTTAAAATTAATACATGGTATGCACTGGCGTCCATCATCCTTATTGTTCTGTTGTACCTCTATATCTCTAATTACCATAAAGGGAGGAAAGGACTTGTTGCCATCTTCACCAATTCGATACTTCAGTTAAACAGAAGTTTGATGGTTTATCTCCAGCAAAGCAGAAAATCCAGGGGAAGCCAGGAGTGGAGGCCAAGTGCAGTTTGCATTTCTGATGATTCCTTTGAGAGAGATAATGCTTTTCAGCTAATTAACTGGATATCATATAAATATGGTTTTGGAACTTATATCCATCTCATTGAAAATTATTACTCTAAAGCCACCTACCAGGAGTCCCAGGTATTGCTAAAAAAACTAATTCACAATCATATAGGGGTTGGATCTCATGTGTATATCGATACCATGATCTCTCCCTCTTACACCTCTGCCATAGCGCAAACCATCCAGCTTCCTGGTATCTCGGGAATGGAGAATAACATGGTGATATTGGAATACGATCGTGAGAATCCGGACAATCTGAAAGGCATCATAGATAATTTTTCATTGGTTAATGCCGGGAACTTCGATGTATGCATACTTGGAAGCTCACCAAAACAATTGATTTATAAAAATGGTATACATGTGTGGTTAAGAAGCCTTGACCAGGACAATGCCCACCTGATGATCTTGTTGAGCTTTATAATCCAGGGACATCCATCCTGGAAAAAAAGCAAGATCAGTATATTCCAGCTCTGCAAACCAGGAACTACCATTGAAACAAGAAGAGAGCTCGAAGAGCTAATCTCGACAGGACGGCTGCCCATAACAAGCAAGAATATTGAAATTATTGAAGAAGATCCTGATAGAAGCTATATTGATATAGTAGATGAGAAGTCAGATCAAGCAGCATTAACTATTATAGGATTTACAGGTGAGTCACTTAAATTAGGAGGAAGAAAGGTCTTTGAAGAATATAAGAAACAAGGACAGATACTCTTTGTGAACGCTGCTGAACGCAAGAAGATAGAATAGGCAGAAGGCAATGGGCAGTGGATACCACATTTGCCCTTAAACCCATAAACCCTTTAACCTTAATCACTACCTTTGGAAAAAATTATTAAAAACCTTGAAGACCAACTTCGAAATATACTTTCACCTGGGGCTGCCGAAGGTAGCATCGACCTATTTTCAAAATGTCGTATTCCCAAACCTGGCAGGAATCAGGTATTATGAAAAACATCAATTTCTCAGGTACAAAGACATAACTGAAGCGGAGGGGGGTAGGCATCTTTTTTCTATTGAAAAAGATAAGCGCCTTGTTGAGACGGTTGAGGAGATAGTGGGTCAATTTCCTGATGCGAAAATTATTTTGTTTGTAAGAAAGCACGGCGACTGGATAATTTCCAGGTATAAATATCATATCAGGAAACATGGCGCATACAGTTTTAAGGAGTTTTTCAATATTGAGGAAGATACTGGCATATGGAAGAAGGAGGATCTAATCTGGAGAGATAAAATTGAAAATATTGAACAACTCTGCAAAACACCACCATTGGTACTTACATTCGATGAATTGAAAAAAAATCCTGGTGCATTTATCGAAACGATTACTTCTTTTACAGGAACTGAGCTTATCTCAAAAAAAAAGTTGTCAAAAAAAGTCCTGAAGGCCTTCAACGAAAAGCAATTGATTGTCCTGAGAAAATTCAACCGCTTATTTCACTACAGGCCGGCAAAGTCTTTACATCCTACATTAAATAAAACTCACAGGAAGTACAGGGAATTCATTCTTCACATTCTATCCTTTGTAACGCACATAATACCAGGATTTCTTATTTCTGGTAAATCGGTTTTCACAGAAGAAGACGAAAAGGATTTTGAAAAAATTCGGGAGTATTATAAAAGTGATTGGGATTTCTGTCAGAAGTATTCAGGAACACATTTTTAAACTTCTTACCTATTCAACCACCTGTATCTTTTACTGTTATCTCCCCACTTTACTGCAAACATAAATTCATGTGAGCCAAAGCTATGCTTCATAATGCTCGATAAGTTTATGTCAAATGCATATCCAAAAACATACCTGTCTAAGCTTAGCCCCGCTAGCAATATGATAGCATCTCCGGTTCTGTAGGTAACTCCTCCCCAATAGCTCTGGTCATAGTAGATTTTTAAGCTGAAATCTCCCTGAAAAGCTCCATTCTCAGCAATTTTCATTAGTGACGATGGTTCCAGGACAAGCTGACTGCTGATTTCAAAATCATATCCCCCAAAAAGGTAGTAGTTTCGCTCTAATTTTTGCTGGTCATAAACCTGTGAGCCAAATTTTATGATGGATTCCAATAATTGATCTGCGGAAAAACCAATAAAGAAACTGGGATCGGTGAAATAAACACCAAAATCTGCATCAGGAACAAAGATTGATTCTCGGGCGGAATACCATATTTCATCATCAGGATCTCTCAAAATTGCCTTATCCTCATCAAATTTCATTTGGTATGCTACAAGAGATAATCCAAATGACAACTGCTGTCTTGCTGACTTATTATAAAGATGATAGGCGTATGAAACCCTTGCGCCTGTTCTGCTAAGGGGACCGTTATGATCGCTGAATACATAGCCGCCCAATCCTATTTTTCCATCAGTAAAACCATAGTTTTTCTTTCTTCTGACAGAAGATTTTCTTTTAATAAAACTGTTCCTCATAAGTTTCGTATTGAAACTTAAGGCATATGTCGAGGGTGCATCTTTAACGCCTATCCATTGTTCCCTGGCAGTGAGATTCACTGAGCTATATCCTTCCGCACCAGCCATGGCCGGATTTATCAGAAAGCCATTTAACACATATTGACTATACAATGGCACCTGTTGTGCCTCAACATTAAGCATAGTCGAAAAAATGAACAACACACCAAATAATACTTTCCTATATAGCATAACTCTTTTCAGACTTTTCTAATCTTCTCCTTATTTAATTACTGAAACAGAACCAGTAACTCGTTTGTAATCTTCATAATTAAGCAAAAATACATAGTGATATGAACCAGTAGGAACTATATTCCCATGCATATTGATTCCATTCCATGGTGTTGGATAACCTGTTTCTGACCTGTAAATCAGACGACCCCACCTGTCGTAGATTTCAACTTCCACATCCGGAAATCCACTAAGTTTCTCAACAATCCACTGGTCATTTTTCCCGTCTTCATTCGGTGTGATAATATTTGGAATATCACTGAAATAATCATCCATATCACAAGCTGTAATGTAAATAGTATCCTGAGCAATACACCCATACACGTTTTCAACATCTACTGAAATCTGATGTTGACCAGAAACTTCTATTTCCTGAGTGGTTTCTCCGGTTGACCAGTTGTAAATGGTTCCATCTGCACCAGCGTCAAGAATTATTTTTCCGCAAACAGCAGTATCATTGCCCAAATCTACATATGGACTTTCATTTACAGTAAGGTACATTTCATCACTTGCACTGCAGCCAGCATCGTGGTATACAGTACATGAAATTGGCCCTTCATCCGTTTTTTCATATGGAATGGTGCTTGATCCGTCTTGCCATACTATTGTTTGAAATTCACCTGTAGGAGTGAGGATGAAAGTTTCACCTTCACAGATGCTTTGATCATCACCAAGCTCCACGCTTATAGCAACTATGAGTACAGTTCCTGTTTTTGCAGCACCCAGGCAGCCGTTCAGTGAAGTCTCCGCTACACTTATCTCATATTCACCAGGAACTTGTCCCCAATCAACGATGATAGAGTCTCCGAAATCACTCACTTTGCTTCCTCCATTTACAATCCATGCATATGTTGAACCTGCTAAACCAGTGACCGAATAATAAAGATTGGTTTCTCCTGCGCAAACTTCTGAAAGGTAACCAGGGGCTGAAGTAGGATTTTCTTCTGAACGTATTTCACTTGTTTCCGGTCCGGCAGCTTTTATAACGTTTAAAGAACCTGAAGCAGAGCAACCCGATCCTGACGAAACATCAACTGATACAATTCCAGGCGTGAGGCCTGTCCAGCTTATAACAACATCTTCGCTTGTTGCTGAACCAACTATAGCTCCTTCACTTACACTCCAGCTAAATGTTTTACCTGGCATTCCACTTACAGAATACGTCTCATCACCAGGAGAACATACGTTGATTTTTCCATCAATTGTTATCGCCTGGGGCTCATCTACAGTAACATCAAAACTGCATGAAACACTATTTCCAGAACCATCAGTAGCAGTGTAAATTACTGTGGTTGTACCAATTGCAAAGAAATCACCAGGATTATGATTTGAGCTTAGGGTGACAGAACAATTATCAGTTGCTGTCGGAGCAGTCCATGTAACATTGCTTCCGCAGTATTCATCATCTGCTGGTACATTAATATCAGACGGACAATTTGAGATAACAGGATCTTCAATTTCTGATACAGTGACTGTCTGAGTTGCTTCACCTGTAAGCCCGGAATGGTCTGTGACGATCCAGGTAACAGTTGTTATTCCCGACGGGAATATTGCAGGTGCATCATTCACTGTTGAAGAAATTCCGCAGTTATCGGCAGTTAAAGCAGATCCTAACACTACTCCACTTGCTGTACAAACCCCGAAATCACTGTTTACATTCACGTCTGCAGGAGCTGTTATTGTAGGAGACTCAGTGTCTGTAACTGTAACTGTTTGATTAGCTGTAGCACTATTCCCTGAATTATCAGTTGCGATCCATATGACAGTTGTTGGTCCGAGTAAGAACATCGCCGGGGCGTTATTTACTATTGAAGCTACCCCGCAATTATCATCAGTGGTGGCAGAACCAAGGTCTATACCTGTTGCATTACATGAACCGGGATTATTATTTGCATCAACGTCAGCAGGTGCAGTGATGGTGGGAACCTCATTGTCAGTAACAGTAACTTTTTGTGTGGCTGTAGCAGTAAGTCCTGCATCATCTTCTGTGGTCCAAGTAACCAATGTTTCTCCTATCGGGAATGTTGCAGGTGCATCATTAGTTACAGAAGCCACATTGCAGTTGTCATCTGCAGTAGCTGTTCCAATATCTACTC
>CAZIFQ010000010.1:0-90933 GCA_964538375.1 uncultured Bacteroidaceae bacterium | reverse complement strand
TTAAAAAAATTGTTAATACCAACACATTCTCAGATTTTTATGTGCGTTGGCCCTGTATTCTACATGTTACTTCTCATATTCAAGCCCATATTTTAACATGGAATATATATCTTTGAAGAGTAAAACATGAATACCATACACCATATAACCGGACTCCGTGAGATCCTTGATTCTGCAAGGAAAAACAAGCGGCGAATTGGCTTGATCCCTACCATGGGAGCTCTGCACGCCGGGCATTTATCGCTCATCAGTGCGGCTGCAAAAGACAATGAATACCTGGTAGTAACCATTTTTGTAAATCCGACTCAGTTCAACAACAAAAAGGACCTTGATAAGTATCCGCGTGATCTGGATCAGGATCTTGCTATGCTGAAAAGTTACCCGGTTGATGTGGTTTTTGCACCAAATGTGATTGAAATGTATCCTTCTGATGTCAAACAAGCGTATGATCTTTCACCGCTTGATACCGTTATGGAGGGCAAACACAGGCCCGGTCATTTTGCAGGCGTAGCAGAAATCGTAAGTAAATTGTTTGAAATTACTGATCCTGATAGCGCCTACTTTGGGCAAAAAGACTTCCAGCAACTAACCATCATCCGTAGATTGGCAAATATCATGAAAATGGATATTGATATCGTAGCATGTCCAATAATCAGGGAAAAGGATGGCCTGGCAATGAGTTCAAGAAACCAACTTCTGTCTCCAAAAGAAAGGGCTGTTGCGCCCCTTATCTACAAAACATTACTTGCAGCCAGGCAAAAAAAGAATACGCTTTCACCATCACAAGTATCAGAATTTGTAAAGGAGAAAATAAATAGTGAACCCATGTTAGACTTGGAATATTTTGAAATAGTTGATAATGTGACGCTTATGCCAATTGATGATTGGGGTTCCAAGGTGAACAAAGTAGCTTGTATCGCTGTTCAATTAGGAGAGGTAAGACTTATTGATAATATTTATTTTGATTAACTTTGTGCCATGAATATTGAAGTAGTCAAATCGAAGATTCACCGGGTTACTATAACAGAATCGGATCTCAATTATGTGGGAAGCATAACTATTGATAAAGATCTCATGGATGCTGCCAACCTGGTTGAAAATGAGAAAGTCCAGATTGTGAACCTCAATAATGGTGAAAGGCTTGAGACATACGTGATTACCGGGGAGCGAGGATCAGGAGAGATTTGTATGAACGGCCCTGCCGCAAGAAGAGTAGCAGTGGGAGATATCATCATCATCATCTCCTATGCTTCAATGGATTTTGAAGAAGCGAAAACATTTAAACCCAATGTCATCTTCCCTGATACCGCTTCCAACAAACTTATTTAATTCCCACTTTGAAAAATACCATCATTAAAATACTTCGCTTCATGGCTTTTTTAGCTATGGGTCTTGTTTTGTTATATTTTGCGTTTCGCGGAATCGACTTCTCAGAAATGAAAGGAATCTTCCAAAACACAAAATATGGTTGGGTTATTCTTTCATTTATCTTTTCAATATTTGCCTTTGTAAGCAGGGCCCGCCGTTGGATTTTGATCATTCAACCGCTAAAATACAACCCATCCCTCTGGAATACCCTTAACGCAGTACTATTTGGCTACCTGGCTAATTATGCTTTTCCCCGAATTGGTGAAGTAACGCGCTGTGTAACTCTCGGACGAAAAGAAAAAATTCCAGTTGACTCCCTTATCGGAACCGTTATTGTAGAACGCGCCCTGGATATGCTGATGCTGATATTGATTATGGTATTCTTATTGATTGCCAGGTTTGAAAAATTTGGTGGATTTTTCAAGGAGTATCTCTTTAATCCAATGGGAGATAAAATAGCCAATGGAATGAGTAGCATCTGGATATTGATTTTGATTATCGGTATTCTTGGAATCCTATTCATGGCTCTCATAATTATATACAGGAAAAGACTTTACAGGTTTAAACTCTTCAAGAAATTCAGTGATATTGTAAAAGGGATCATCAATGGCCTGAAAACCGTTATGAAATTGGAAAGAAAGTGGGAGTTTCTCTTTCATACCTTATTTATTTGGCTCAACTACGCACTTATGACCTATGTTGTTGTATTTGCATTACCAGGAGTCACCGACTCTCTTACTTTTGTCGACGCGATATTCCTGCTTGTTATAGGAAGCCTCGGGATGGTTGTACCGGTTCAGGCGGGAATTGGCGCATTCCATTGGATTGTTTCACGTGGCCTTCACTTCGTTTTTGGCCTGGAATTAACAGAAGGACTCGTTTTTGCCACTTTGCAACACGAATCTCAAACCTTACTCGTTCTAGTATTGGGAAGTATAGCCATGTTCTTCATTTTCTATAAAGGAAAAAAGTCCAAAACATATAATAAAACAAGTGATAGTGAATCTGCCTGATCTCATAAAAAAGAAAGTAGTTTCAAGGAAAGATATCCCTGGTGTTTTCTCTGCTGAATTTCGTGAAGGAAAAACACTGGTTTTCACCAATGGGTGTTTTGACATTCTCCACAAAGGACATTTGCACCTGCTTTCCTCAGCAAAAAATCAAGGCGATATTCTTATTGTTGCTTTAAATACTGATTCATCTGTAAGAAAATTAAAGGGGCCCAACAGACCTGTGAATAATGAATCTACCCGTACCGAAATAATGGCCTCATTGGTATTTGTAGATTACCTTGTCTTATTTGAGGAAGAAACCCCCCTGGAGATTATTCGCTGCATCTTACCCGATGTTCTTGTAAAAGGAGGAGACTACAAATTGGAAGATATTGTTGGATATGACTTTGTTACTTCAAGTGGTGGCAAAGTTATCACAATCCCATTCCTGGAAGGATTCTCTTCAAGCTCACTCATCGATAAAATCGAAAAGGGCTAGAATAACATATCCTGCTATTTGTTACCTTTACAATTGCATGGCAAAAACCAAGACAGTATATGTATGTCAGAATTGCGGGGCTGAATCCGCAAAATGGATAGGGAAGTGCAACAGTTGCGGTGAATGGAACACCTATGTTGAACAAGTCATTCACAAAGCTCCCACTCGCAATATTGGTACCGATGTAAGCTTAAAAGCAGTACCCGAAAAGCTGGACGAGATTAAATCGGATAAAATGCAGCGGTATAACATGAATTATGCCGAGGTCAACCGTGTACTTGGTGGAGGATTGGTTCCCGGGTCTGTGGTTCTTATCGGTGGTGAACCGGGTATAGGAAAATCAACACTGGCGCTTCAGCTGGCTTTGCGCTTTGAAAGAACAACATTGTATGTTTCCGGGGAAGAAAGCGCCCAGCAATTGAAGATGAGAGCAGAACGACTTGAAGGATCAAGCGATCATACCCTGATTCTTACTGAAACTTCTCTACAGTCAATTATTGTCCAGATCAAACAGGTACAACCTTCACTTGTTATCATTGACTCCATTCAAACACTCTTTTCTGAAGAGATCGAATCGGCCCCGGGTAGTATATCCCAGGTCCGTGAATGTGCTGCACAAATGCTCCGGGTGGCCAAACAGAGTGGTATTCCGGTGATTTTAATAGGACATATTACCAAAGAAGGAAATCTTGCAGGACCAAAGATTCTTGAGCATATTGTAGACACGGTTCTTCAATTTGAAGGAGACACTCACCATTTCTACAGAATCCTACGTGCCAGTAAGAACAGGTTCGGATCTACCTCAGAACTGGGTGTTTTCGAAATGAAAAATACAGGGCTCCGTGAAATCCTGAATCCTTCCGAAGTGCTCTTGAATGAACAA
Organism: uncultured Bacteroidaceae bacterium; assembly: GCA_964538375.1. Lineage (GTDB taxonomy): Bacteria > Bacteroidota > Bacteroidia > Bacteroidales > JAUUZQ01. The sequence goes on along the minus strand of CAZIFQ010000010.1, from coordinate 87,191 downwards.
TCAACCGATCTGAGTGGTTCAGCAGTTGCAGCAAATATTGAAGGAGCACGACCTCTCATGATTGAGACACAGGCACTGGTTAGCACAGCAGCTTACGGTACTCCGCAACGAACTTCAAATGGATTTGACACCCGAAGACTAAACATGCTGCTTGCTGTTCTTGAAAAAAGAGCCAGCTTTAAACTCTCCAGTAAAGATGTATTTGTTAATATTGCAGGAGGATTACGTGTGGATGACCCGGCAACGGACCTGGCATTAGTTGCGGCAATACTCAGTTCAGCAGTGGATATTGCGCTAGACAGCAAAAGTTGTTTTGCCGGAGAAATTGGACTGTCAGGAGAAATCAGGCCTGCCAACAGACTGGAACAACGTATTACTGAAGCCGAAAAGCTTGGTTTTAAGAAGATATTTGTCTCCTCATACAGCGACAGCACTGTTAATAAAAGCCGCTTTGATATTGAGATAACTAAACTAACCAAGGTACAGGAGTTGCCTAAACATCTATTTGGCTAATGCATAACGATGAGGACATACAATACCAGCCACTTTTCAGGGAGGACCTGAAACAAACTGTCCCTGCCTACGAAATTGAACGACCTGGTATTCCTTCCGGATCAGCTTACTATTTTACAACTGGATCTGGCTTGCGTTATGAAGTGTTATTTGCTAAGAAAAAAGATAATTACCTTGAAAATATTGTCAATTTCAGTGTTCTGAATGAAGAGTTTGAAGACGAGTACAGCGAAACAAACCGCGGAGAAGTTTACCGCATAATTGCCACTGTATCAGAAATCGGACTTATTTATCACGAAAATCATTCTTACTCTCACAGTTACGAGTTCAGCGGGGAATATAAAGATGAAAACAAAGGTCGTGAAACCAGTATCCGTACCATGCTCTATTATCGGATGGCAAAAAAGATGATGCACCCTATCTGGAAAATTGAACTTTCCGGCAATAAAGTAGTTGTTTTCAGGAATCGACACCACAATGACTGATGCAATACTACACCTAAATAATCTTTCAATCGCTTCAGAACAGAATCTCCTGGTTGATAATGTTTCAATGAAAATCAATGCAGGTTCCATCATGGGTCTTGTGGGGGAATCAGGATCTGGAAAAACACTTACCGCACTCTCCATTCTGAATCTGCTTGCCAAAAACCTTGACATTACATCAGGATCGGTCATTTATTCACCAGGTAATAAAGAGGTCAATCTTTCGTCCTGCTCAAGAAGACAATTAAATACTATCAGGGGAAACCGTATCTCTATGATCTTCCAGGAACCAATGACTTCCCTGAACCCTACTATGAAATGTGGTAAGCAGGTGAAGGAATCTCTAATTACCCACCTGAAGATTTCAATGAAAGAGGCCAAAAAGAGAACTATTCACTTATTTAATGAAGTAAAACTGCCTGATCCGGAAAGGATGTACCATTCATGGCCGCATGAATTATCCGGAGGACAACGCCAGAGAGTGATGATTGCAATGGCACTTTCTACTTCCCCCGATCTCTTAATTGCCGATGAACCCACCACTGCACTAGATGTGACTGTTCAGAAAAGTATCCTGGAGCTCTTACTCTCATTGAAAGAAAAATATAATCTGAGCATCTTGTTTATCTCTCACGACCTAATGGTGGTTAGCCAGATTGCCGACGAAGTATCAGTAATGTACCAGGGGAAAATTGTTGAGAGTGGCTCGAAAAATGAGGTGATGAATTCTCCCAAATCTCAATACACCATAGGATTGCTGGCCTGTAAGCCCAGATTGGATAAAAACCCGTATCGCCTTCCCACAATATCAGATTTTCTTCAGAAGAAAAATTTCGTAAAACCTCGGGCCAAAAAACAAAATAAACAGGTAAAATATAACCAGCCCTTGCTGGCCGTTAAAGATCTTACCGTATCATATCCCGGAAAGAAAAAAAGTGGCGATATTACAGCTGTAAACAGTGTATCATTTGAAGTTTTCAAGGGTGAAACTCTTGGCCTGGTTGGTGAGTCCGGCTGTGGGAAAACTTCCCTGGGAAGAGCCCTTCTCCATCTATTGAATGAAAAGAGCGGTTCAATTTCCTATAAGGGAACAAAAATAAATATGCTTCGGGAAAAGAAGTTCAGATCATTGCGTAAGGAATTACAAATTGTATTTCAGGACCCTTATTCTTCACTGAATCCTAAAAAAACTATTGGAAGTATTCTTGCTGAACCTCTGATTGTGCATAAACTGGTAAAGGGGAAAAAAGAAATAAACACTGAACTTATCCGGCTCCTTGAACAAGTCGGGCTTCCGGCATCATGCCAAAACAAATATCCACACCAATTCTCCGGAGGCCAACGCCAGCGCATTGGAATTGCCCGTGCACTTGCCTGTCAGCCGGAATTTATAGTTCTCGACGAAAGTGTTTCTGCCCTGGATGTAAGTGTTCAGGCCCAGGTAATAAATCTGCTGAACGATTTAAAAGAATTATATAAACTTACCTATCTTTTTATATCTCACGACCTGACAGTGGTCAAATATGTGTCCGACCGAATCATTGTGATGTCAGAAGGAAATATAGTGGAACAAGGTGATGCCGAACAGATTTATATGAATCCGGCTAATAGTTATACCCGAAAATTAATTGAAGCGATCCCCAGGTAGTTAGAAATCTCCAAAGTCGTTACCTGAGGGCTTTTCAGACACATCAGGACAATCCGGGATCTCCTGGAAGCCAACTGGCTTTTCAAAATAATCCTCCTCTGTAACCCCCAGTGTCGAGTCAGCATAAACCTTTTCAAAGAATTTTGCCCAAATAGGCAATGCCATGCTGCCTCCGGCTCCCATCCTGAGATTATCAAAGTGAACAGAGCGGTCTTCGGCTCCAACCCATACAGCAGCAGATAAATTTGGTGCAAGCCCCATAAACCATCCATCACTCTGATTTTGTGTCGTACCAGTTTTCCCGGCCAGCTCTCCTGTAAGCTCAAATCCATATGGCTTTGCATAACGAAGTCTGCTACCGGTGCCCCTGTCAACAACACCCTTCAGCAAAGTAATCATCAGGTAAGCAGTTTCATCACTAATTGCCTCGAGCTCACGGGCATGAAAAGTTGAAATCACATTCCCATACCGATCTTCAATACGTGTTACGTAAGTTGGAGACACATATATTCCCTTGTTAGAAAATGTATTGAATGCTCCCACCATCTCTTCAAGAGATATATCCGAAGGACCATATATCAATGATGGAACAGGATCAATATGCGAGGAGATTCCCATCTTCTTCATCAACTGGATAACACTTTCCGGATTATAATTTTTAAATAACCATGCTGAAACCCAGTTGTGTGAATTGGCAAGGCCCCATCTCAAACTCACATATTTCCCGGCGTACCTGTTGGTTCCTGAAGCCCTGGGTGTATAAACTGTATCAACCCCGTTCATAATCGTTTTAAAAGAAATCGGTACCAGGGGGATTTGTTTACAGGGGGAGACACCTTCCTGCATGGCTAAAAGATAAAGGAATGGTTTTACTGTTGATCCAACCTGCCTTCTGCCTTGTGTAACATGATCGTACTGGAAATACCTGTAATTATGGTCACCCACATAAGCCTTAACATGTCCCGACCATGGTTCCATAGCCATAAATCCCGACCTTAAAATATGTTTGAGATACCTGATCGAGTCATATGGAGTCAAAATTGTGTCACGTTTTCCCTCCCATGTAAAGATCGACATCTCTGATTTTTCTTTGAATGTCATATAAATAGAGTCTTCCGGCATACCTCTTCCCCTTAGTTTCCTGTATCTTTCTGATTGCCGCATAGCGCGATTCATGATTCTATCAATATCCTCCTTTTCAATATCAGTAAACGGAGCATCCGCTCTGCCTTTCTTTTCTTTAAAAAATGCCGGCTGCAGATATCCCTTCAGATGCTCAACCATTGCCTCCTCAGCAAACACCTGCATCTTCATATTGATAGTAGTATAAATTCGAAGGCCATCCCTGTATAGGTTATATTCAGTCCCGTCTGGTCTTGGATTTTTATTGACCCATCCATAAAGCGGGTCTTTTGCCCAGCGAAGCGAATCTCGTTTGTACGTCTCATACCTGTATTTCGGGTAATTTTCCCGGGCAGGCATGTTTGCATTCATAATCACCCGTAGATATGTCCTGAAATGATTCGCTGAGCCCTGGGTGTGACTTGCAAGATTATAAGTAGCATTAACAGGCAGTAATTTTACAGAATCTGCCGTTGTGGAATCCAGGTAAGCGTATTTAAGCATCTGGTCAATCACAACATTTCTTCTGCCCCTGGCGTTTTCCGGATTTCTATAAGGATTAAAGGTTGACGGTGCCTTTAACATTCCAATCAGAATAGCTGATTGTTCTAGCGTAAGAGAATCCGTTGTCGTCTCAAAAAATGTCCAGGCCGCTGATTTTATTCCAACAATTGCTTCTCCTCCGAAAGGCACAGTATTGAGATACATGATAATAATTTCCTCTTTGGTATAACTTCTCTCAAGCCGAACTGCAGTATTCCACTCCTTAAGTTTTGTCTTTATCATATGACCCGCCTTCCCAATTTTCGTCCTGATATATGTTGTATCCCTTGGGAACAAGTTTTTTGCCAATTGTTGAGAAATAGTGCTGCCACCACCTGCTCCCTGGCCCAATAAAACCGATTTTACAGCCACACGAGTCAGGCTACGAACATCAATTCCAGAATGTCGTTTATACCTAACGTCTTCTGTAGCAATCAGTGCGTCAACAAGATAGGGGGATAAATTTTCGTATTCGACAAAAGTTCTGTTCTCTACAAAGAACTTTCCAAGAAGTTCTCCGTTATCACTGTAGATTTCTGATGCCAAATTGGTTTGTGGGTTCTCAAGTTCCTCGAAAGTCGGCATAAAACCCATTTTCCCGTTTGCCGCTCTGACAAACATCAGAATAACAAAAAAGAAGAGGATTGCGTATAACGTCCAGAGAATGAATAAATAAAGAGTAGATTTGTCAACTTTTTTAAGCATAATAAAGATCTTTGATGTAAAAATAATAATAATTTATAGCAAAAATTTGATGCTAGTAAATCAATTGATATAATTTTGTGGTCTCTTAAATAACGAAGTACTGATAAAAATATGATTGAGAACTTAGTAATTGTCGAATCACCTGCCAAGGCAAAAACCATTGAAAGGTTTCTGGGGAAAGAATATAAAGTGAAATCCAGTTTTGGACATGTGCGTGACCTGGCGAAGAAAAACCTGGGTATCGACATTGACAATGATTTCAAACCTGAATACATTGTTTCTGTAGATAAAAAGAAAATTGTAAAAGAACTGTTAGACTTGTCCAAAGAAGCAACTACTGTATGGATAGCTTCTGATGAGGACCGTGAAGGAGAAGCCATTGCCTGGCATCTGCAGGAAGTTCTTAAACTTGATGATGAGAAAACACGGAGGATAGTTTTTCATGAAATCACAAAAGACGCAATAGTAAACGCCATTGATAATCCACGCCAAATAAATAAAAATGTGGTAAATGCGCAACAAGCCCGTCGTGTGCTTGATAGATTGGTGGGGTTTGAATTATCTCCGCTTCTATGGAAGAAAATAAAACCATCTTTGTCTGCCGGACGGGTTCAGAGTGTAGCCGTTAAGCTAATTGTCGAGAGAGAAAGAGAGATCAACACTTTTAGCGCAAAAAGTTACTACAAAGTTACAGGGCATTTCTATACCAATGGCAACGAACAGGTTGTAAGGGCTGAATTGTCGAAAAAGTTTGATACTATTGAAGAAACGGGGCAGTTTCTTGAAAAGTGCAAGACAAGTGAATTTGTGATCAATAGTATAGAAAAGAAACCCGGGAAAAAATCACCGGCGCCGCCATTTACTACTTCAACCTTGCAACAAGAAGCAAGCAGAAAACTTGGTTTCTCAGTAGCACAAACCATGTCGGTGGCTCAGCGGCTTTATGAATCAGGACATATTACTTATATGAGAACTGACTCTGTAAATCTATCCGGACTTGCTATTTCAACGGCCTCACAGGAGATAACATCTTCATATGGAGATGAATATCTTAAAATTAGAAAGTATAAGACAAAGGCCAAAGGAGCACAGGAGGCACACGAAGCCATCAGGCCAACTTACATCAGCAACCGGGAAATAGATGGTAAATCACAGGAAAAACGTCTGTATGAATTAATATGGAAGAGAACTATTGCTTCTCAAATGAGCGATGCCCTGCTCGAGAGAACTACTGTAAATATCAGCATATCAAATGCTTCTGAGCATTTTGTTGCAAGCGGTGAAGTATTAAAATTTGACGGTTTCCTGAAAGTCTACATCGAATCAACTGATGATGATAATGAAGAGGAATCAAAAGGTCTACTGCCTCCTATGAGCGAAAATTCACCTCTTCAATATAAAACCATTGAAGCATTGCAACGGTTCACAACCCCGGCAGCAAGATACACAGAAGCCAGCCTGGTGAAGAAAATGGAAGAGCTGGGTATTGGCAGACCTTCTACCTATGCACCAACCATCTCTACAATCCAGAACAGGGAATATGTAGTTAAAGAGACTCGTGAAGGACAGAAAAGGGAAATTACAAGCATGATCCTGACTGGTGGGGAGGTATCTCAGAAAAACAAAAGTGAAAATTTTGGTTCAGAAAAAACAAAACTTTTCCCCACTGACATTGGATCCATTGTAAATGACTTTCTGGAACAACATTTCGTCAATATCATGGATTACAACTTTACTGCAAATGTGGAAAAGCAGTTTGATGAAATTGCCCTGGGCAACTCAAACTGGTCAGATATGATTGGTGAATTTTATGGTCCGTTTCATAAGAGGGTTGATGAGACAATGGCAAGCTCTGAAAGGTCAAAAGGAGAAAAGATTCTTGGAGATGATCCCGGAACCGGAAAACCTGTATCTGTTAAGATCGGCCGTTTTGGACCTATGGTGCAACTTGGAGTAGCTGAAGATGAGGAAAAACCCAGGTTTGCAAGCTTGCTGAAAGGACAAAGTATTGAAACAATTACTCTTGAACAAGCCCTGGACCTCTTCAAACTCCCAAGAAATCTGGGACAATTTGAAGATTCAGAAATCACTGTTGCTATCGGTCGTTTTGGTCCGTATGTAAGACACAACAATAAGTTCTATTCTTTGGAAAAGGAAGATGATCCACACACTATAGCAATAGACAAGGCAATTGAATTGATCCAGATAAAAAGGGAAGAAGAGAAGAACCGAATAATATTGGAATATGCTGAACAACCAGGATTATTGGTACTCAATGGAAAATACGGGCCCTATATCTCTTTTGAAAAGAAAAATTACAAAATCCCAAAGAGTAAAACTCCTGCTGAACTAACGCTGGATGAATGCCTGGAGATTATTAAAAACACTCCCGATAAACCAGCCAGGAAAAGAAAAAAATAACCCCACCCACTATGGATCTGAATGGATACTTTGACCCGGTAAGTCTCGACAGGCCAGAATTTCATCTCTTGCCTGAGAAATATTCCTTTAGCAGAAATATCTCTACTCACACACCTGATCATCCAATTAAACAAATTGAAAATTACCAGGTTGCCCTGATAGGCATACCGCAGGATAAAAATGCATTTATAAGTGGAAGTGGTAAGGCACCGGATTACATCAGGGGAATGCTTTACCAGTTAAAAAAAATAAATAATAATGTTAAGGTTTATGACCTGGGTAATCTGAAAATTACTGATAATATTAAAGATTCCTATTTTGCCATACGTGATGTTACCCTTGAATTACTTGAACGGGAGGTGATTCCCTTCTTCATTGGTGGTTCACAGGATCTTGCCTTCGGAGTACTGCTTGCCATGGAAAAGCTTGATGGAATTCAGCAGATTCTCTCCATAGATCCAAGAATTGATTTCTGGCCAGATAAGGAGAAGAAATTACATTCAAGGAACTACCTGGATTATATACTGGATAAAGAGAAAAAAGAGAAATTCATTTTTTCCAACATAGCTCACCAGGCCTATTTTGTTGCTGATGATCAATTTGACATCATGGAGCAAGAATACATGGAAAGCCTGAGACTGGGTGAAATAAGGGGTAATTTACGCCTGGCTGAACCATTGATCAGAGATTCAGACTTTATCTCGATAGATATGAATGTAGTCAGACATTCAGATGCGCCGGGAGTAACCATTCCTTCTCCAAATGGCCTGTTTGGTGACGAATTATGCACACTTACACGGTATGCGGGATTAAGCGAGAAGGTTAAGGTATGCGGAATTTTTGAATGTGATCCATCGCGAGACCTGAACGAGCAAACCAGTCATCTTGCCGCTCAATCTGTCTGGTATTTTATTGACGGCCTCTCACACAGGATAAAGGAAAACCCTGTAGATACTCCAGAACATACAAAAAAATTCATCATTACTATGAACGAAACAGATCAGGAGCTTATTTTTCATAAAAGTACCCTGTCTGAAAGATGGTGGATTGAAATTCCCGTAAAAAATCCTGCTACAAATCACAACTTTTTTGTTTCCTGTTCGTATGAGGATTACCAAATGGCGTGTAATCATGAAATCCCTGACCGTTGGTGGAGATTTCTTCATCGCCTGGGAAATTAATTTTATTGGGTCTCGTTCTTAAGGATAGAATGCTTAAAATGAGCTTGATAAACTAATATTGGGAGTACTATTTCAAATAGTCGGCTTTATTAACAATTTTCTGTTAATAAGATTTGTGCCTACGGATATTTTTTACTTATTTTACATTTGGCATAAATGCTATAAAAGTAAGGCATTGCTTCATATTCAGAGTGAATGAAAAAACTGGCAGGCGTCATATTGTTACTTATTCTTGGAATGAATTTATTGGCTCAACAAGATCCTAAATTCAGTCAAAATATGTTCCTTGTTCCAGTGTACAATCCCGGAGCATTGGGCCAGTCTGACAAAATATGCGTTGCTGCGGCCTTCAGGAATCAATGGACAGGATTGCCGAACGCCCCTATCGTTACAACTTTCACGGCACATATGCCGGTTAAGTTTCTCGGGAGAACACATGGTATCGGACTAAGTTTCATGAACGATAATTTAGCTTTCAATAACGATTTCTATGCAAACCTGGCCTACTCCTATAAAGTGGATCTTGGTGCAGGAGTATTGGGTGCTGGAATAAATTTGGGACTTGCTAACCAATCATTGACACCAACATGGAATGGCGCCGATGTAATTGAACCCTCTGGTGATGTCGCAATACCAGAAAATGGAGGTAGTGTGTTTGGTTTTGATATGGGACTTGGAGTTTATTATTCTACTGATAATTTATATGCGGGTATTTCCACCACACATTTGAATCAAACATCATTTGATTATCCGGAACAATATGCTGAAACAAAAATGGTAAGGCATTATTATGCAGTAGCAGGCTACAATATCCAACTATCTAATCCAATGTTCGAAATTATTCCGTCTTTTATGCTTCAGACCGACGGAAGGTCAAATCATATATACCTGAATACCAACCTGAGATACAATAAAAAGTTCTGGGGCGGAGTTTCCTATACAATAGGTGGAGCAGCTACCGCATTGTTCGGTGTTGAAATGTTGAACGGGATACGCATTGGGTATTCTTACGACTTTGAATTGTCACCTTTATTAAAATATAATAGCGGTTCTCATGAGATTACAGTCAGATATTGTTTTGATCTTAGTCTTGATAAGAGCCCCCAAAAATATGAAAGCATAAGATTTTTATAATATTTTATCTATATTTAACTTGTTTTTTATAACTTAAACCTTCGAAATAGAGACTGTTTTTTGCAAAAATATCGAATAGCCATGAAAAGAGCATTAATACTGTTATCACTGGTAGCAATTTTAGGAAGTTGTACAAACTACAACACCGGTGAACTTGTGGGCGTTTCCGGTCGCAAAGCTTACATTGAACCTGATCCATATGGAATGTTATTCATTCCAGCAGGGTCATTTACAATGGGGCCAAGTGATCAGGATGTAGCATGGACACAGAACTCAATGTCAAAAACTGTATCAATTGATGCATTTTGGATGGATGAAACTGAAATTACCAATAATGAATACAGGCAATTTGTATTTTGGGTAAGAGACTCTATCATTCGTAAAGAATTTGCAGTAAACGGCCCGCAGGACTTCCAAGAGGTTGGTCCCGACCCAGCAGGAACAGGAACAGATATAACCCTTCAGGACGTGGAGGGGCTTAACAGAATTAACTGGGAACCTTCACTGAATTTGTCAAATTATAAAGATGAAAGGGCTAATTTACAAGGCTTGATTGACGGGCTGAAGATTTATTTCCAGGGTGATGATGCCAGGCTTTCCTCTCGTGGAAAAGAACAGGATGTTACCAAGTATATCTATCACTATTACTGGGTAGATCTTGCCCAGGCAGCAAAATCACGCAACAGGGTAAAAGTTGACCCCATAACAAAAGTTGCTTCCTATAGTGGCGGAAAAGTAATTGATGCCCTTGGAGTTGCAGATACAATTAGCGGGCGGAAATCATTCCTGATGGAAGAGAATATTTTAGTTTATCCTGATACGCTTGTGTGGATTGCCGACTTCACATATTCCTACAACGAGCCAATGACAAACATGTATTTCTGGCATGCATCTTACGATAATTATCCGGTAGTTGGAGTAACCTGGAAACAGGCAAATGCTTTCTGCAACTGGAGAACAAATTTCCTTAATGATGCTCTTCATCAAGCCAATCAGCCATTAGTACAGGATTACAGACTGCCTATTGAAGCAGAATGGGAATTTGCTGCCAGGGGTAACCTTGATCACAGTATGTACCCATGGGGTGGTGTTTATTTAAGAAATAAATTGGGTTGTTTTGTTGCCAACTTCAAGCCTTTGCGTGGTAATTATATTGACGACGGTGCCTTAACAACAGAGCGGGTTGCCACATTCTCAGCAAATGAATATGGATTATATGATATGGCAGGTAATGTAGCCGAATGGACAATTAATGCATACGATCCTTCAGCATACGTATTCTCAGCCACACTTAATCCAAACTACAAATACAATGCTCTTCCCGAAGATCCACCGGTGATGAAACGTAAAGTAATTCGTGGAGGATCCTGGAAAGATGTAGCAAGATATCTGCAGGTAAGTATGAGAGACTATGAATATCAGGATACCGCTAAATCCTATGTGGGATTCCGTTGTGTACGTTCATATTTAGGTACATAATAAAACTAAATTTTATATTATGGGAATTACAGAAATTGTCGAAACGTCGGGCTGGAAATCGTTCACGGCCAAATTATATGGATTCGGAGCCTCCATTGTTATTCTTGGAGCACTATTTAAAATTATGCACTGGCCCGGAGCTGGAATTGCTCTTTCTTTCGGTTTGATTATTGAAGCCATTATCTTCTTCTTCTCAGCATTTGAGCCCTTACACGAAGAATTAGACTGGACCATGGTATATCCTGAATTAGCAGGAATGTCTGATCCAGACGAAATAGATGAGTATAAGGAACAAGCAATTGCCGACAGAAATGTAGGACTTCAGAAATTCGATGAGCTGATGCAGGAATCTCAAATCAATGAATCAGATATAAAGAAACTTGGCAAAAGCCTCGGGTCTATCTCATCAACCACTGAAACAATTGCCGATATTACTACATCATCTCTGGCCACCAAAGAGTATTTTGACAAAATGGGTTCTGCCGCTACCAACATGGACAATGTAGCAACTGCCTATGGAACTAATACCGGTGAGTTAAATGAGCAAGTGAATGTTCTGGCTGCTTCTTATAAGAAATCATCTCAGATGATCGATCAAAAAGGAACTGAGATTGCTGAAAAATTTGCTGCATCAAGTGCAAACTTAACAGCAGCATATGAAGCAATGGGCGGTGAGGTAAAGCAAGAACATGCTCAAATCTCTGATAGTCAGAAGAAATTCCAATCTCAATTGGATGGACTCAGTCAAAGTCTGGCTGAATTGAATGGCACATATACACAACAGGTTGAAGGAAGCAAAGAACATCTTAAGGGAACCGCAGATGTATATAAAGGACTTAATGAAATGGTAAGCAGTCTAAAAGTTTCAGTAGATGAAACACAAAAATACAAAGACGAAATTACCAGACTAAGCCAGAGCCTCTCCGAACTGAATAATATTTACGGCAACATGCTCTCTGCGATGAGCATGAAGAAGAAGTAATAAAAATTAATCCATACCTATGGGACACGGAAAAGAAACTCCGAGACAAAAAATGATCGGCATGATGTATTTAATTCTAACTGCAATGTTAGCATTGAATGTATCAAAAGAAGTATTGGATGCTTTTGTTATTGTCGATAAGGGTCTGGTTCAAACAACCGAAAATTTTGCTGCGAAAAACAGAGGTATCTACAGTACTTTTGATTTTGCCTATTCACAGAATCCAGAAAAGGTTGGAGACTGGAAAATAAGAGCTGATGAAGTGCAGGAAAAGACCAGTGAATTGTACGAATTTCTTAATGAGTGTAAGGTTGAAATCGTTAGTGTGAAGGATCCAGACGCGATTATCGATGGTCAAGTTGATCTTGACCTTGTAAAAGTAAAGGATAATAACAACACCCCGGGAGAGGTGATGATTACCAAAGGGAAAGGGAAAGAGCTGAAACTTATGATTGATGACTACAGAGAATATCTGGAGGAATTGATCGGACAAGACTCTACATTCGCACCTCTTTTGGAGGCAATCCTTGGAAACCTGTCTACACACGATCACCCTGCTAAAAAGGCAGGACAGGAGGCAGCTCCCTGGGAAAGTTATAATTTTGAGCATTTGCCCCTCGCTGGTGTAATTACACGTTTATCAGCCATTCAGGCCGATGTTAGAAATGTTGAATCTGACGTATTGGGTTACCTGCTACAACAAGTTGATGCAAAAGACTTTAAAGTAAATGTTATTGATGCTGTTGTGCTGGCAGAAAATAGCAATGTATTCAAAGGACAGGAATACAGGGCGCAGGTATTTCTAGCTGCTTATGATTCAACAAAAATACCAGAAGTAATTCTCAAAGGTGGAAACATCCTCCCGGTTGAATTTGGGAAAGGGATCTACACCGCTACCTCAAGTTCAGAAGGAACAAGAACATGGGGAGGCGTGCTTAGGTTAGACAATGATGGCGAGATTATTACCAGGGAATTTGAATCTACATATACCGTTTCTGCAGCCAATGCAGTGATTTCAGCAACAAAAATGAACGTGTTCTACAGAGGGGTGGATAATCCTGTCTCTGTTTCTGCTTCTGGAGTTCCTGAAACAGCCGTTAGGCCCAGAATAACTGCCGGAAGGATTAACCGTGTATCCGCAGGTGATTATATTGTTCGCTGTGGACCAAAAGAAACCAAAAGTACTGTGAGCGTTTATGCTGAAGTAGATGGAAAACAAAGTATGATGGGCCAGCAGTTATTCAGGGTAGAAAATCTTCCTGACCCAACTGCCACTATTGCTAAAAGAGTTGGGGGCAAACCGGTAATACCAACCGGTTTCAGAAAAGGTAGTGGATCTATGTCACTAAGTGAACTGGTAAGCATAACAGAGCTTGTAGCAATTGCAGACAATTTCCTTTTCGATGTTCAATATGAAGTAACTGAATTCAAAGTAAACGTGTTGGGTTCAGGTGGTGTAAACCTTATTGAACCATCTGAAAACAGTAAGTTTACAGGTGCACAACAAACAATATTGAGAAGAATGAGACCCGGACAAAGGGTGAATATTGAAGATATCAAGGCCATTGGGCCTGACGGAGTTGTCCGTGATGTCAATGTTATATCTATTAAAATTATATAATCATGAAAGCCATGAAGTATCTATTCGTTGTAATTTTGTTGGGCGCTGGCTTGGCCATTTCTAATGGCCAAAATACACCTACTCCTACAACGTCGTTAACACCTGGTAATCTTTCTACGCCACCTCCAGCGGCTAATTATGTAGCCCCTGAAGATGTCTATTCAAGAGAGAATATCATTCCTACAAAAAAAGCTGTGCCTTATTCATATATAAGAGAAGCAGATGTGATGTGGGCAAAAGATGTCTGGAGAATTATCGACCTTAGACAACGAATGAACTATCCATTGCGTTATCCTGAAACTGATCCAATTGAAAGTCGTTATAGCTTGTACCTTTTATTAATGGAAGGTATTGCTTCTGAGCAGATTACACCCTATGAATCTAATGATAACTGGAACAATCCATTCCAGGCCAGGACCACCAAAGACCAAATCTATAAAAAAATAGGAGCAACATTTATCTATAATGCTGATTCATCACAAATTGAATTTGCAGATGTAAGAGGCACCTATGTAAAACAGTTTTATGTAAGGGAAAAATGGTACTTCGATAAGCAACATTCAGAAATGAGGGTGCGTATTGTTGCTCTTGCTCCCGTGCTTGTTTTACCTAAAGTACAAGGTTCAGGAACTAACAGAATTGTACCGTATTATGTGTATTTCCCTGAGTGCCGGAGAATGTTTGCTACACATCCAGTATTTAATCCAAACAACGATTCACAAAGTATTTCCTTTGATGACCTGTTTATGCAGAGAAGATTCGCCAGCACTATAGCAGGAGAAACAAATATCCATGCCAACAGGTTGATCATCGACTTTATGAGTGGACAGGATGCTTTAATGGAAGCAGAACGTATCAAAAGTGATATATTCGTTCAAGAGCACGATCTCTGGGAATATTAACAGAACATCATATTCATAAAAAAAGCTGTCTAAGATTTGACAGCTTTTTTTTTTAAATAAAATCTTCCCCAAGCTCTGCTCGAATATCATTTACAAACAGCTTTATTCTCTGTTCATCTTCACGCTTACAAATAAGCAAGATATTGTTAGACTCAACGACTATATAATCCTTTAATCCATGTAGCAATACCAGTTTATCATCTGGTACATTAACAATATTACCTGAAGAATCATATAAAAATACATGCTTGGCATTCACAGCATTCTTCTTTTTATCTTTTGGCATCTGCTCATATAAGGAGCCCCATGTACCAAGATCAGACCATCCAAAATCAGAAGTTAATACATATACATTATCCGCCTTCTCCATGATGCCATAATCAATGCTTATATTTTTGCACTCCTCATAAGCATTTTTAATAAACTTCTTCTCCTTCGCTGATCCAAAAATAGTCTCACCTTCTTTAAATAAACTGTGCACTTCCGGAAGGTGCTTATCAAAGGCCTTCATAATAGAACTTAGCGACCAGAAGAAGATCCCGGAATTCCAGAAAAATTCACCGCTTTCAAAAAACACCTTTGCTAATTCAATATCCGGCTTTTCTGTAAAAGTCTTAACCTTTTTAAGATTTACTTTCTCAAAGCCCTTTACCGGCTGCTGCACTGCCTGTATATAACCATACCCGGTCTCAGGCCTGTTGGGCTTTATCCCCAGGGTTAATAAGGCATTAGTTTGCCCTACAAATTCCATTCCCTGGCCTACACATTCAAGAAAAACCTCCTCTTTAAGTATCAGATGATCAGAAGGCGCTACTATAATTTTGGCACTGGGATTTTGATGTAATATCCTGAAATTGGCATAGTCAATGCACGGAGCCGTATTTCTTCTTGATGGCTCAAGCAGAATATTCTCTACAGGTAAGTCCGGCAATTGCTCAGCAATCAAATTCTTATACTCTTCATTGCTAACAATGAAGATGTTTTCCTCAGGAATTAATACATTAAACCGATCATATGTTTGTTGCAGGAGCGTTTTTCCTACACCCAAAATATCAATAAATTGCTTGGGATACCTGGCTCTGCTTAAAGGCCAGAAACGGCTGCCAACCCCACCAGCCATTATTACGCAATAATAATCTTTATTCATAGAAGAAATTTTCCATTGATAAATAAAAATACTGCAAAAAAGCATACGATTATAAGAACTGGCATGTTTTATATTATGCCCAAGGAATTATTATTAAATTTAGCCCAATGATTAAAGCGATTAGAAATATCGGGAAATACCTTATTCTTCTTAAAAAAACATTCGCCAGGCCAGAAAAAACCTTAGTTTACTACAGGCAAACACTCAGGGAAATAGAGAATCATGGTATCGGCTCCATATTAATTGTAGTCATTGTATCTATTTTCGTGGGCGCTGCAATAACCATTCAAACGAATTACAATATTGAAAACCCCCTATTGCCAAGTTACTTAGTTGGGGTGGCGGTAAGAGACTCCCTGCTCCTGGAGTTTTCTTCAACCATGATAGGACTTGTCCTCGCAGGAAAGATTGGATCCAGTATTGCCTCGGAAATTGGCATGATGAGAGTAACTGAGCAAATTGATGCACTTGAAGTTATGGGTATTAATGCCCCCGGATATCTGATACTTCCAAAAATAATTGCCACAGTTTTTTTCACTCCTATGCTCTGTGTAATAAGTGTTGGGATGGGATTGATAGGAGGATACCTGGTTTGCCTTATTGGAGATGTTATCCCTGTCCATGAGTATAAATTAGGAATTCAATATAGCTTCTATCCTCATTATCTCTCTTACGCGATGATAAAAACTGCTTTCTACGGCTTTATAATATCAACCTTGTCTGCTTACCATGGGTTCCATGTGCAGGGAGGGGCTGTGGAAGTAGGAAAAGCCAGCACCAGGGCCGTAGTACTGAGTTGCATCCTGATTCTCCTTGCCGACCTGGTTCTCACGAATATTATCCTGTAATGATCACTGTAAAGAATATACATAAGCATTTTGACGACCGCTACGTCTTGAAAAATGTATCAGCCAACTTTGAGCGGGGAAAGTGTAACCTGATCATTGGTGAAAGCGGTTCCGGGAAAACAGTACTGCTAAAAACCATAGTTGGATTATTGATTGCTGACAGGGGGCATGTTTTCTATGATGACCAGGATTATCAAAGCATGAACAGAAGAGAAATGAACAAGCTGAGAAAAGAGATGGGAATGCTTTTTCAGGGTGCCGCCCTTTTCGATTCAATGACAATTGAGGAAAATGTTATGTTTCCCCTTAATATGTTCTCAAAATTGTCTAAGAAAGAAATGCAGGATCGTTCAAATTTCTGCCTGGAACGTGTTGGATTGAAAAATGTCAATACAATGTTGCCCTCTGAGCTCAGCGGCGGTATGCAGAAACGAGCAGCTATCGCCAGGGCAATCTCGCTGTCTCCCAAATATTTGTTCTGCGACGAGCCTAATTCAGGCCTGGACCCAAAAACAGGTATTCTGATTGATAATCTTATCAAAGACCTTACTGAAGAATTTCAGATTACTACAATCGTGAACACTCATGACATGAATTCAGTGCTTGAGATTGGGGAGAAAGTCATTTATATGTTCAATGGTGAGAAAAGCTGGGAGGGCACCAATAAGGAGGTGCTCCATACAGACAATAAGGACCTTAACGATTTCGTCTTCGCTACTAATCTCGCGCAACAAATCAAGACGAAGTAATAGCTGCTATAAGATTAGCGGTCGGTCTTTTGGTGGTGGCACTTTCTTATCAACCCTATAACCAAAGCAAAGGTTCATTCCAAACCATAAATTAACAGAACGTGCTTGGGTCGGCCATAAAGCACCGCTAATTATATTATCAGAAATTACATACAGATTAAACGGGCCGGCATTAAATGATAAGCCTGCCCCAAAGTTCTTCGGTGACCTGTCCATGTAGGTATAGCTTAGCGACAGGTTGATGAATCTGCCAGTCGTCATATTAGCCGTTGCGGTAAACTGCTGAGCAATTTTGTCATTCAAAAAATCAGTTCTTGACAACAAGCCAAAGCCAATCTTCTCAATAGGATAGTAGGAAGCCCCGATAAATAATTTAGTATTTAGTCGTGAGGCATATGGCTGCCCTGCAGTTATACCTACTGAAGCTTCTGCTGAATCCAGCATCTCCTGTATGAAAGTAGTATCAATACCTGTAAAAGGATTTGCATCAACACCAATAAAATCATATGCAAATGCCATGCTTCCTGCAATAGTATTGTTCCAATTTATATACCCCAAATCCAGTAACGATGCACTTACCATCACCTGGGGAATTGGTTGATAATTAACACCTATATCAACCCCAAAACCAACATTATCAAGAAAAACATCTTTAACAATATCAACTGGAGAAGTATTGCTAAAATATTCATCATCCTGTTGAATATCCGGGAAAAAAGAGCTGTCTGCTTCGGTAATGCCTATCATTGACGGCGCAGCAATATTGAACTGCATATCTGAGTTCAAATTTATCGCATCAGTTGAAGTGCTCACTTCCATTACTGAATTCACTGTAGTCACGTTCGCCAAACCCGAAAGAAATTTAGCCCGGACTCCCAGGTCAAGATTTGGTATAACAAGATCCTTTCGCGACCATCCAAGGGATGTTTCGATGAAACCTGTGAAATCAACTCCTATTCCATTAAACGATGTTGTTGCACCATCAGGTAGACCATAAATTGGAAGTTCAAATAAACCTTTAGGATAATAAATATTCGCATCAACCCTCGTAGTTAAATCAAAGGAGAAGAAATTTTTCCCGGCTCTGAAACCTAAAGATATCAATGATGTACCCAAATCACTTAAAATAAAGTTTACAGGATCAAGATTGGCAAGAAACGCTTCCTTATCACCCAAAGGATGAAAAGCAGTGATTGGAACACCCAGATCAGAATTGTAATAAATTACATCCTGAAATGCCAGGGAACTGGAACTTATTTGCATTCTGAATGGTGACAATGCCGGCATACCAAGATACAATCCACATCCTGGTTGTATGGCAGGGTTAATCCGGTTAGATTGGGGGACACCAGGCATGAAAAACATTGAATTTGGAATTTGAGCTCCAACTTGCAATGCTGCAAAGATTATAAATGTCCCGGTAATTAATATTTTTTTAGCTCGTTTCATAGATATTTATTCTGAAGGTTGCTATTATTCTTCGGATCCGAAATCCATTTCAGTTGTATTTATTGAGAAATATGCTTCAATAAATAATTTATAACTTAACTCATAGTGGCTATAGAACTTGACGAATTTTGTTCCGTTATCAGTGGTCGAAGCATCTGCTTTAAACCATAATAATGTGGCATCAGAAAGATTCGCCATTTGCTCTCCGGTCATTTCAATTACAAATGTTTCTTCGGTCAATAATTCTTCCACTATTTCCCCATTCTCATCAACCTGTGCGGCTTCAAGTAATGCAACAGTACCTTCACTGAAAAGTGAGTCCAGGACCACTTCCGCTGAATTGAGGAAATATCCCTGCAACCTTACTTCCAGCGGTAATTCATTGACATATTTCATTGTAATCCACGCACTATCAACAAAATTCAGGTCTCCAACAATGGATCCGATATCCATATCAATGGTGTCTTGCATTGTATATCCTCCTGTTTGCAACCACATCGGTAATACCACTTCTATGATAATATCCATTTTACTGGTGTCCAAGATGAAATTCTGGACGCCAGGTGTCGTTCCTGTGTTTGCAATGATATCAAAATCCAGTTTATTGGGAGATGATGCCAGGATTTCCTCCAGGTTACTGTTGTCACCGTTTATATAATGTATAGAATTAACCGTTTGTCCCAATTGTTCAATGGAAGGGGCATCCACGTTAAAAGTTTTCAGGGAATCATGATCAAATATCAAAGGCAAGGTGGTCCCCTCGCTGGTAGACCTGGCTGTTATATTTGAAAGATCTATCTCCATAGGAATTCCATAAGAGTTATCCACATGAAGATTAAATTCAGGCGCCTTTAAAGTAATATCCTTAAGTGCTGAGGCAATATCAAAAAAGCCAAGAGAGAGCGTCTGATTCACATTAAGTACTTCCCGATCGGACACAAAACCATAAATATGACTAAATTCCATATCATCGAAAGAGGTCTCAATATCTGCTCTGTCACCAAGAGTAACCCCATTACCTGCTTCCTTTATTAAAGTCAGATTATAATTTATTCTTAGAAAGGCAGTCCCTGCGTCTTCCTGAACGTAAAGCGTATATCCCTCCATAGGATAAGTAGAGAGGGAGTCATACATACCATCAGGTTCACTGATAGTAAACTTAAGATTAAGCGAATCGCCATTATCATCATAAATGTGACTGCTTGAAATCGTTAACGATCCAGAATGACGAAAGCCACTCGTTACATCCATGGTGAGACTGCCCCCACTGAGTCTGACGCTATCAATTTGGTCATCTGCTTCGATCTCAAAATCCAGTATTTTAGTTTTGGTAAATATCAAAGAATCTCCATCCGGAAGTGCGTTCCAATCAGGTATTGTAATATCTGCTTCAATGTAGTCCTGACTGGTTACTTTATCCGGGAGGTCAACTATTTCACTGGCTTTTACGGAGTAAGCGGTGTCGGTATAATAAATATAGAGCAAGCTGTCTTCTGTTTGCGATACCAAGCCAGTGGAATCAACGGCTTCCAGCACATCCTGCAAATTAAAACTGCCGTAAGCCAATGGAGCCGCAACACTAGGTTTAAACTCCATCTCTGTGTCAAGGTTATCCAGTTTAAATGCTTCAAATCTACTGCATGACCATGATGCAAAAATCATAGCTGCAACTAGAAGTATTGGTAATATTCGTGTGCGTTTCATGGCTATTCAATTGAATAATTATATATAAATCCATTGGCACTTCCCACTATCAGGTTAAACCTGCTGTCGGAGCCCGTAAAATATCCGATACTGTAGCGCGTATTTCCTTCAAGAGGAAAGCCCTCATATACAGAACCATCGGAATTTATAAGATAGATTCTGTTATTTTCAGAATCTGTTATACCAATTTTTACATCTGAAACTGAAAACTGATATATATCCGGTAACATCTCAATATCGCTCTTTATTTTGTAAGAAAAAAATCTTTCGCCTTCAGAATCAATCACTTTCAATTCATTTCCATCTGCAAAAATAAACTCAACAGCACCATCCTGATCAATATCCTTTATACGAAAAAAATGATCCCCGCTTGCACTATTTGTAAGAATTTTCTTCATATTTCCCTCAAAATCAATTTCAATGACATTTCCTCCGATATCAGTTGTAAGCAGCCTGGGGTGACAAATTCATATCAAGGTAGAATTGATTATTCTTAGAAACCGCAACCAGTTCCTTTTGCTTCACTCTTTCTCTTCCGCGACGATCCAGCATATATGTTCTGATCGGATCAGAAAATACAATATAATCCTTCTCCTTCAATCTAAAGTGTTGGATAGTCTTCTCAACTACTCCTTCCGATTGGGGGAATTTCCATCCCGGGATTATATTCCCTTCAATATCATAGACATACACTTTCCTGTCTGAACATGCCACAAAAATCCTGTACTCTTTTCTATTATCATAGTCGAATAAAGCAAGCCCGTTGGTTGCATCTGCACGGAATTTAACTGGATATCGCTCCACGTAATTTCCGTTTCTGTCAATCAGGTGTATACCCGATGCTGTATTAAAAAGATACTGAAGCTTCCCATTTTGATAAAAATCAATCTGAAAGATCTCACTTTTGATCCTGTCATCTAACTTATTCTTCCAGAGAACCCTTCCTGTGCTGTTAATCAGGTACAATGAATTGGTGGCATCCTGAACAAGAATCTCCTTTGCGGAAGTATTATGGTTTGTAACCAACGCTGGCTTGATAATAGCCATTGAATCAAGAAGACTTTCCCATTCGGTAAGTGACTTCTCTTTTACCTGGGAAGTAAATTTCAAGGTGAAATTTGTATAAAACACATCCCCTTCACTTACAAATTGAAAAACTACTCCAGGAACTTTTTTCAATGCGGGTTCGAGCGTCCTTACCAGGAGCTTTGTTTTCTTTTCAAGATAACCAGATATGCTCTCCAGGAATCTATCAGGACGAATATAGAGCGTTAAATTCCCCTTGCTGGATAAAAAGTTATTTACCTTAGCGTAAGATGCTTCATTGTTAAGGGTTTTATGTAATACATTCTGGTAAATCGTTCTTGATATGGCCTCTTTAGAGTCACTGAAAAAAATAAATCTGTCATAGATAGCAAAGTATGATTTCAAAAAATGCTCCTGGAAAAATCCCTCATACATCTGCACAGGTAAATGATAAATCTCATAACTGGTTTGATCGTCAAGCTGATATTGGCTGACAAGCAAAGAATGATCAATGCCTTTTTCGGCTGCATAATTCAATGTCCACGACTTTAAGCGACTTATGGCTTCGCTCCTGCTATTGACTTCAATTCCAACCACTTCATATTCTTCAACTGAGCTTTGTGCGTCCATTTTTAACCAAAAAACCTCATCCTTCATAATCTCCAATAAATCTGAATAAGGACTCACCCCAAAAAGAGTTTTCAGCTTATTGTCTGCAGATCTAAACTCCTGGATACGCCCGAGCTTTGTGTAGTGTTCTTCTACTTTCTTTTTGAAAAGATTTGCATCACTGATCCCTGCCCACAGATACCTTGTGGTATTTGAAGGTATCATCGATACGGATTCCAATTTAACAGATGACTGTCCGTTAAACAAATTCAGATACTGTGCCAGGGAATCTTCTGAGCATGTCATCCCATTAAATACAAGGGCATCATTATTCAAATCAGC
This sequence comes from uncultured Bacteroidaceae bacterium, assembly GCA_964538375.1. Classification (GTDB taxonomy): domain Bacteria; phylum Bacteroidota; class Bacteroidia; order Bacteroidales; genus JAUUZQ01. The sequence continues at coordinate 64,581 of CAZIFQ010000010.1, read as the reverse complement.
ATCAAGCTCTCCCCAATCAGCCAGATTCGAAAATTGATTAAGAATATGCCTGTTATTGTTTTCTATAGCCGGATAAAATATTTGCTCCAGCATAGCATAGTTTATATAAATATTGGCATTCACATATTTCCCGGCTGTATTAGCAACTTTTTGGAATCCTTTCTGATAATATATTCCTCCTTTGGAGTTCAGATTTCGAATTGCATCCTCAACAAGAATGGAAGATGTGCTCAATATAAAGAGTCTATTCTTATTCCCATAAGTGAGAGACGGTATAATGCCTCCTTTTGCAAGTGAGACATCTTTCAAATTCACTGCCTCATACTTCCTTTCGTTCACAATGGCATTTTCACCAAATAAAGCCGTGATCTCTGTTTCAAGATCATTAATAGTTATGTTCTCGCCCGGTTGAAAATAAATTACTACTGCCAGCTTACTCTTTCCCATCAAGTGCAAGGAAATACTTAAAGGACCTTTTTCAATGGCATCTTTCAGAAGAGGTTGGGAATCCAGTAAAGAGGAGAAAAATTTAAACACAGAATCATATGCTGAAAAAGACGTCCCGGATGTTCTTAACTCTTTCCATACCTGGTTTTCAGAGATAAACTCCCCGGAAAAATATGCATAATCAATATTTTCTGCAAATAGGATTGCATCTTCAGATACTGCCTGGGATGCCTCAGCTGATTCAAAAGTATTGGTCCGGGAAAAAAAATAAATTAATAATAAACCAATGACAACAAGCGCAAATATTCCGCCGACAAGAATCCTTTTTACCATATTTTGACTTTTATTCAAAATTAGGAAAAATGAGTTTTTATCCGGGATAACTTACCAACAATGGAAGAATGTGCCCTTGATCCAGAGGATTTTTAGTTTCGGCCCTCGTTATTCCTTGTATCCAGAGTATCTTCATCTGCCTGGTTAACACGATTTTCACTTGCAAAATAATATACCTTTACATTCGCCGTGTCTCTTAAAAAATTGATCGATCCAATTTCAACACGGTTAACCTTTAGACCTGTTCTCTTCTCAACATCAGCAACCAGCTCATTATACCTTTCGGGCTTAATCAGATCAATTTTTTCATAAGTAATCCTTTTGCTTGATTCGTGCTTAATCAACCAGATACGCTCAAGGCCCCAAACAATAGCAACAATGGCCAGGTTTGTGAATACAAGCTCAGCATAACTCACCTTTTTATTGGCGAGGGCGTTGATTACAGATAGTCCAATGACAATAAACAAATAGGTCATCTCCTTAATAGCTATCTGGGAGGTTCTGTAGCGAATTATCCCAAATATAGCGAAGAGTCCAAGAGCAAATCCTAACTCAAGTTTTACACTTTCAAGTAAATAACAAAGAAGGAAAACCGTTGCACTAATAAGAATATAAGTAAACAGGTAATCTTTTCTTTTTGCCGCAGCGTAGTATAGATACCTTACAATTATTACACTAATGGTCATATTAAAGACAAACCTGATCAGGAGTTCAATGAAATCAGCAGTGTTTATGAGTTTTATTCCTAAAAACCTAACAGCATTTGCATCATCGGCCTGGAGTAAAACCGGGCTTATGGCATCTATACCTTCTTGTATAAAATCAATCATTACTTGTTAATTTAATTTGTCAATAGTCATTAATTTCTGCTTAAAGCGATTATACTTTAAATCAGGATTAAGAAGTGCCGACCCAACACAGTACTTGCTAAATCGCATTTCATATATGTGGTTCTTCTTCAAGATCTGAAGAAAGTCGGAATTTGCTGTGTATTTATCCTGCTTCACCTCAATAACGGATAACTTAGGAAGTTCTATCTCCTTGTCTTTATCATTTTTAAACGAGAGATTAAAGTCAATTGTGATTCTTTCCTGGGCTGTTTTATGAACCAATGTCAGCCGGGTAAATTTATTCCAAAGTTTTGGACTAAGGTCATTAATAGAAAAAGGAGCCGCATCCTCAAGAAATAAAGATTCTTTCTCCTTAAAAGACATTGATCCTTCAACACGTTTCACCCTGTCTTTCAGTGTTCTTCCCTTATTATTCTTAAACTTTACTTCGAGAAAATGAATTTGTGACACAACGTATTCCCTGGTTCTGATTTTAAACCTGTTCAGCTTCCCATTTTGATGGGCATTGTACATCTTATAATCGTCTGTATCAAAATAGGTTGTTCGATAAAGCAGTTCCCTTTGCTTGTCTATCTCAAGAATACGATACTTATCTTTTGCTTCAACAAGTAGACCAGGCAAACGATTGGCAGACAAGACATATTTTGTGTCAATCCTGTTCATCAACTTCACGGAATCCATCTCCGGTAATGATATCGGAGTAAATTCATTCACTATTGTTGTAATTCGATCCATTAGTATTGAATACTCTTTCTGGGTATTCTTTTAAATGTGTGGACGAAATTACACAACTAAGCCTTCAAATCAAAGCAAAATCTATGATCAGTTATTTTTTCTCTACCAAATTCTTAATCTTCTCATCTAGCTCTGCCCGTAACTCCTCTATTATGATCCCTTCCCCTTCGCTAAAGGATTCAAAAAAGTTTGGTAAACTAAACGTATCAAGTACTATCGCTCCATGCTTCGGCAAACGTTCATCAGCTAACTTTAAAACTGATTGTCCACCCCTGCCCCCGGGAGATGTGGCCATCAAAAACAACTTCTTATCCTTCCATACATCCATGTCTCTAATCCTTGAAATCCAGTCAAAAATATTCTTAAATGCTGCCGAATATGCTCCGTTGTGTTCAGCAAAGGAAATAACAATCAGATCTGATTCCATAACCTTCCCGGCAAAGTCACGGGCGAGTTGGGGTATTCCTGAACCCTCTTCCCTGTCTGAACTATATATTGGCATCTCAAAATCATTGATATCCAAAACCTCTGTTTCTTTGTCTCTAAAACAGGAAATGACATATTCAACCAATTTTTTGTTGATCGACTGAGTGCTGTTACTTGCTGCAAATCCTATTATTTTCATCGGCAATTATATTGAATTCATATGCTAAGATAAGATAACAGTCATAAAGGTATAATTGTTTTTCATTGAAGTTTTTAAGCCATATTTTTGCTATTCCATTATTCCTTCTTTTCATTTAATGCAGTAATCTATCATTCCACTATTCTACTAGCTATTCCATCATTCTATTTAATGGTGAGACGCGATAAATCGCGTCTCTACGGTCGAACCCGATGAACCAATGAACCGCCAATTCCCTTTAAAAATGTAACTTACACCATATTTTTTCCGGGAACAATAACTTCATGCTCCTTGGTACAATTTTTGTGGCATTATTTGCCGCTATATGATATCTTATAAATGAAACATCTTCTTTTTTTTATTTTGTTGGCAATGGCCTCCCAGTCCTATGGACAGCGCATTAGGGTATTATCTGAAAATACAGGAAAAGCCATTGAAAATGTAACCCTCTTCAATACTTCAAGGGAAAAAGCGGCAATAACAGACAGTCTCGGGTTTACGGGTACACTTCCTTTTTCTATGGATGACACCATTACTTTTCGCCACCCATCATACAATATTGTTTTATACACCTATTCAGAAGTCCTCCACAAAAAAATTATTTTTCTTAGCAAGAGAAACATCCTGATGGATGAATTCGTCATCTCAGCATCAAAATCACGGGAAAGTAAGCAGGTATTGCCTTATACGGTGAGCGTGATGGAGGAGAGGGCCATATCCCAAAGCCCGGCACAAACATCTGCAGACCTTCTGCAATCAACAGGAAACATTCTTATACAAAAGAGCCAGGCAGGGGGTGGGAGTCCTATATTAAGAGGATTTGAGGCAAATAAAATTTTGTTGGTTGTTGATGGTGTGCGGCTTAATAATGCCATCTATCGAAGCGGACATTTACAAAACTCCATAACCATTGATAATGCAATATTGGAGAGGACAGAAGTAATTTTCGGTCCAAGTTCGCTTATTTATGGAAGTGATGCCCTGGGCGGAGTAATACATTATTACACAAAGGACCCTGAATTTGCTGAAGACTACAAAACTGAAGTAGGAGGAAATGCATATGCACAATATTCCACAGCAAACAAAGGGAAAGTTGGGCATATCAGCATGAATATTGCGGGAAAGAAATTTGGTTCGTTAAGCAGTATAACTTACAAGGATTTTGGAGAGATTAGGATGGGCTCAAATCGGAACCTGTTCTACAGCGATTGGGGCAAGACATTGAACTACGCAGAAAGGTTTGTCGAAAAAGATTCTATGCTTGTCAACCCCGATGAAAATATTCAAAAGTATACAGGTTTTAGCCAGGTGGACCTGGTACAGAAATTCAAATATATTGTTTCTCCCTATATTGACTGGACCCTGAATTTACAATATTCCACTTCATCAGATATTCATCGACTGGACAAACTGAACGATTATAAAAACGGAGTGCTAAAATATGCGGAGTATTATTACGGACCTCAAAACCGCTTGCTGGCATCAGTGAAAAACCAGAACCGGAATGACAATAAATTTTTTACCCATTCTACAACAACATTTGCATATCAACGCATCGATGAAGACAGAATCACGCGAAAGTTTGGAGACGACAACCGGCTCTTCCAACTGGAAACTGTTAATGTGCTCAGTACAAACATAGACCTGTTGAAAGTGTGGAATGTAAACAGGAAACTTAACTATGGATACGATCTGCTATATAACCTTGTGGGTTCAGGGGCCTATTACCAGAATATATCAATCGATGAGGTAATGCCGGCTCAGACCAGGTATCCTTCCGGTGGAAGCAATACCCTTTCTTCTTCTTTGTATGGTAATTATAAAAGAATATTTGACAATAATCTCGTGTTTAATGGCGGTTTGAGATTTAATTTCTCTTCCCTCCATTCGGTATATACCAATCCGGCCCTTCCATTCGACAGAACCGATATTACAAATGGGTCTGTCACAGGAAGTACAAGTATTGTTTACCATCCAACACAACAATGGCAAATCAATGCTATCCTCTCCACCGGTTACAGGAATCCTAATGTCGACGACTATGGAAAAGTAAGAGCAAAAGATGATTATATACTGGTCCCAAACAATGATATTAAACCAGAATACACCTACAATGCTGAGCTTGGGATTAGCCGAATTCTGGAGGGATTCATTCGACTCGATGTTGTTGGATATTATACCTTGATTACCAATGCAATTGTACGTACCGATTTTACATTAAACGGACAGGATTCCATGATGTATGATGGCGATTTGTATAAGATCGCGACAAACTATAATGCATCTCAGGCGTATATCTATGGAGCTACCATCAATGTCCTTTCAGATTTTAACCGCAACATCATTCTGAAAGGATCTCTCAATTATGCCAAAGGATGGAACCTGAGCGACGATGTTCCTCTGGGCCATATCCCGCCAGTATTTGGAAGAGTAAGCATCAGTTACGACTATAAAGACTTCCGTTTTGAGAGTTATGTGTATTACAATGGATGGAAATTTAGTGATGAATTCTCTCCCTATGGTGAAGACAACCAATCGGAAGCAGGCGTGTTTGGGTACCCGAGCTGGTGGACCTTTAATGTAAATACTTCTTATAAGGTCAACAATTCTATTATACTGCAACTTGCCATTGAAAATATCTTCGATCAATTCTATAAACCTTATGCATCCGGAGTCAGCGCACCGGGCCGGAATTTCATTTTTTCCATCAGAACTGTATTTTGATTTTGTTATTGGTTTCTGTTAGATAATTGATAATTTCATGGTCTGATGAGCAGTATTAATCCAACGATACATGAAAGCTGGAAAAATGCTTTGTGGCAAGACTTCCAGGCAGACTATTTCCAAAAGCTAAAAGCCTTTCTTGTTACCGAAAGAATTCAGCACACTATCTATCCTCCGGGTCCGCTTATCTTCAATGCATTCAATAAAACACCACTGTCCAAGCTGAAAGTGGTAATCCTGGGCCAAGATCCATATCATGGTACAGGACAAGCCCATGGCTTATGCTTTTCGGTTCCATTGGGAATTAAACCGCCTCCCTCCCTGGTCAATATATTCAAGGAAATTCATGCAGACCTTAATCTGCCTGTTCCCGCGCATGGTAACCTGGAATCCTGGGCCAGCAATGGTGTGTTGCTGCTTAATGCAACCCTCACAGTGCGTGCTTCACAAGCTGGATCACATCAGAAGCAGGGATGGGAAACGTTCACCAATAAAGTCATTCAGACTGTTTCTCAAAAGAAGGAAAATGTGGTATTTATTCTATGGGGAAGATTTGCCCAGCAGAAAAAACCACTCATCGACGAAACAAAACACCTTGTACTTGAAGCAGCTCATCCTTCACCTTTTTCGGCATACAATGGTTTTTTCGGATGCAAGCACTTCTCAAAAACAAATGAGTATTTAAGAGAGAAAGGCATTGAAGAGGTGAACTGGGGGGTATAAGCATATGCTCAACCCTTTCCCTTCTATGGGGGAAAGACTGGAATTGGGGGAAATCATGCTAAGAAACACAAAAAAGACCCCCAAACCCGAGACTTTGGCACAGAATTTGCATCTTTTTAGTTGACAGTTCATCCAAGCATATACCTGACAAATTTCGGGGCACGGTCCGTCTCTCAGAGGCGGACTCTTTATTTTTAAAAGGGTTTGTAGCCGAGTATCTCTCTTACATCCCTCAGTGTTTTAGAAGCGCTTTCTCTTGCTTGCTCAGCACCTCTCTTCACAACTTTACCCAGGTAATCACTATCATTGTATACATCAAGAATCTTTTCTCTGATGGGAGTTGTAAACTTAATTATGTCTTCAGCCAACTGTTTTTTCAAATCACCATAACGTATTGAACAATCATTGTAAGCGTTTTTATAATGTTCAATAGTCTCCTTTTCAGACATGAGGTCCATCAGGTAGAATAAGTTTTGGATAGGTTCCGGCATGGGTGAATTTTCAGATGTTGGTCCTGAATCGGTCACTGCTCTCATCACCTTTTTTCTGATGATGCCCGGTTCATCAATCAGGAAAACACCATTTCCGTCTGATTTACCCATCTTACCCGTTCCGTCTAATCCCGGCACTTTTACTAAATCACTTCCAAAATTGAATGGTTCAGGCAATTTAAAATACTCCACACCATACATATGATTAAAACGTTTGGCAAACTTGCGAGCCATTTCAAGGTTTTGTTCCTGGTCTTTTCCTACCGGCACTTTATCTGCATTGTGAATGATAATATCAGTCGCCATCAAAACAGGATATGTGAGCAATCCGGCATTTACGTTTTCTGGCTGTTTCCTGATTTTTTCTTTAAATGTAGTAGTACGCTCCAGCTCTCCAACATATGCATTCATGTTGAGCAAAAGGTAGAGCTCAGAAATTTCAGGAATATCACTTTGAATATATATGGTAGCAAGCTCCGGATCAATCCCGCAGGCAATATATTCAGAAAGAACTTTTCTAATATTATCATGCAGGTTATCGGGCTTGGGATGGGTAGTAAGCGAATGAATATCAGCTATGAAAAAAAAACATTTGTACTTATGTTGCATTTTCACAAAATTCTGTACTGCACCGAAGTAGTTCCCCAAATGCAGATTTCCCGTTGATCGTATACCGCTTAATACCGTTTCCATGTCTGTATTAGTCCTTTATTGTAATAACTACAAAACTATAAAATGTTATTTAAATATTGTACTTTTGTCTGCTTTCTTAAACCCCTGATAAACAGGGTCTGTTGATAAAACCAGGGAGATTGAGAGACAATTATTTGTATTTTATCGGGGAATTATAAGATTATGGAATCAACACGTCAGCAAAAAGTAGCCAGGCTGCTACAAAAAGAGATGGGAGAATATCTCCAGAAAAACAGCCGGAAATTACTTCCGGGGAAGATGATCACGGTAACCGTAGTAAGGGTAAGTCCCGATCTGGGTGTGGCCAAAGTATACCTGAGTATCTTTCCATTAAAAAATGATGATGAACCAATAGAGACACTTAAAAAGCATGCGGTTAAAATAAGACATGAGATTGGTCAGAAGATCAAAAATCAGGTTCGCGCCATACCTGAATTTGTATATTATCTTGATGATTCATTGGATTACATAGATAGAATAGATAATCTGTTAAAAGAGTAAAGAATGAAGTACGATCCGGTTAAGAGGAGTTTGGGGGCGTTTTTTAATAAAACACCATTTTTACGTAAGGTCTTCTATCATTTATTGAACCTGTTATTGTTGCGCTCATGGCACATCAGAAGTACAATACGGAAGATGAAGTCATCTCTTCCCGCCAATCCTGAAATACTAGATGCCGGATCTGGATTCGGACAGTACGATTACACGATGTCGCTACAGTTCCCAACTGCAAAAATCACAGGGTTGGATATCAAACAGGAACAGATCGATGATTGCAATACTTTCTTTAAAAAGATCAAGCGTGGCGACCGCGTTCAGTTTCAATACGCAGATCTGGCACAGTTTTCAAATCCTGGGGCCTATGATTTTGTTCTTTCTGTCGACGTAATGGAGCATATTGAAGATGATGTTGCTGTATTTAAGAATCTCTATAAAAGTATGAGACCCGGAGGGGTCCTGCTTATTTCAACTCCTTCAGACCAGGGGGGTAGCGATGTTCACCACGACCATGAGGATTCCTTTATTGAAGAGCATGTTCGCGATGGGTATGCCATTTCTGATATCGAAGAAAAACTCAAGAGTGCAGGATTCAAGCAAATAGAATCGAAATATTCCTATGGATCTCCCGGTAAAATTTCATGGCGCCTTTCTATGAAAATTCCTATCAAGATGGTCAACGCAAGCAAAGTCTTTCTTGTGATCCTCCCATTCTACTACCTGGTTACCTTTCCTTTTAGTTTTGTATTAAATATAATAGACGTTTATCAAACCCACAAAACAGGCACCGGTTTGATTGTTAAATGCATCAAATGAGAGTATCGCTCTACATAGCACGTCGATACCTGTTCGCGAGAAAAGCTCAGAATGCCATAAATATTATCTCGGCCATCTCAATGCTTGGGGTAGCTGTTGGTACAATGGCACTTGTTGTAGTCCTTTCTGTCTTCAATGGCTTTGACGAGGTAGTAAAGTCTCTTTTCAACTCCTTTGATCCCGATATTAAAATAAGTCTTGTAGAAGGAAAAACCTTTATTCCGGATGAAAAGTTCGAATCCTTAAAAGACCTTCCCGGCGTAGCTGTTTATGCTGAAATCCTTGAAGAAAACGCCTTACTTAAGTATGGAGAGAGACAGCATATTGCAACTATCAAAGGCGTGGAAGAGTCATTTATCCAGGTAACCGGAATCGACTCTATGGTATACGATGGCAATATGAAACTTAAAGATAAGAACCGATCATATGCTGTGGTCGGCCAGGGAGTGGCCTATAATCTGCAGATTGGTCTGAATTTTATAAATCCTCTTTTCGTATATATGCCAAAGCGTTTAGGACAAATCAATGTTGCCAATCCGGATGATGCCTTTAGAAGAAAACATATCTTTCCCTCAGGAATATTTAGTATTGAACAGGATTACGATTCCAGGTATGTAATCGTTCCCATTGAATTCATGCGGGACCTCCTGGAATATACTGAAGAGATTACTTCCGTAGAATTGAAACTGGATCATGCTTTTGATCCGGAAAAAACTCAGAACCAAATAATTGAAATCCTGGGTCCCGACTATAATGTAAAAAACAGGGCAGAGCAAAATGAACTGTTCTACAAAGTAATGAAATCAGAAAAGTGGGCTATCTTCTTGATTCTCACTTTTATACTAATCATTGCCTCATTCAACATCATTGGATCGTTGAGCATGCTGATCATTGACAAGAGGAACGATATCAGAAGTTTGAGGAATATGGGTGCTACTGAAAAACTGATCAGTAGAATTTTCCTTATGGAAGGATGGCTTATTTCCATAACCGGATCTTTTATCGGACTATTTTTTGGCGCAGGAATCAGTTGGATACAGGATAAATTTGAACTTATAAAACTAAGCGGAAGCGGAACATTTATTATTGATGCTTATCCGGTTGATTTACAAATTGGAGATGTATTGCTGGTGTGGCTGACCGTGTTATTTATAGGTTTCCTTGCAGCCATGTACCCTGTGAGAGTAATCAGTAAAAGATATTTAAAACAGATGGAAAGCGGAAACATGAGTTAATTGGCTATTTATTAACTCTTTACGCTACATGAACTTGTTGATAAATAATAACAGGCCTATTTAAAAATATTCTAAATTTATGAGTTAAGGTAAAACTTTGACAAAATACACGAAACTTTATGCGAACGTAATACGTATAAGCTCTCAGTTTAGTGTGCGATACAATTCGGCAGACCTTAAAGGTATAGTATGGGGAAAAAGGTATTCATAAATATATTTCTGCTGTTGGTGACTACAATCACCATGCAGGCGCAGACGATCACACTTGTTGATTCTTCCATTACCAATGTTAGTTGTGGTGGTCTTTCAGACGGAATTGTTGATATTGAAGTAAGCGGAGGGATTGGGAATCTGAGTTACACCTTTTTTCTAGAGGGCGTGGTGGTTGACGCAGCTTTTACTGCGAGCAGAATAGTCCAATTCAAAGATCATCCTAAAGGGGTTGGATACATTATTATTGACGACATAGGTCATACTGAAACATCTCCTCTATTTCTGAATCCGGTTACTATTGGAGGTCCTGATCCTATTCAAATAATATCAACAACTATTTCTGACATCAATTGTGCCGGGGTCAATGACGGAATCATTGATGTGAAAGCTACTGGTGAAGCAGGCAATCTGCTTTATACCTTAACCGGAGCCGACTCAAAGAATAATCTTGATGGGCTATTTATCGATCTGGGTACAGGTACATATACTGTTACGGTTACAGACAATACCGGTTCCTGTTTAAGTACTGATGACACCACAAATTTGTTTATTGACATACCGCCCCTGTTAACAGTAACTGATGATTTAATTACTGATGCCCTTTGCTATGGTGATGCAAGCGGTTCCATTGATATTACTGCTGCAGGAGGAACACCATTTGGTGGAGTTACCTATACTTATTTCTGGGAGGGGCCCGGTATTGTATTCCCAACCGTTGAAGACCAAACTGGATTAATAGCAGGGGCTTACAAAGTGACCGTTACCGATGCAAATGAATGTACTGTTTTAGGCGGTGATTATACAGTTGGAGAAGCCGCGGAGATAATCATGACTGTAGTCTCTTCCGATAGCGTCTTATGCTATGGAGGAAGTACAGGCAAGATAAATATCTCTCTCACCGGCGGAAAAAATCCTGTTACTTTCTTATGGGAAGGGCTTACTACAGGGCATACAAGTACAAAACGAAATCCTGATGACCTGATCGCTGATGAATACAAGGTAACGATAATTGACGATGACGGATGTACAAAAATATACAACCCGGCGGCTGAAATCTTTGAGCCTAAGCTGATTGCCCTAAGTATTGATAAAGTTGTTGAACCTACATGTTATGGGTTCTCCGATGGTTCCATTGAAGTATCAATCAGCGGTGGTACTCAACCATATGCAAGCACCAATTGGACAGGACCGGTTAACTCAGGTGATGAAGATCCAACTGGTATACTTTCTGCCGGCTTATATACACTTCAGGTTATAGATAACAAAGGATGTCCTAAAATCTTTTCGGATACGATAAATCTTGGGGAACCAACGGCAGTCGCAGCATCCCTGCTAAGCTCAAAAAATGCCATATGTAATGGTGATAATAATGGAACTGCGGAGGCAACAGTTAGTGGAGGCACTCCGGGATATACAATTGAGTGGACAGGGATAAATCCCGCTCACACCAGTACGGGAACTAATCCGACTAACTTGTTTGCTGATACTTATAAGATTAAACTCACTGATAACCAGGCATGTGAACTAATAATTAATAACTTCGCAGTGATTGGTGAACCTGCTGTAATTACCAAGACAGAAATTATCACGCCTGTCAATTGTCATACCGGTGCAACAGGTGCAATTGATATTTCACCGGCCGGAGGAACCTCTCCCTATAGTTTTGTCTGGATAGGCCCCGGTATCTCCTCACCAAACAGTGAAGATCAAACCGGCCTAATTGCCGGAACATACGAAGTAACGATTACTGATTCACATTCATGCTTTGAAGTATTCGGAGGCCTTGTAGTAAACGAAAACACAGAAATCACTGCCACATTCGATGTCACTAACCTCCAGTGTAATGCATCTGGAAATGGCGCAATTGATGCTACAATAAATGGAGGTGTTGGACCATATACTTATAGTTGGGACAGTCCACTTCCCTATACGAATAACACTGAAGATATTGCAGGACTAGCAGCAGCGGATTATACATTAACAGTAACAGACGCTCTTTTTTGTACCCAGGATTTCCCGGCAGAAAAAGTTTCTGAACCGGATCCGCTGGTAGCAATATTTAGCCCTTTAGATGCAAATTGTTTTGAATCAGACGACGGAGCAATTGACATAACCCTTAGCGGAGGAACTGCACCATATAATTTCACATGGAATGGTCCGGGAGCCTTCCCCCAATTTACAAAAGATATAAGCGGACTCGAACCTGGTGACTATTCTTTGCTGCTCGAGGATTCCAAATTATGTAGTACTGACTATCCCAATGAGGTCACCATAAGTGAACCTACAGAGATTACCTTCGGTGCAACATCTGATAATATTACATGTAATGGGAATGATGACGGAACAATCTCAGTTATTCCCGCCGGAGGAACACCAGGATACACTTTTCTTTGGTCCGGACCAAATGGATTTAACGAAACCACTGCAGATGTTACCGGTCTGGAAGCTGGACAATACGACCTTACTGTAACAGATTCCCATACCTGTTCAAATGTATTTACGAACGTAGCAACCATTAGTGAACCGACAGCTATTACCGTATCATTTGACGGACAAACCAACCTCTTGTGCTTTGGTGATAATAATGGTGATATTGACATATCAATTTCCGGAGGATCAGCACCTTACAGCGTTGTTTGGAAAGACAGCCTTGGGACAGTCGTTTCAACGGATGAGGATCCAATCCTTCTTTCAGCAAATAAATACACCCTTGAAGTTACTGATAACAGTATTTGTATGGTTACTTATCCTGATGCTGTAATACTTACACAGCCCGCTGAACTCTCATCAATACTTACTCCAACAGATGTTACTTGCTATAGTGAATTAACAGGAGAAATAGAAGTTACACCAAGCGGTGGTGTTGCACCATATGAATACCGAAAGCTTGGATTCCCCTACCAGGGAAGTAACTTATTTACAGGACTACCAGCAGGAACATACACTATTTATACCAAAGATTTCAATGGCTGTGAAACAAGTGATGCAATTGCAGTGAATCAGCCAGGGCAGATTAGTTATACCGACTATGGTGTTTTTGGGTCTAATACCTGCAATGGAGATGCTGATGCAGAAATTGCTGTGAATACATATAGTGGAGGTGTACCTCCCTATCAATTCACTATCAATGGAGGCGTCAACTGGCAAACGGAAAGTTCCTTTCCAAATCTTCCTGGAGGTTTTTATGACTTCAGGATAAAAGACAATGTCGGGTGCGAAAGAACCATCAATGGCGCTCTTGAGGTTGATGAACCTTTCCCCATATCTATACCTTTTCATGAAGTAGATAATGTTACTGAATGTTGGGACACTCCCGAGGGACGTATCGCCTTAATTGCCAGTGGAGGGACAGGAACGCTGTTATACTCAATAAATGGAGGAGCAACTCAAATCAACGGCGAATTTCTGAATCTTATAGGAGGATCTTATGATGTTCAGATCATTGATGATAGTTTGTGTACAAAAGATACCTTAATGGAGGTTTTGAGACCTGACAAGTTGGTTTTTGACCAGGCAGACATCACCAACGTTACAGGATGTAGCGGAGGAAACAATGGGGAATTAGACTTACATGCTACAGGAGGAACCGGGGTACCACAGTATTCATTGAATGACCTGAGCTTCCAGGTTTTAGGATTATTTACAGGTTTGGTTGCAGGCGACACTGCGGCTACAGCGAAAGATATTAATGGATGTAAAACAGATACGCTGTTAACAATAACTGAACCTGACCCGATAACATTTATTTTGGAGGACACTATTGCAGTTGCTTGCAACGGTGCATCAACCGGTTCAGTCTTGACAAACGTTACGGGAGGAACAACGCCATATATCTTTACTCTGAATCCAGCTTTATTGCCGCCACAGAATAATGGAACCTTCAGTGGTCTACCGGCAGGTGACTATACTGTGGATGTTGTTGATGCAGCTCTATGTGGCCCTGTTACAAGCAACATCATTACTGTAAAAGAACCCACAGTCATAGTTGTTGACTCCGTAAGAACTGATTTCATTTCATGTAACGGATCAAATGATGCCGAAATATATATATATATTTCCGGGGGAACACCTCCTTACGAATACTCTATTGACAATGGAGTTACTTTTGGAAGCTCTGCTTCATTTACTGGCTTAATACCTGACACCTACGAAGTATATGTGAAAGACAACAATGGCTGCGCATTGCATGTAAATGATTATACATTTGTTAATCCGATACCTATTTCCCTTAACGCATTGCTTACACACGTGTCTCCATGTTATGGAGGAACGAACGGGATCATTTCCGCAACAGCAACCGGCGGGTGGGAATCATTTGAATATTCAAACGGCGGAATGACTTACCAGGCCAGCGGCGACTTTCCCGGAATAGCAGGCGGAGAATATACCATCTACGCGAGAGATACAGGAGGATGCACATCCACCGTTGACGTTACAATCAATGAGCCATTAGAAATTACTGCCACAATCGATAAAACTGATTATGTAGATGATGTACTTGGTACCATTACCATATCCTCTCCATCTGGCGGAACTCCTCCATATGATTATTCCATTGACGGATTAACAGGAACATTCTCTTCAACCATGTCTTATACAGACCTTGTTACAGGAGACTATGATGTAGTTGTGAGAGATGCCCTTGGCTGTGTACATGAAGAAACTATCCATATCTATGATATATTACCCTTAATCATGATCATTGATTCAAGCGATGTATCATGCTTTGGTGCTGATGATGGTTTCATTGAATTCCAACCCCAGGATGGTGTCGGAGAAGTACAATATTCCATTGATGATGGTGCAATTTATGTTACTTCAGCACGCTTTGAAGACCTTCCCGGAGACATCATGTACATTTTAAGAGCTTTCGATGAAGACGGCAAGCTATACTGGGATTCTGTTTATATTGATGAGCCAGATCAGCTCCTGGTAAATTCTATTCCAACAGCAGCCAATTGCAATGCATTCAGTGAGACCGGCGCAGTTGATATTACAGTAGCCGGAGGAACTGGAGCTTATTCATATAGCTGGTCCAACGGGAGCACCACAGAGGATTTAACTAATGTTGTTGCGGGAAATTACAGTGTTATAATTACAGATAACACTAGCTGCAGTATTACAGAGGATATCTTTATTTCTTCGCTGATCATTTTAAATGCTGATGCCGGACAGGACACAACAATCTGCCAGGGTGAAACTATTATACTTGATGGAAAAGCAGGAGATGTTGTGCTTTGGGAACCAGTAACCTACCTGAGCAACCAGGGTATATCTAATCCAATTGCTGTTGAGGTAATTGAAACAATTACCTATGCATATACTGAGACTGAAACGTCATCCCCATATGGTTGTTATGATATTGATTCAATGACTATAACTATACTGCCAATTGTTGGTATAGAAGTCACACAGGATACTGTTGCTCTTGAAGGACAAACAATTCAGCTTGAAGCAATTGGTGGCCCGATTGAATCTTATAACTGGGTTCCTTCATCCGGTCTGGACGCCAATGATATAGCTGATCCGCTTGCAACAGCACAAAGTACGATTATTTACGTCGTCTATGCAACCAACGAAAATGGATGTGTTGAATCAGATTCTGTGCGTATTGAGGTTATTGAGGACATTACAGTTTTCAATGCTTTTTCTCCAAATAATGGAGATGACATTAACCAGTATTTTGAGATTGAAAATGCAAGTCGATTCCCACAAATGTTAGTCGAAGTTTACACGCGCTGGGGAAGCAGGGTATTTTCTTCCATCGGGTATTCAGATGACAAACGCTGGGATGGTACATCTAAAGGCAAAGACGTTCCTATTGGCACATATTATTATATAATTATACCTTATCCTGACGCAACACCAATAACAGGTAATGTAACGATTATACGGTAAAGAATGAGAAAACTATATACATACATATTGTTGCTGTTTCTTGCCGGATCAATGAATCTTACAGGACAACAGTTGCCACAGTATTCTCAATACATGTTCAATGATTTCGTTATCAATCCTGCCCTGGCCGGAGTTCATGACTACTATCAAATTCGGACAAATCATCGCTTTCAATGGGTTGGCATGGTAGATCCGCCCCTTACCAACTCGATAGCATTTTATGGACCCCATACAAAAATGGACATGGGATTTGGAGGATATATCTATACCGATGTTACTGGCCCGACCAGTAGAACCGGCGCTACCGGATCATATGCTTACAATATTGCTATTACACCAGACATAAGGCTGTCAATGGGGCTTTCTTTCAGTGTGTTACAATATAAAATTGATGGTACTCAGCTTACCCCTCAAGATCCTTCTGATTATGTTATCCAGGGAGTAGTAAGTACTACTTATGTGCCTGATGCGGGTATTGGAGTATATATGTATGCAGATGAGTTTTATGCAGGTATCTCTGTTGCTCAACTTTTGAATAATAAACTCACAATATTTGATGAAAAAACCGGCCTGAATAAACTCAAGAGCCATCTATTTATTACCGGGGGATATAGATTTGAGGTTGACCCAGATTGGATCCTGGAACCGGCAGTAATTATAAAGGCCACTGCTCCAAAAGAATTCCGTTTCGAACTAAACACTAAAGTTGAATGGCAGGAGATGGTTTGGGCGGGAATCGGATACCGTTTTCACGAAGCCATTAGTCTAATGGCTGGCTATAATTACGATGACAAATTCTACTTCGGATATGCCTATGATATTGGTATCACTGACTTGAGAAAATACAATTTGGGTTCACATGAATTAATGATAGGATACAGGTTCAATGACATCAAATAGATCTTTTCGACCAGGTATTTCAATCCTCCTGGCATCAGTATTTATACTTCTCGCCTCCGGCTGTAATGAAAAAAAACAAATCAAGGGAAAAAAATTTCTACCCCGGGATGAGATGGTTGAGCTAATGGTGGATATTCATCTTCTGGATGGAATCACGAATGATGTATCTTATTACCGCAAATACAATCCAAACGATAGCATTGATTTGTATGGATTGATTTTTGTTGATCACGAAGTTGAAAGAGAAACATTTGAACTAACGTTAAAAGAGTATACAAAATATCCTCATTTACTAGACGATTTGTATGATGAAGTCCTGATGAAGCTAAACCTGTTGAAGGATCAACTTGATAAGGAACAGAAAGTTGAAAAAGAGAACATACAGGAGGAAGTTCAGAAGAAAGTCTATAAGGAAGTTGACCCTGAACGGCCGAAAAGATCCAGGAACAAACCCGTTCCAAAATCCCGGGGGCTGAAAATATCAGATTAAGAAAATAATCATTATCATAGCGGTAGTCATAAACCCTGTCAGCAAACCTACCAATAGCTCTTTAGGAGTATGTGATTTAAGAATTAACCTCGCTGTACCAGTAATTCCCGCAGCAAGTATCATCAATACGAACAGCGTTTGTAATGGCGCATTGTAAAATACGATGACGATAAGTAGCATTCCCAGGACCCCTCCTATCCCAAGCATATGTATACTAACTTTCATGTAATTGTTAATAATCAGCACGAGTAACATCCCAACTGAAGGTGCCAATAAAAATGAAATATGTCCGCGTTCCAATTGAGGAATCCCTCTCATCACAAAAAAAGTAAATAGCAAAAGGACAATGGTCAGCGCAATGGGCAAGGTTCTCTCTCCCTTTTCAGATATTTCAAAATCTTTGATCATCTTCGTCAAGTATAGCATTACAAAGAGTCCAATGGGAAACACACAGGTAAACAAAAAAACCACAATCATGGATATTCTTTTTACCTCTGGCTGGACTACTGCAAGTGAGGTTCCCGAATTAAAAAGTATCAGCAATCCGGCTGTAGTCATTAAAAGTGGGTGAAACAAGACAGAGAAGATTTTTGCAAGAAGTTTCTCCATAAGTGTAATTATAATTCTTTTCGCAATCGTGCCACCGGTAAGTTGAGCTGTTCCCTGTATTTTGCCACGGTCCGACGAGCTATCTGATATCCTTTTTCTTGTAAGATTACTGCAAGCCGGTCATCAGTAAGCGGCTTACGCTTATCTTCTCCATCGATACAATCCTGAAGGATTTTCTTTATTTCACGTGTTGATACCTCTTCTCCCGAATCAGTTTGCATCCCTTCAGAGAAGAAGTATTTCAATGGAAATATTCCAAAATGAGTTTGAATATATTTGCTGTTAACTACCCTTGAAATTGTAGATATATCAAGCCCTGTAATATCAGCTATATCTTTTAATATCATGGGGCGCATCATAGTTTCATCCCCCTCAGTAAAATAGGCCGATTGATACTCAAGGATGGACTCCATTGTTGACAACAAGGTGTTTTGTCTCTGGCGAATTGCATCGATAAACCACTTGGCAGAATCTAATTTCTGCTTTACAAATGTCACGGCATCCTTGGCGTCTTTTGTTGCGTTCTTTTTGTTGGCA
The DNA here is from genome assembly GCA_964538375.1 of uncultured Bacteroidaceae bacterium. Lineage (GTDB taxonomy): Bacteria > Bacteroidota > Bacteroidia > Bacteroidales > JAUUZQ01. The sequence continues at coordinate 45,763 of CAZIFQ010000010.1, read as the reverse complement.
CTATAAGATTCCAACATTTCAGAATAGGTCTTACTTACCCGCAATTCTGGAACATTGTTTGAATTGAGATAAAGCTGAAATTCACCTTCGTTTACTTCCAGGATAAAGTCCGGCACGATTTGGTGAAATGATTTGCTTTGAGCATCTCCAAATGCTCCTCCCGGCTTTGGATTTAATTTCAGTATTACATCCAGAGACTCCTTAAGTTCCTCTTCGGTAATAGATAAACGCTGGATGATCTTGTTGAAATGCTTGTTTGTAAATTCATTGAAATGGAATTTCAGAATTTTATATGCCGTTTCATGCACAGGATCCTCAATATCATTTCTTTTTAATTGCAGCATCAGGCACTCCTGCAAACTTCTTGCTCCGACTCCTGCAGGATCAAAGTCCTGTATAACCATCAATACTTCATGCAGTTCTTCATAAGATGTTTCGGTTCCGTATGCAAATGCAAGATCATCCGAGATCGCTTCTAATTCACGCCTGACATATCCGTCATCGTCAATATTACCAATGATATATTCTGCCAGTAGTATTTGCTTTTCTGAGAGTTTCCTGAGTCCAAGCTGATCGCTTAACTGCTCCTTGAAGCTGCTCCCCAGTGAAAAAGGAATTTCCTCATGTTTATCATCTTTTGAGTAGTTCTGAGACTGGAGTTTATAGGTAGGAATCTCATCATCCTGCATATAGTCCTCGAGCGAAAATTCCTCCTGATCTGTGCTGTCCAGTGGATCTGTATCCTCATCAGTATACTGGTCCTCAGCCCCTTCTTCCAATACAGGATTTTCTTCCAATTCCTTCTTGATCCTTTGCTCCAGCTGTATGGCGGGAATCTCCAGCAGCTTGATCATCTGAATCTGCTGTGGCGATAACTTTTGTAAAAGTTTTTGCTGAAGTCTTTGTTTAAGCATCCTCTATTTGTTAAAACTCTGCATAATTTGGCGTCCTCGGGAAGGGGATGACGTCTCTGATATTACTCATACCTGTAACAAACATCAATAATCTCTCAAAGCCCAATCCGAATCCGCTATGCTCTACGGTACCAAATTTTCGAGTATCAAGGTACCACCACAATTCTTTTTCCGGAATTTCCATTTCCCTCATTCTGTTAACGAGTTTGTCATAATCCTCTTCGCGCTGTGATCCCCCAATAATCTCTCCTATTCTTGGAAACAACACATCCATTGCCCTCACTGTTTTCCCATCATCATTCTGCTTCATATAAAACGCCTTAATATCCCTGGGGTAATCTGTGAGGATAACCGGCTTTTTAAATTCCTCCTCAACCAGGTAACGCTCATGTTCTGCTTGAAGGTCCAGTCCCCATTCAACTTTGAACTCAAACTTCTTACCAGATTTCTTCAACAATTCAATTCCCTCTGTATACCCAAGTCGTATAAATTCATTGTCGATCACAAACTGCAAGCGCTCAAGAAGCTCCTTATCTACCATGTTATTCAAAAATTCCAGGTCATCTTTGCAATTCTCCAACACATAAGCAACAAGGTATTTCAGGAAATCTTCTGCCAGGTCCATGTTATCGGTAATATCATAAAACGCCATCTCAGGCTCAATCATCCAGAATTCTGCCACATGCCTGGGTGTATTGGAGTTCTCTGCCCGGAAAGTAGGTCCAAATGTATATATGGAAGAGAGTGCAAGCGCTCCCAATTCACCTTCAAGCTGTCCCGAAACTGTAAGATTGGTAGGTCTTCCAAAAAAATCCTGGGTATAATCAATTTTTTTCTGTTCATCTTTAGGAACATTGTCCAGGTCAAGCGTTGTTACCTTAAACATCTCACCGGCTCCCTCAGCATCTGATGCAGTAATAATCGGCGTATGGAGATAATAAAATCCTTTGTCGTTATAATACTTATGAATGGCAAATGCCAGTGCGTGCCGAATTCTGAAAACTGCACCAAAAGTATTTGTTCTGAATCTTAGATGAGCAATCTCACGAAGAAATTCAAAGGAGTGGCCTTTTTTCTGAAGCGGATATTGTTCCGGGTCTGCTTTACCCAACACTTCCAACGACTCAGCCAGAATTTCCACCTTCTGGCCTTTTCCCATTGATTCTACCAATTTACCTGTAACAGATACAGAACACCCGGTTGTAACATTTCTCAAAAGATCCTCCGGAAACTTTTCCGTATCGGCCACAACCTGTATGCTATGAATAGATGTTCCATCATTAACAGCAATAAATGCAACTTGCTTATTACCCCTTTTTGTCCTCACCCAGCCTTTTAGCAAAACTTCACTGTTCACTTCTCCTGCTGCAAATAATTCTTTTACTGTTGATCTTCTCATTTATCTCTATTTTTCACAAAGTACAAAAATACTATTTTATACTTAAGGAAGAGAAAAAGAACCCTCACTATCTATCCAAATAGATAATAAGATGAAGATCAAGTACGTTTTTCTCTTACATTCTTTACATTATAAAAAGAATGCGTTAATTTTACAATCTCAATCAAATAGAGAAAGATGACCAAAGAAAAAAAATTCATACTGGTTACATGGGATTTTTCAGAAGTATCCCTAAATGCACTGAAGCACGCAATCAGAATTTCGAAGATAGTAGATGATCATGTTGCATTGTTTCATGTGACCAAGGAAAAGGAGCAATTACCTGAATTGGAACAGAAGCTTGAAGAAGATACTAAACGCTTATCGAAGGAGTTGAACCATGAGATTGGTTATGTCCTGAGAGAAGGTACCATATTTGAAGAAATCTCAGCCTTTGCATCAGAAGAAGAGAATAATGTGAACTTTGCTATCATGGGTACCCATGGCATGAAAGGGGCACAGAAATTTTTTGGAAGTTGGGCCCTGAAAGTTATCTCAGGATCTACCGTACCATTCATTGTTGTACAGGCACCTCCTCCTGAAAAAGATCGCTATACAGATATTGTCTTCCCCATTGATTTCAAATCCGAGAACAAAGAAAAACTTCAGTGGGCAATATTCCTCGGGAAATACCTGAGTTCAAAAATTCATCTATATAAGGCCCCGGTTACAGACAAATCGCTTCTTAAAAAAATGAATGTAAACCTGAATTTTGCTATTCGCTTCCTGATTCAGAACAATATTGAATACGAGATACATACAGCAAGAAAGAGCAAGAATTTCACAAAAGAGATTCTGGCATTCACTAAAAGCATCGAGGCTGACCTGATTCTGATAACCACGACCAAGCATATTACAACTATGGATTATGTGTTTGGTGCCCATGAGCAGTACCTCATATCCAATGAGGAGAAAATACCAGTGATGTGTGTGAATCCAAAATCTAATTTTGCTAAGGTTTCACAATTTATGTATGGTTAGATTCGGTCTGTCTCTGCATAAACAGAATTTTATTCCCATTTTATCACGGCTATTACCAGCAATTTGAAAGCATGTCAATAAGCGTAAAAAATATTTCAAAACGATTTGGCGGGCAATGGGCAGTAAATAACATCTCATTTGAAATTAAAAGTGGTGAAATTGTTGGGTTCATTGGTCCTAATGGAGCCGGGAAATCCACTACGATGAAGATGATAAGCGGTTATTTACCCCCCACATCCGGAGAAGTGTTCATCAATGGATTGAACACGCGGGATAAGCCCATGGAAATTAAAAAAATGATTGGTTACCTTCCCGAGAATAATCCGCTATATTATGATATGTACGTAAAAGAATACCTCCTTTATTCAGCGGGTCTTTATGGTATTAAAGGGAAAATAGCAGCTAAACGTGTTGATGAAATCATTGAATTGGTAGGGCTTGGTCCGGAGAAAAACAAGAAAATAGGAAAGCTTTCTAAAGGATATAAACAACGTGTAGGAATCAGCCAGGCACTGATTCATGATCCTGAAGTATTGATTCTTGACGAGCCAACTTCCGGGCTTGATCCCAACCAGATCATTGAAATTCGCAATCTCATATCAAATGTGGGGCTTAAGAAAACTGTAATGTTGTCGACCCATATCATGCAGGAAGTAGAGGCAATTTGCGACAGGGTAATCATTCTTGACGAAGGAAATATTAAAGCCGATGAGGATGCCGGTAATATTGGTAAAAACAATATTTCCGGACAAACAATCCAGATAGAACTCGAATCCCCTGTATCTCCTGATCTCTGGAAAAAAGTGGAAGGAGTGGAAGAAGTCCTTGAGCTTCCTGGTCATATTTACTTGCTTGCAACATCACAAAACAAAGATATCCGGTCGAGTATATTCCAATTCGCTGTTGAACAAAACCTGTCCGTACTTTCTCTCAACCGCAAAGAGAAAAGTCTGGAGGAAGTATTCAGAGAATTAACTACAAAACAATAAGTTTTTCATTCCTTGCGGAAGATATTTTTTCAACTATTTCATATTTCTACTCCACATTTTCATCTCTGAATTTTCAAGCATAAGCAGAAATTCCTGTCGATCAGGCACAAAGGGCTTGTCTAACTTATTGATCATTAATATAATTACAATAATATTTTCTGGCATTGTATTTGTAAACATATTCATATATTCATATATTTGTCGATTCGAAAACCAAAAAAAAAGAGTTTTAACTTATGAAAAAGAGAGTATTAGCAATCATTGCAGGCCTGTTTTCTATTACAGGAATCCTTCTGTCACAATCCTTTGCCGACGTAGTTATCGAATATAACTCAGGTGTCAGGTGTTTAAATAACCAAGCATACGATTCCGCTTATATTTATCTCAATAACACCCTTTCATTATCTGATGTTGTTGGTACAGAAGCTGACGATATGGTCAAAACTGCAAAAGAGCAGTTGGTTTATGTACACTACAGCCAGGCAAGCACTCTTGAAAAGAGAAAACACTATAGCGAAGCTGTCCCTTTGTATGAAGAAACAGTCAAGCTTTCTAAAAAGTTTGGAGTAAAAGAAGATATTGCTGTAAAAGCAAAGAAAAGAGTTGTGTTCTCTTCAATGTTTGCTGGTCAAACAGAATTTAAGAAAGGAGAGTATGATGCAGCTCTTGGACATTACGATAAAGTTCTTTCACTCCAGCCCTCAATATATAAGGCACACCAGGGTAAAGGTTTTGTTTATGAAAAACTTGATCAACCAGAAGAAATGCTTGCTTCTTTCGCTATTGCGAAAGATATGGCCACTGAAAAAGGAGATCAAAAAGTAATTGGACAAATTAACTCATCAATTAATAAGTATTTTCGCGGACTTATTGAAGAAGAACTTATGATGATTGATCCGGAGGAAGAAGATTATACCTTCCTTATAGATATTTGTGATCAGGCCCTTGAGGCAAATGACAATAACGCCTTTGCATATTATAATGCAATTTCTGCAAAAAATAAACAAATAGAATACGATGCTGCCATTGAATATGGAGAAAAAGCAATTAAGTATGCAGCTGATTTTGATGAAAAATTACGCTCTGCAATCTTTTATGAATTGGGCGTGGCTTACCAGAATACAGTTAGATATAAAGAGGCATGCGCAGCCTATGAAAAAGTAACCCATAAAGATTTCTTTGATAAGGCCGAAAAAAAGATGATGACATCAAACTGTCAGTAAAATCTATCATATACTTTAAAAAAGCAGCGTTGTTAATTCGCTGCTTTTTTTTTGTTTAGATTCAAATAATGATTTACTTTGTATATCAATTTTGTGGAATGATTTGACTGATTGCAACCACGGAAAAAAAATGCTAAAGCAGTATCTCTCCGATACAATCAATCTCTTTCCATAAATAAATATTAGTTAACTAAACATTATAAATAATGCCATATTTATTTACGTCCGAATCCGTATCAGAGGGGCATCCTGACAAAATAGCCGATCAAATTTCTGACGCTCTTGTGGATGAATTTCTAGCGTTTGACCCAGATTCTAAAGTAGCTTGTGAAACACTTGTTACAACCGGCCAGGTTGTACTTGCAGGTGAAGTAAAAACTAAAACTTATATCGACGTTCAGAAAATCGCCAGAGAGGTAATTCGTAATATCGGGTATACAAAGAGTGAATACCAGTTTGAAGCGAACAGTTGCGGTATAATGACACTTATACATGAACAGTCACCGGATATAAACCGGGGTGTTGAACGTGCTAATCCAATGGATCAGGGTGCTGGTGACCAGGGAATGATGTTTGGATACGCATCAATTGAAACCGACAACTACATGCCTCTTCCACTTGATCTCAGCCATAAACTCCTCCAGGAGCTTGCTGATATTCGCAGGGAAGGCAAAGAAATGACTTACCTGCGTCCTGATTCAAAATCACAGGTAACCATTGAATATGACGACAATGATGTGCCGTTGAAAATACATACTGTCGTTATCTCTACCTCACATGATGAATTCGACCAGGATGATGAGCGTATGCTTGATAAGATCAGATCTGATGTCAGGGATATTCTCATTCCAAGATTAAAAACAAAATTGCCGGAAAGAATACAACAGCTTTTTAAAGATGACTTTATCCTGCACGTTAATCCAACAGGAAAATTTGTTATTGGCGGACCACATGGCGATACTGGCCTAACAGGTAGAAAAATTATCGTTGACACATATGGAGGAAAAGGAGCCCACGGTGGTGGTGCATTCTCGGGAAAAGATCCTTCAAAAGTAGACCGTTCAGCTGCATATGCAGCTCGTCATATTGCCAAAAACCTTGTTGCTGCTGGTGTTGCTGATGAAGTATTGGTTCAATTATCTTATGCTATTGGTGTTGCCCGTCCTGTTGGAGTATATGTAAATACTAATGGGAAATCGAAGATCAGCTTAAGCGATAGTGAAATAGCTGATAAGGTCGTATCAGTGTATGACCTGAGGCCCAAAGCAATTGAAGAGCACCTGAAATTAAGAACTCCAATTTACAGAGAATCTGCTGCCTATGGACATATGGGACGTACACCCAGAACCGTGAAGAAAGTATTTGACTCACAGTACTGGCCAAAGTTGGAACTGGAAGTTGAGTTATTTACCTGGGAAAAACTGGATTACGTAGATACCTTTAAGAAAGCGTTTGGACTATAGCTAATCTCCTGTTACTTTTACATTCATAAAGACCTTGCATGCAAGGTCTCTACATTAAAAAAACACAAAACGAAATGTTTTCAGGAATTGTTGAAGAAACGGCAAAGGTTGTGAAGCTGGTCAAGGACCAGGAAAACCTGCACATTACCATGGAATGTTCATTTGTTAATGAACTAAAAATAGATCAAAGCGTGTCGCACAACGGCGTTTGCTTAACCGTTGTTGATATTACAGATAATACTTATACTGTTACGGCAATTAAAGAAACCCTGATCAAATCAAATATTGGACTATTACAATTAGACGACAAGGTCAATCTTGAACGCAGCACCAAATTAGACGGTCGACTAGATGGTCATATGGTGCAGGGTCATGTTGACCTCACTGCCACTTGTAAAAATGTGCGTGAAGCAGATGGAAGCTGGTACTATACCTTCGAATTTGATCCTCAAAATGAGGAACATCTTACTGTTGAAAAGGGCTCTGTATCAGTCAATGGAGTTAGTCTAACAGTGGTTAATTCAAAAGACAATTCCTTCGAAGTAGCCATCATACCTTTTACTTACGATGTAACAAACTTCCATACCTTCAAAGCGGGAACCATTGTTAACCTGGAGTTCGATATTATTGGAAAATATATTGCCAGGATTTTAAAAGCACAGATGAAGGGGAAGTAAGCCTACGCTAAAGCTTCGGCTTACGCAGTAGGCAGTAGGCAGTAGGCAGTGAGATTACGCTAAAGCTCAGGATGTCGGCGGTTTAAAGAATATACGTATATAATAAGCTTATTATATACGTATTTTTTTTAGTGAATTCCATGCCCTTAAAGCATAAAAAAATCCGAAATATATGTTTTATAAGATTCTTTCTTCCTGATGATTCCTCCTCCCAGTTTGTATCTTTAATCTTTCACTTTTCAAATGCTAACATCTATGAAAACTGTACTAATTCTGGGAGCCGGATTATCATCAAATTCATTGATAAAATATTTCATTGACAATGCCCTTGAAATGAATATTCATTTGCGGGTGGGTGATATTTCCCTGAAAACGGCTATGTCGAAAACCAAGGGGGCAAAAAACACCAGTGCGTTTGAATTTGACGTTAACAATGAAAAACAAAGAGTCACTGAAATTACAAATGCAGACATTGTTATCTCGATGTTACCTGCAATAATGCACCCGCTGGTTGCAAGAACCTGTGTTGACCAGAAGCGAAATATGGTCACCGCTTCCTATATAAGCGATGAAGTTAGGGCCCTTCATGATGAAGCAAAAGCGAATGGAATTATAATAATGAATGAGTGTGGCGTTGATCCTGGCATTGACCATATGTCGGCCATGCAAATGATCCATAAAATACAAGAAAAAGGACTTCAGCTCACCGCTTTTGAATCCAGCACCGGGGGACTTGTGGCGCCTGGCTTTGAAAACAATCCCTGGCATTATAAATTCACATGGAATCCACGAAATGTAGTATTGGCAGGTAAAGATGGTGCCAGATTTTTGCACAATGGTAAATTTAAATATATTCCCTACCAGAAACTTTTTCAACGCATTGAAACCATTCATGTTCCAGTATTAGGTGAATTTGAAGTTTATGGTAACCGTGATTCCCTGAAGTACCGTGAAACTTACGGTTTGCATGACCTGGAGACTATGTTCAGGGGGACAATACGCCGGCCCGGGTTCTGCGAAGCTTGGGATACATTCGTACAACTTGGAGCAACAGATGATTCCTACAGCATGGAAAAGACCAAAGAAATGACTTACAGGGAATTCATCAACAGCTTTATGGCATACAGGGTAGACATCCCTGTGGAAGAAAAGCTTGCTTTATATCTGGGTATCGACAGAAACTCCCCTATGATGGAAAGATTGCGCTGGCTGGGAATATTTGAAGACAAAAAAATTGGGGTCGAGGGATTGTCTCCGGCTAAAATTCTGCAACAAATTCTAGAAGAAAAATGGAGTTTGGACCCTGGTGATAAAGATATGATTCTCATGCAGCATCAGTTTGACTATAACGAAAATGGCTCTCGTAAGAAGATTTATTCAACCCTGAGTTACATCGGCTCCGACACCTATAATACAGCTATGGCCGTCACTGTTGGATTGCCTATTGCCATTACTGCCAGGCTAATCATGGAGAAAAAAATAACCCTCACAGGAGTGCACCTGCCAATCATGAAGGAAGTATACAATCCCGTATTGAAAAAATTGGAAAAGTATGGTATTAAGTTTGTCGAGGAAGAAATAAATATGCCTTTGGATGTTGGAAGTGTATAGATTATAAATCCAGGTAGAAATCATTGGTTAGCTTAATATAGTCTTTTGAATAGATGTGTCTTCCTCCTTCTTCAATAAGCAGGGTTTTCTCCTCGGTTGTGCCTGGTTCAAAACTATATTCCATGCAGATTCTAATTGGCTCCTTATCAGGAATTGGTTTCACATGGAGGATTCTTGCCGGATAAAGTGCGTATTTCTCAGCAATCCTTTTCGACCTATCATATGCACCAGCTGGTAATATCAAACTGAATCGTCCATTTGAGTGAAGCAAGGATGCCACGCCTTTAAATAGTTCTTCCAGCGACAAGCTATCATCATGCCTGGCAAGTGATCTCTCTTTCACTGGAGCTCTTAAGGAAGCAGAAAAATATGGAGGGTTACAGATTATCAGATCATATGGCTGACTATGCTGTATCCCGAGAAATTCACTGAAAGAAATGTCGTGCGATTTTAACCGACTTGAGAACTTACTTAAAGAAAAATTAGACGCCGCCTGCTGTGCGCTGTTCTTTTCAATTTCGATGGCATCGATAGTCACTTTCAAATTTCTCTGGGCAAGCATCAAAGCCAACAATCCTGTCCCTGTTCCAATATCCAGGGCTCTCTCTGCGTGACTTATACTTGTCCATGCGCCCAAAATAACAGCATCGGTGCCTACCTTCATGGCACACAGGTCCTGCTGTATCTCAAAGTGTTTAAAACGGAACCATTGATTACCCATAACGGAATTAGTCTGAAACTACCAGGCCGTCTTTCATCTGGATCATACGATCAGCCATATTTGCGAGTTGCATATCGTGGGTAACGATAACGAGGGTCTTATTAAATTCATCCCTCAATTGAAAGAAGAGTTGGTGCAATTCGTTCTTGTTTTCTGTGTCGAGATTCCCGGATGGCTCATCCGCAAGAATTACAGCCGGATCATTAATAAGTGCCCGTGCAATCGCTACTCTTTGCTGTTCTCCACCAGACAACTCTCCCGGCTTGTGCTCCATCCGTTCACTTAATTTCAAAAAATCAAGCAATTCAGCAGCTCGTTTCTCAACTTTTCGCCTGGGTGTCTTCGCAATGAATCCCGGAATACAAACATTTTCAAGGGCAGAAAATTCAGGCAGTAATTGATGAAATTGAAAGACAAAACCAATATTTTGATTCCTGAATTTCGACAAATTGTTTCCTTGCAATTTTCCTGTATCTGAACCATTTATAAAAACGCTACCCCTATCGAACGTACTTAGCGTCCCCAGAATCTGCAGCAGGGTGGTTTTTCCTGCACCGGAAGCGCCAACCACTGACACTACTTCACCTTCATTAATATCAATGGATATTCCTTTGAGCACCTGGAGATTTCCATAGCTTTTTTTGATCTCATGTGCACGTATAATAGACGTCATACGGTAAAGATAAAGAAAATATATGCGGCATATGCCAATAGCATTATGCTTCCTTCAATCCTGGATATTTTCGAACTCCGCGCCGGAATCATAAACAAGTATAGCAACAAGGATGCACCAATCATCCATGGAAGATCTACTCTTAAAGTCTGCTCAGAAGTTTTTAAGGGAGACACCATGGTGGTTACACCAAGAACAGAAATTATGTTCATTATGTTTGATCCAATGATGTTGCCAACAGAAATATTTGATTCCTTCTTAAAAGCAGCAATTATCGAGGTAGAAAGCTCTGGCAAACTTGTGCCAACAGCTACCACGGATATGGAAATAACACGTTCGCTTATACCAATTCTTCCCGCAATAATTGCTGCATTATCTACCAGTAAGCCTGCTCCAAAGCTTAGGCCTACACAGGCAACAACAAATATAATGATGGCTGTTCCCCATTTCATTCCATGGGCAGTAACATCCTGTGTAAATTCATTTGCGTGTTTCGGACTGCGAGCTTGTTTTATGCTATAAATAATATATAGTACAAGTAAGCTCAATAGAATTATCCCTTCATAACTTTTAAGTTCCAGGTCTAGAAGAAAAAATACAAGCAGACAGGAGATGAACATCATAATGGGCCAGTCGCGACGAATGAACTGCTTTTGTATCGTAATCGGGAAAATAAATGCTGTAATAGCCAGAACCAGCAAAATATTCGAAATATTACTTCCCACAACATTCCCAATAGCCATTTCTGGATGTCCCTGCAGGGCAGCTTGCAAGCTTACCAGGAGTTCAGGGGCAGAGGTTCCAAATGAAACAATCGTCAAACCAATAATGATAGTGGGAATCTTAAAATGCCGTGCAATGGTCACACTGCTCTCCACAAGATATCTACCACTGACAAGCAGAAGTATAAGTCCAAGTATCAAAAAAATTATTGATTTGTCCATTGGGATCCCTTGGATTAATCGATATCCATGTTCTTTTTCACACCCTTAATTACTTCGTTGGCATCCTTGGAAAGGTCATCTTTTATCTCCTTGAAGTCTTTAACAACATCCCCGGAGCTATCTTGAATTTCACGCTTAATATCATCCGTTGCCCGACGAAATTCTTTCATCCCCTGTCCAAACATTTTTGCCATTCGGGGTATTTCCTTCGCACCAAACAGCAAAAGAATAAATAAAAGGAGAATTATGACTTCCTGTCCGCTAATAAAAAGCAATATGGCACTAAATGAAAACTGCATCTGACAAAGATATAAAATAACTGTACTAAATTGACATCAATAAAATTTCATAAAGCCAAAAAAGCCCGGAAAATTCCGGGCTTTTTTTCGGCTAAAATTATTTTATGATTTACGTATTCCTTTTACAACGCGGATAGTTCCCTCTTTCTTGATGGTATCATATACTACAGGTGTAGCAATGAACAGTGAAGAGTAGGTACCTACAACAACACCAATCATCAATGCAAATGTAAATCCGCGTATTGTATCTCCACCAAAAATAAAGATGGTAAGCAATACTACAAATGTACTCAAGGATGTACTAAATGTACGGCTCAGTGTACTGTTCAAGGCAGAGTTGAAAATATCTTTCCTTTCACGCTTCCTGTGCAATCCAACATATTCCCTGATACGGTCGAATACTACCACCGTATCGTTAATGGAGTAACCAACCACAGTAAGTATGGCAGCAATAAATGCCTGGTCAATCTCTAAGGAGAATGGCATTATTCCCGACAAGAACGAGAACAATCCAAGCACAATGAACACGTCGTGCATCAATGCAGCAAGAGCGCCAAGTCCAAACTGCCAGTTTCGGAATCGCAAAAGAATATAAAAGAAGATAATGAACAGTGACAAGAAAATCACCCAAACAGAGCTTCTCTTGATATCGCCTGCAATGGTTGGCCCAACTTTCTGTGCACTGATAATATAATCTTGCCCGTTAAGAAAATCATCCAATACCACATCATCATCCAATATCGGTTGAAGTGCAGTAAACATCTTAGCTTTTAATAAGGAATCCACCTCTGCACGATCGTCATTAATCAAATATTTCGTAGTAATCCTTACAGTATTCTTCTGACCAAATGTGATAACGGTTGGAGACTCCCCAAATTCTTCAGCTAGATATTCACGAATATTTTCTGTTTCAACATCCTGCTTAAAGCTAATGACATAGTTTCTACCTCCTGTGAAGTCAACACCACCATTCAACCCCCTTACTGCCAGGGACCCAATACTAAGAGCAATCATAAGCCCTGATATGGCATAGAACAATTTACGTTTTCCAATGAAATCAATTTTTGTATTCTTGAATGCATTTTCAGTATACTTGGTAGAGAATGTAAGCTTGCTATTTTTACGCAGCATGCGCTCATAAATAAGCCTGGTTAAAATTACAGCTGAAAATAGTGACGTGATAATACCAATAACCAATGTTGTTGCAAAACCTTTAATCGGTCCCGTTCCAACAAAATAAAGTATCAAGGCGGTTAAGAAAGTAGTAACGTTTGCATCAATAATCGCTGAATAGGCATTCCGATAACCATCTTTAATTGCTGCTTTCATTCCTTTTCCGGCTGCCAGTTCTTCTCGTATACGTTCATAAATCAGCACGTTCGCATCCACCGATATACCAATAGTAAGCACAATACCGGCTATACCTGGCAAGGTCAGCGCCGCCTGGAGTGATGCCAAAACACCAATCAGGAAGAACATGTTTGCAATCAGGGCAATATCCGCAACAAGACCTGCACGGCGACTATAGTAGAATACCATATAAAGAAGCACTACCAGGAAGGCAATAATGAATGAGTTCATACCATCCTTAACAGATTTTGCTCCCAATGATGGTCCAATTACCTCGCTGGACTCAACATGAGCCCTGGCTGGCATTTTCCCTGATTTCAGAATATTTGCAAGGTCGGTAGCATCATTTTGTGCAAAGTTTCCCGATATAGATGAGCTGCCTCCTTTAATTTCTTCATTTACATTTGGCGCTGAATACACCACTTCGTCAAGAACAATAGCGATTGATTTCTGAACATTTTCCCTTGTTAGGTTAGCCCATTTTTTAGCACCTTCAGCATTCATACTCATGCTAACCTCAAACTCACCTGTATATTGGTCATTATCCGGCCTTGCATCAGTGATATATTTTCCATCCATAGCTGGCTGACCATTCCTTGTCGCTTTAAGCGCATACAAGTAAATATAGGGTTTCTCGTCTCCAATGTTTTGAAAGTGCCATGCAAACACTAAGTCTGATGGAAACAGCTGTTTCACCTGTGGAAGGGATAAATATGTATTTACTATGCCAGTATCTTTCACCTCAACAACGCCAGCAATGGCTGTTGGAATCAACTGTCCTGAATTATCCACATAAGGACTCATTACTGCAAAAAGTGGATTCTCCTTTAAGAATTGAGCTTCCTGATCGCTATAAAGATCTGTAGAATCTGAACTTCCAAGGATGCTTAGATCACTTGTGTCAGACAATAGTCCAAGCTCGTCATCCAGCGTCAGAAGTTCATCAGCACTGGCATCTTCTACAACTGTCTCCTCAGGGGCTGCTTTCTCTTCTGAAGTAAAAATATCTCCTTCCAGTGCATCTGATGCTTTTTGAATATTCGCAATTGTTCTGTTGGCCTCTTCAAGAGTGCTCCAAATGTCTGTGTTTTGATAGGTAGTCCAAAACTCAAGGTTTGCTGTTCCGGTAAGAAGTTTTGTTACCCTTTCCGGCTCTTTCACACCTGGAAGTTCAACAAGAATTCTTCCTTGCCTCTCCAGTCGTTGAATATTCATCTGCGCAACACCAAAACGGTCGATCCTGTTACGCAATACATTATAGGAATTATCAATAGCATCTTCAGCTTCCTGCTTCAGGTGTGCAACTACATCCTGGTTTGTGGTACTAAAATCAATTTCTCCCCTGGAGTCAGGCGTCATAAAAAATTGCGCCAACTGTGCCCCGGGGTTCAGCTCTTCAAAAGACTCTGCGAACAAGTCAATAAGATCTGTTGATGAATGGACATTTTTCTCTTTAGCAAGAGACATGGTCTCCAAAAACACAGGATCCGTCAGGTATTGTGGAGCTGCCATTGACCTTATAATGTCTTCTACAGCAATTTCTAACACCACGTTCATCCCGCCTTTAAGGTCAAGACCGAGATTTATCTCGCGTTCTTTACAATCCTGGAAAGTATACTTCTTGATCCACAAGAAATTATATATTTCCTCGTTCTTCATTGAATCAAGATATGATTTCTCATCTGTAACTTCTCCTTGAGCATACTTCTTTGCGTTACGCTCAACTCTCAAGGAGTGAAACGTAAACATCAGCTGGTAGACACAAATCGCAGCAAACATAATTGCTAATAACTTGATAGCACTTTTATTTTGCATTTTTAACTAATTTATTAATAGTGAGTTATTTTACATTGAATTTTCGAACCGCAAATATAATACTATTTTTTTGAAAAACGGAGCATAGTGTAAGGATGTTCAAGGCCGGTGGGAAAGCTTGGCCTGGAAATATAAAAAAGAAAAAACGTCTCTTTCTTATAAAATGGTATAAATACCTGTCAAAGAAGAGACGCTAAATTTTAAAAAAATGTGCTCATTAAATTTTCAGATCATCAAAGACTTTCATAACTGCCCTAACTGAATCTGAAGATGCTTTCAACATTTTCTTCTCTGAAGCATCCAGGCTAATTTCAATTACCTCTTCAATTCCTTCTTTCCCAAGTTTCACAGGAACACCCAGGTAAATATCTTTTAAACCATATTCTCCATTAAGCATGGCGCAAACAGGAAAAATCCTTTTTTGGTCGTCCACAATCGCTTCTACCATCTGGGCAGCAGCAGCACCAGGAGCATACCATGCAGATGTTCCTATCAGGTTAACAAGTTCTCCTCCGCCTTTCCTTGTTCTTTCGACAATTCTCTCAATAACATCGGGGCCAAGAAGCTCAGTTATCGGTATACCATTTATGGAGGTATAGCGTGGCAGAGGAACCATGGTATCTCCATGTCCACCCAGTAGCATAGCATGAATATCTTCCGGGGAAACACTTAGCGCATCTGCTATAAATGCTTTATATCTTCCCGTGTCAAGAATTCCAGCCATTCCAAATACCTTATTTGAAGATTTATTTGCTGCTTTATATGCCGCATAAGTCATCACGTCCAGGGGATTAGATACAACGATTATAATTGCATCCGGGGAGTACTTTACAATTTTCTCCGTAACCTCTTTAACAATAAGGGCATTTGTTTTGATCAGATCATCTCTCGACATACCTGGTTTGCGGGGAAGTCCGGAAGTAATCACAACAACACTTGACCCTTTCGTTTTTAAATAATCATTTGTTGAACCGGTTACCCTGGTATTAAAGTGAAGTATTGGGGATGTTTGCCATATATCAAGGGCTTTTCCTTCAGCTAAACCATCTTTTACGTCAAGTAAAACAACTTCCCGGGCAAGATCTTTTGCCGCAATAACATTGGCACAGGTAGCCCCTACATTTCCTGCCCCAACAACCGTGATTTTCTTCATTTCTTATAGTTTTAGGTAAACAATTATAATGTCTAATTAACTGATACTATGAGTAAAAATATAAAGAAAACATAATAAATTCAATTATCTAACTTTTTTCATATGTTTTCCAAACTTTGCGCTGGCGTCATCATTCATGCTAATTACCCTCATCCTGACCTCCCAACTTCCAACTTTAGTTCACTTTAGTTCACTTCAGCTTGACTCTAGTTCAATTCAACTTGATTTTGCCGTCTAAATATCTTAAATTGTGGAAAACAAAAAAAAAGAGCCCAAATGAAAGTTGACCTTTCAAAATATCTGGTAGACTGGTACAAAGATGATCCCGCAAAAAATATCTTTCCCGGACCGGTAATTACTATCTCCAGGGAGTTGGGTTGCCCGGCAAAGTTACTGGCCAACACGCTTTCCGATACGCTTAATCAGCGTAAATCAAAAAAAATAAAGGACCTGCCATGGCACTGGATCAGCAAAGAAATTCTCGACGAATCTGCCAAGCAATTAAATGTTGACTACGACCAGATAGAACACGTTTTCGACTATAAATCACGTGGTGTTTTCGAGGATATTCTCTTAGCACAATCGAAAGACTATTATAAGTCGGATTTGAAGATTCGTACTACCATTGCCAAGGTGATAAGAAGGTTTGCCAACCAGGGAAATGCGATAATTGTTGGTCGTGGCGGAGTTGCCATTGCAAGAGACATACCGCTTTCATTACACATTCTGCTGGAAGCGCCACTTGAGTGGAGGGCTGTCCGTGTGGCTTCGAAATATGAAATGACTATCGACCAGGCACGCAATTATGCACAATCGATTGATAAAAAAAGAGCTCATTTCCGTGACTATTTCCAGGGTAAAGGGAATGATTATACACGTTTCGATTTGAAAATTAATTGTATGACCCTGTCTATTGATGAAATGGTTGACATCATTATAGGGGCCATTAAAACCAGGAAAATGCTATAGTTTACAAGCATGCTTTCTCTCTTGCTCCATTTTTTATACCTTTAAATAAAAATTTAACCATGAATAGAGTTGTATTCCTGGGTTTAATTCTCACTTTATTGCTCATATCCTGTAAAAATCAGCCGGTTCAACAATATGAACCAGAGGCAGAACCTTCAACAGAACAACAAGCAAAAGAGTTTGTATCAGAAGACCCCGGTGTAAATGAGAGTTCAGAGGTAAAAGAAATCATTTACTCGATGTATCTGCCAACAGACATGGCAGAACTATTTAATCGGCCTGGAACGAACTTCAATCCACAATTAACCGCCCCCGTAAACGTATTACCTCTCTACTCCGATCCGGAGCAAATGGCAGTGATGCTTGGTGTGCTGGGTGTGGACCTGAGTTATATGAAGATTATGCAGCAAACATCACTTGCTGCTGAATATTATACATCTATTAAAGTGCTTTCCGGAAATCTTCAAATTCCTCATAAAATATTCGAAAAAGCAACCCGGAAATTGGAACATAATATTGGAAACCAGGATTCTCTCGCTGCTGTAATTGAAAGTGTTTATGCAGAAACTGATGCATTTTTTAATGAAAATGGAAATGAAAATCTTGCTTCTTTATCGCTTCTGGGCGGATGGATTGAAGCCATGTATATTGGCGTAAGCATTTACGAGGAAGAAGAAGGAAACCGAGACATGGCCAATAAAATTTTACAACAAAAATTCACACTCAACAGTATATACTCTATTCTCGGTAGTCACCAGGAATCATTGCGCGTTACCCGTTATTTGCTGATGGTAAAACGCTTACGCAAAGAATTTGATAAGGTAGAAATAAGATACCCCATCGAAGGTTTTAGTGTAGACACTACTCAAAAACGTATTCAAACTTCAAATGTTCAGATCCAATATGAGCCGGAGACATTAGCCGATATCAATAAGATCATTACCCGGATGAGGGAACAGTTGATTTCAATAGACGATTGACAGTAGGCAGTAATCCTTCGCTAAAGCTATGGCTTACGCAGTGGGCTGTTGATCCTTTTTTTTTGTTGAATATGCCAATTTCGAAAATCCCGGATTATCTTTGGGCTTTATAAATCCATTTTTCTATGAATTTTAATAATACTAAACCATGTAGGTTTACAGGTGTCGCCTTGATATCGCTTTTTGTTTTTTCCACACAACTAAATGCTCAAATCGCTTCTTCATTTGAATTGCGTTATTTTTCAAAGGAAAAGGAGGCCAATGGAATTACTGATTTTAAGGGGGAGAATGAGCTTTTTACCACAGAGCAACGAGTCGAATTTTTGGAAGTTTATGCAGCTGTTGCGGGAAGATGGTTCATGGATACAACATTAGATAAACGCGTTGTTGATGATGCAGAGAGGAACAGGTTTCTGGATGGATTGAAATCTAAACCCCTGCCTGCAGAAAGGAAGAGAATTATTCTCGATGAGTGGTCAAAGCTGGGTTACGGGAAACAAGGACATGAAGCATCTGTAGAAGATATAAAAACCTGGCCCCTGGGAGAAAATGCTGCCATAGAAAATGGGGCACTCGTCTTCAAGGAAATGAATTCAAAAATAACCAGGGACATCGATGATCAAAATTGGCGTTTTCACCTCGCATGGAAAGCAAAGAGCAAGTATGGGAATGTCCCTTTTAGTATTGCATTGAAACATAACAATACTGTGGTTGCGGAAGTGGGATTTCATTCCAATGGTAACATCTTCTTTACAGAAAACGGGTATGACAGGATGGGAGAAGCATATCGCCCGGGAGAATGGTATAACTTCAAAATCGAAGCAGACCTGGAAAATGGTCGGTATAACCTGATTATCAATGATAAAAAAACTGGTAATTGGGTAGCTTTTAAAAATATCGCTTCCGTAAATAAACTTGAAATTCTTAGTGGAGAAGGGGTTTCCCTGGATGATATTATTGGACTGGGCTTTGATACCACAGCTTGTTTTGTAAATCATCCCTATCTCATTGAACCATTTATTCAAGAGCGTTTTGACATAAAACCCGATTTGACCAACTGGACACAAAGCAGCTATGATGATTCGAATTGGCAAAATGATGTTCTTCCCATTGTGCACGGTGGTGCGCTTGAATCTGGTGAAGACCTCTATCTTAGGAAAAAGATCAAATTGGGAGCCATTGATAAGGCATTTTTAAACATTGAATCCCTGGATCCGGGAGGAGAAGTATGGATCAATGGAGAAGTGGTATTCGTAACCCGGGAAAAACATCCTGTTAAAATAGATATTACAGAATTTCTCCATCCATATAAGGAAAATCTCATTGCCATCCGTATTTTTTCCTTCTTCAATAAAGGAGCGCTATACCACTCACCCAATGACAGAAATATTGGCTGGTTCTGCGGTCGTGCCTGGCTTGACCTGACGGAGAGTACATATATTGAAAATGTTAAAGCATATACATCCAACATCGGCGATAAAGCCACACAGGAACACCTGGTAGAGCTGGTAAACGACTCGGACACAACTTTTTCAGGTGAGCTGGAAATTGATTACTACCTCTGGCACCCAAACGAACTTTTTGCAAAAGCAGCAAGCGTGAAACAGAAAGTCATGATTTTTGCCAGGGATTCCGTTCATATCCGAATCCCGGTTATAGTTGACCATCCCGCACTTTGGAGTCATGATCAGCCAAACCTTTACAAAGTATCAGTCAAGCTGCTCCTCAAAGGAAAAATTTTTGATGATGAAGTTTTTACTACCGGTATCCGCACAGTGTCCCAGGAAGGTGGAATCTTTCGCATCAATGGCTTACCGGAATTACTGGGTGGTGCTCAAACCATGGGGTTCAGAATGCCCATTGAAAATATTGCAAAATGGAACCGTTGTCCACCTTCAACGGTAGTGGCTGAGGAGCTGCTTGTGAGTAAGAAAATGGGGAATTCCCTGCGTATTCATGTCCATGCCGGCGGGACATACGCTTACAGCGTAAATGACCCCCGCGTAGCTGAAATGGCGGATCAACTGGGGCTCATGCTAATATGGCCCACCGGATCATGGATTCGTGAAGGAGAATGGGGAGGAATAAATTTTGAAGGATATCCCATATATATGAACCAGGTATTTAACAGTCCGAGTATCGTGATCTGGGAAGGTTCAAATCATCCCAACAAATTCACGGGAAAACCACAGGAATATTCCAACAGATTCATCACAAAAATGTATAATACCGTTGCTTCAAATGATTCAAGCAGGTTAATCGCTCCGAGTTCATATAACCGCCATTATGTTTACCGAAACGATGAAGAAACTATTGATGAAAATGGTAATGCGTTGGTGCCTGTTAAAGAGTGGACAGCTCCGCTGATTGTCAGGGCATATATAAACTTTGAGCATGAGGAATCCATCGGAATGCAGAACTTTTCCCTGGCAAAAGGGCAACCCTGGTACAATATGCCTTCCTACGAAAACATATATGATGAGGGAAGCATTGGTCGGCGCTTTGAGTACGATGAATGGAAAGCCAGCCAGGCATGGCAGGCCTTCAGTGCTTACGAATCCACAAAATGGCAACGCATCCACGACATCGATGGTTTCAGCTGGTATTGCTTGCATGGAGGTCCCAACAGTGGAACCTATAGAAAACCAATTCTTGATGCCTTTGGCAATGCAAAACTTGGTTTTTATGCCAATAAAATGGTGTTGCAGGATGTAATGCCCGGCAGCAATAACCCTGATGTTGTTTATGGAAAGAAGGATGTTATTACACCTGTCATTTTGAATATTGGAGATCAAAGGGAAGTAAAATTAAAAGTGATTATAAAAAACACAAATGGCACAATCCTACATACGAAAGAATATAAAAGCGTGATCCTGAAAGAAGGACGCACGGTCAATGAATTACCTCCCTTCAAGCCTGGCGTAAAAGAAGAAGGATATTATGTGATTGAATATTATGTGTTGAGTATGTAAAACCACCCCACCCGTCTGCGACGGGCACCCCTCCTTGAGAAGGAGGGGAAGTAAAGCTCTCTATTTAAAATAAATATCCCCTCCTTTCTTAAGGAGGGGATATAAAAAACTATAGGGTTTGAAAAAATGGTTTACTGCTTCCTGAACAATCAATCCTATCTCCCATTCTTCCCCTTTATTACTTCACCAACACCTTTCCGGTCATCTCTTCAGGGATATCCACACCCATTACATGCAACAGTGTTGGTACTACATCAGCCAGGATACCATTGTCAATTGATTTAAAATCATCTGTTACCATGATACATGGAACGGGGTTCAGTGAATGAGCAGTATTCGGTGAACCATCAGGATTTATTGCATAGTCAGCATTTCCGTGATCGGCAATGATCATTACATCATATTCATTGGACTTTGCCGCGGCAACAACCTCTCCAACACACTCATCAACAGTGGCAATGGCTTTCTCAATAGCTGCTATAACGCCTGTATGACCTACCATATCTCCATTTGCAAAATTTAAACAGATAAAATCGTGTTTCCTGGTATTCAGGTCCGCAACGATCTTATCCTTCAATTCGTAGGCACTCATCTCCGGTTGATCGTCATATGTTGGCACTTTGGGTGATTGAACAAGAATCCTGTCTTCATTTTTATAAACAGCTTCCCGGCCTCCTGAGAAAAAGAATGTTACGTGGGCATACTTCTCTGTCTCTGCAATGCGCAATTGACTTAATCCGGCATTTTCCAGTACCTCGCCCATGGTATTTCTTACGTTATCCTTACCATAAATTATGTGTAAGCCCTTAAATGTAGCATCATAAGGAGTCATTGTACAATAATGCAGCGGAATGGTATGCATACCATGTTCTGGCATATCCTCCTGGGTAAGAGCAATAGTTAACTCCTTTGCCCTGTCGTTTCGAAAATTAAAGAATACAACTACATCACCTTCCTGTATCTTCCCTACCGGATTACTGTTTTCATCAACCATTACAATGGGCTTCATAAATTCATCCGTCACCTCCTTGTCATATGACGCCTGGATTGACCCGATAATATCCCTTGATTCTGTTCCAACTCCATTTACCAGGAGCTGGTAAGCTTCACTCACTCTTTCCCATCTTTTATCGCGGTCCATAGCATAATACCTGCCAATAAATGAGCCAATCTTTACCTTTGAATTTTCCAGGTGAGCGTTTAGCTCTTCCATATATCCTTTTCCGCTTTTCGGATCAGTATCTCTTCCGTCGCCAAAACCATGAACAAAGGTATTTTCAATACCATATTTCCCGGTCATATCACATAATTTGTATAGATGCTTATTCAGCGAATGAACTCCACCGTCAGACAACAAACCCAAAAAATGAACCTGCTTGTTATTGTCTCTTGCATAAGAGAATGCCTCAACCAAAACCGGATTCTCCTTGATAGAATCGTCTTCAACCGCCTTATTAATCTTTACAAGATCCTGGTACACTACTCTCCCGGCACCAATATTGAGATGTCCAACTTCTGAATTTCCCATTTGACCATCAGGTAAACCAACATTCTCTCCCGACGCAAGGAGGTGCGAATAAGGATATTCCTTTGATAATCTATCCATATTAGGTGTAGCTACCCGGCTAATTACATCGGCAGCGGATCCATCACCTAATCCCCAACCATCGAGTATCATTAACAATGTTTTTCTCTTCATCTTATTTTTCAAATTTATTTTCAATTAGCTAACATCAGGGAATCGAAAATGTTTATTCTTTCTCTCTGAATTTTAAGTCCATAAATTTAAGGTATTTCGCGAAATAAAGTCGTGTATCTATGCTTTTAAAAAAACATACACCCGAAAATCACAGTTATTGTTAATTTTGACAATCAATCACGTAAACCTCTCCTGATCCATGAAAAAAGTAACATTTTTATTATTGGCCATCCTTGTCCTGTATAGCTGCAACTCGACTAATAAATCCCTTGATCTTTTAAAAGACCTTTCAAAATGGAGTGGTGAAGAAATGAACATAAGTGAAGAAGTCATTAATATAAGCGGAGAATACAAGACGCTTGTATACCGGCCGGGACTCTTCAAAACATTTGAAAACTTCGAGCTTCTTGCTGAAATAAAAACCAGTCCTGGTGCTTCTGGAGCCCTTATGTTTCATACAAGACATAAAGATCCTGAGCGTGGCTATGAAATAAAAATTGATAATTCTGCCGTTGGAGACTGGAACCGGCTTCTTAAAACCGGAAGCCTGGCATCCATCAGGAATGTAAACTATAACATGGTGAATGACGGGGACTGGTTTGAATTACGGATTCGCGTTGTGGAAAATCACATCAAAGTATTTGTCAATGACCTTCCCGTTGTGAATTATGTCGAGCCAGAGATTCCATTCCGCACGAGTGAATACGAAAAGCGGAGACTCGGTTCAGGCACCTTTGCCATAAAAACATTTTACGGAAACAGTGAACTCAGCATACGTAAATTAACTGTTGAGAAACTTGCTGCCGGCGAGGTTCAAAAAAGTGATGATCCCCACTATATAAAACAAATTACTATGCTGAATATCAGGAATATACCAGTAGTCGATTATCATGTTCATATCAAGGGAGGTCTTACCATGGATGAGGCATTACATATTTCTTCTTCTCTGGGAGTTAACTATGGTATTGCAGCTAACTGCGGCCTTAACTTTCCCATACAAAGCAATGAAGAACTGGAAGATTACCTGAATTCTATTGAAGGATTACCAATCTTTAAAGCCATGCAAGCTGAAGGCCGGGAATGGGTAAATATGTTTTCTCCCGATTTGATAGCCGGGTTTGACTATGCTTTCACAGATGCTATGACATGGACCAATACTAATGGTAAACGTATGCGCTTATGGATCCCCGAAGAAACCGAGGTTGGAGACCCTGAGGATTTCATGGAACAACTGGTGGCTCAGATAGAGAAAATTGCTACTGAGCCTATCTCTATCTATGTAAATCCCACTTTTCTCCCAAAAGAAATTGAAGACCGGTATGAAGAACTATGGACCGATGAAAGGGTGGATCGTGTTATCAAGGCGCTAAAAGATAACGGTGTCGCACTGGAGTTAAACAGCAGGTTAAAATTGCCGGGGGGGAAATTTATTCAGCGAGCCAAGGAAGAGGGTGTAAAATTTGCCATGGGAACCAATAACACTTCTGCAGAAAACCTTGGACAGCTCGACTGGTCACTTGAAATGCTACATGAATTCAACCTTCAAACCAAAGATATGTTTCTTCCGGGAAGTGTGAAATAAACAACAATTTGCAAATACCTTTATTTACTCAAATCAAGGAGTTCAATTTTTCTGATATCTATTGTTCTTTACTGGCTTCTGTTTCCGGATTTTTATTTGCCTGGCAAGAGGCTAACATTACCAGGATAGCAAGTACAATACCAATTCTCATATGACCAATTTTAATGTTAATACTGGGGGAATTAAATCACAAAATGGAGATTTATTATCTCAATTTGAGATTTAGAAAAATGTAAGAGATGATCCTCCACCCGTATCGCAAAAAAAAATTAACACAACATCCAATATGTTTGATAAAATAGTAGCTGCTTATTAAGAAGAAATTAGGTATTTTTATACGTCAATAATTCAAACGTCTCATCTTTAATCATTAATTTATGAAAAAACTCACTTATATTCTAACCGCATTTCTACTGTTGCTTGTAGTCTCATGTCAGAGCAACAAAGAAACCCTATCTATTGATTTTGAGCATTATACACTCGAAAATGGCCTGGATGTTATTCTTCACCAGGATAAATCAGATCCAATTGTTTCTGTTGCAATTCAGTATCATGTTGGTTCCAACAGGGAAAAAATTGGTAAGACCGGTTTTGCGCATCTCTTTGAGCATATGATGTTCCAGGAATCAGAAAACGTTGGTCAGGATCAATTTTTTAAGAAGATCCAGGGTGCAGGAGGAACACTTAATGGAGGAACTGGTAATGACGGAACAATGTACTACGAGATTGTCCCAAAAAATGCCCTCGAATTAGCCCTCTGGCTGGAATCAGACAGGATGGGGTACCTGGTCAATACTATTACTCAATCTGCCTTTGCAAATCAACAAGACGTTGTAATAAACGAGAAACGACAGGTGGTTGACAACAATCCTTATGGCCATAATGGTTGGGTTATTGATAGGAACCTGTTCCCTGAAGGACATCCATACAGCTGGCAGGTCATTGGCGAAATGGAAGATGTGTTCACTGCTACAGTCGAAGATGTAAAAGAATTTCACGCCAGTTTCTATGTACCTAACAATGCAACAATTGTACTTGCAGGTGATTTTGAAATTGAAGATGTCAAGCCCCTGGTTGAAAAATATTTTGGGGAGATTCCTTCAGGCGAAAAAGTGACAGATATGGATCCTATTCCTTTCACACTTGACGAAACCAAAAAACTTTACCATGAAGACAACTTTGCCAGGACACCTTTGCTAACCATGGTTTGGCCTACTGTAGAGCAATTCCACCCCGATGCCTATGCCTTAAGCTTTCTTAGTCAATTATTGGGTACTGGTAAAAAAGCCCCAATGTATAAGGTTCTTGTAAAAGATAAGAAGATGACTTCTCGTGTAAGAGTGTATAACAGGGCGATGGAATTAGGTGGTAAATTTTACATCTCCGTTCCGGCAAATGCAGGCACCAGTCTTGCAGATGCTGAAGCAGCAATATTTGAAGCATTTGCCATGTTTGAAGAAGAAGGAATTCAGGAATCTGACCTTGAAAGAATCAAAGCAGGACTTGAAACCGGTTTCTATAGCGGTATCAGTTCTGTATTGGGAAAAGCATACCAATTGGCATATTATAATGAGTATGCCGGTGATCCCGGCTTTATAAAACAGGATATTGAAAACATCAAAGCTGTTACTATTGAAGATGTTCTGCGTGTATACAACACTTACATCAAGGATAACAATTATGTGTTAACCAGTTTTGTTCCCAAAGGAGAAGTAGGACTTATAGCAGAAAATTGTGTAAAAGCTGATATTGTAGAAGAGAGTCTGGACAATGCTTATGGCAATAAGGAAGTAATAGCCGAAGATGAGGAAATTGAAAAAACTCCATCTTCATTTGACAGATCTGTGGAACCACCTTTCGGTCCTGATCCTGTTCTTAATGTTCCTGAAGTCTGGACCTCAGAGCTTGATAACGGAATCAAAGTTTCAGGTATTGAGCATCACGAAGTGCCACTAATAAATTATGTCATTGAAATAGAAGGCGGACACCTGATGGATAAACCTGATAAAGCCGGTGTTGCCAATCTGATTACTGACCTGATGATGGAAGGAACAGCCAATAAAACACCTGAAGAGTTGGAAGAGGCCATCGACATGCTTGGAGCAAATATTTACATGTATACAGGATCTGAAGCAATTACAGTATCGGTAAGTACATTAGCAAGAAACCTTGATAAAACCATTGAATTGGTGCAAGAGATTTTGTTAGAGCCAAGATGGGATGAGGAAGAGTTTGAACTGGCCAAGATGAAAAACATCAACATGCTGATGAGAAACAAAGCCAATTCAAATTATCTTGCCAGGCAGGCATTTAATAATCTGCTGTTCGGTGAAGGGACACTACTTGCCTTACCAAACAGTGGAACTATTGAAACTATTGAAGCGATAACAATTGATGATCTGAAAGCTTATTATGAAACTATATTCTCGCCCAGCATTTCTACGCTAAGAGTGGTTGGAGATATCAATAAAGCTGATGCTGATGCTGCTTTTGCTCCTCTTGCAGAGGCCTGGGCTCCAAAAGAAGTGAATATTTCTAAGATTGAAGTAAGCAACGAGCCGGAGTCAAAAATCTATTTCGTAGATTTTCCGGGTGCTAAACAGTCTGTAATAAGTATAGGAAATCTTTATGAGCCAGGAGATTACCTGGATCATTACGCAGCTAATGTCATGAATTATAAGCTGGGCGGTGCATTTAACAGCTATCTCAACATGATCTTACGTGAAGAAAAAGGATTTACTTACGGGGCACGCTCTGGCTTCTCAAGGAATAACACTTATGGTACGTTTAATGCCAGTTCAAGTGTGAGATCCGGTGCTACTAAGGAAGCTGTGGAAATCTTCATCGACGAGATGAATAAATACCGTGAGGGTATTCCTGAAGAGGACCTTGCCTTTACCAAAGATGCCATGCTGAAATCCAATGCCCTCAATTATGAAACATTGTATGCATTACAAGGCATGTTAGATGAAATCATTTCATTTGATCTGCCGAAGGATTATGTTAAGAAGGAAGAAGATGTCCTTCGCAACATGACATTAGAGCAACACAAAGCGTTGGCTCAGAAGTATATCAACCCTGACAAGATGATCTATGTAGTGGTTGGTGATGCAGCGACACAATTAAAACCGCTGTCTGAAATAGGCCTCGGTGAGCCGGTGCTTGTAGAAGTGAAGTAAAAAATAACCTTTCGGCTCCGCTCGGGAACCGTATAATAAAAAAGGGGAAGCAATGTGCTTCCCCTTTTTCCTTTTTACTTTTTACTTTATCCTTGATCCATATCACACTTCCCATCCATAGTCAATGTACTCCCAGTCAATTTCTTCTCCTTTTACCTTGAGAAGGACATAGCCCTCTTCCATTCCATCTTTCGGACCTTCCCACCACCTGGCGCAAACGGCTCCCCCGGTAATAAAAGTAATGCCATTGATATAGGCCTCTTCCAATATATGCAGATGTCCCTGGAGAACAAGTTTAAGATTATGGCCTTCAAAAGCATCCAATACTTCTTTTGAATTCTCTACAACCAGTCCCCTCGAATTTTGGGCCATTGCTCCTCCCCGTATCTGGGAGAAAGACGTAAGCAGTGGTATATGGGTTGTTATCACTATAGGAGTTGCGGGATCCACTGATTCAAGATCATGCCTGATCCATGCCAGCTGAGAGGAATCTACACTCCCAAAATAATGACGATCTGGCGTTTCCTCAACTGAGTCAAGGATATAAAAGCGCCATCCTTTTTCATTAAAAGCATAGAATCGTTTCCCGATTTTCTTCTCATACATCTTGTCTCCGTAGAGTTCATGATCAGGAGACACCCCGCTACGAACATAAAATCCAAATTCCTCATGGTTACCAAGCGCATTGTATACAGGACATTCAAAATCCTTCCTCAACTTGAGGTACAGATCATAAAAACTTATAGCCGTTTCTTCGGTTTGTCCCAGGGCATCAGCAACCAGATCTCCACCCATCACAACAAAATCCGGTGCTATACTATTGACATGTTCAATTGCTTTGGTAAATCCTTTATCAGCATTTTTGTCGAATTCAACATGGATATCTGTTAAAAAAGCAAAGGTAAAATCATATTCAGCAGTTGTTTTGCTGCCACCAGAAGTGTTTTTACAAGAAATTGTAAGAGCTGCACAGAACGCAACAATGCATCCTGCACGCAAAATCATTTTTTTCATAGTGCTTATATTATAAGAGTTAGTGTTTCCAACTACTGGTAGATGACCTTAAATGTTTGTGCACTGCTGTTGGTGCTCACACGAATAAAGTACATTCCTGGTTCAATGCTTGCATCCGGTCTCCAATCGTATTGATATTCTCCCGGTATCAGTGTTCCGTTTGCCAATACTTCAACCACTCTACCTGTCATGGAGACAACTGATACACTTACCTGTTCAACCATTGAAATACTCAATCTCAAGCTTGTTATATCACTGAATACTGTTGGGTAAAGTTCAATATCAAGTGTCGGCAATATTTCGGGAATATCAATTCCGATCTTAAACTGACTGTTGACCTGGTTAGGTGTTCCTTCATCATTAAGTGAAGCTTTCCAATTATCGGCAATCGCATTATCCATTTTATGATGAATCAGCTCCAGGGTAGCTCCTGTACCGTTTGGCTCTTCCGGCCACGGCGCAACAGATCCGTATATTACTTCATCATGAACATTGTAAAAAGGATCCAGCAATGAAATACCATCACTGTCACTGTTCAGTCCAAAACTTAACTCTCCCAATACAGGAGATGATTCAGGATAAAACCTTTTAAAATCGGGTATATCCCGGCAAAATACCATGTATCCTTTACTTGGAATTATGGTCCCGGAAGGTATAAAATATATTCCTCCTGATGAATTATCCATTAATCGCCAAGCCCCCAGATCAACTGAAACAAGTGAACCATTATACAGCTCAACCCAGTCCTCTGTATTCCGTTCAGGAGATGACGCATAATTTATTTCATTAATAACCAGGTTTATATTGAGCTCCGGTGCAGCGTAGAATACAGCATTAAAACTACCTCCTTTTGCCATGCTAAAATCAATGATCTTTGAGGATGACTCGACATCTCCCTCCCAGTGTGAAAATCTATACCCAGGTGCCGGAATAGCCTCAAGCTGAATTGGAATATTTTTATAGTAGGTGCCAGAAAATGGATATGCCTTTGGAACGATGCTGTTTACCCTGATTGAACCACTACCGGGATCGGTTACATTCGCAGTGACTCTGGCAGTACCATTCAAACTAAATTGAAACAACATATCATCAATCATGTATGAGGGTCGCTCATTTGCAAAAGCTCTTATATTATCTAATTTATTGTTCCAATTGCTCATGGTATTACCCCATCTTTGGAAATGATATGGTGCTTCTGCTTGTATCGCAAGTTGAAAAGAATCAACGACATGAATAATATTTTCGGGAAGTAATGTAGTATTCATTCTATCCGCCACCTGGTTAATAAATGAGTTCTTGAACTCTGTATTTACGATCAAATTCCTGATTATCTCCGTAGCCCATTGTTGGTTTGCCCATGTTATATCCGGACCTTCACTGAATGCAAATCGAAGCGTATTATAAACATATGCAGGATTTGAATCCCAATACTGTCCCCATAACCCAAAATCAGTATCATATACAATCCAGCGATATTTTGATCCTTCCGCATCTGTTGACCAGAATTTAATATTGTTACCCGGCCAGTCCCTGTTATCGATATATACCTGCAGTATCCAATAACGTATAAAATTATCAACATCCATCATAGATTGTACGGCTTCATAATTTGCAGAAGTACTAAGATTATTGTTTCGAATATAATTTAGGAGCACCGAATAAGAAGCCGCGCTTCCATCAACCACTTTTCCTCCTGCTTCAAGAAGATTGACATCTCCAGGATGTACATGGTTGTTAGCAGCAATAAAATGCTCATTAATCTTTTCCCGCATATTCATTATGCCATGATAGTCGCCATTCAGGTAAACGACTGCCGGTTGGTAAGCCTGGTGATCAAGATCCATATCATCAGCCAGGTAAGCTGATATCGCATCTCTGAATAAAGACTGGTTAAAATCATTCCCTCCATTTCGAATGATGAAAGATTCGAATTTGCTGATATCCTTCTTCTCAAAAAGTTGTTTTGAAAAACTCCCGTCCCCATATGCGCTCCTTGCGAAGAAAGACAAAGACTTCTGGGCATTTGCTCGTGACCATGCTCCGTATACTTTCGTGCCGGCACCCTGGTTGAGCCACTCCGTTCCATCTGTATCATAAATTTCAAGATTCACCGGTTTTTCCCAATCTTGCCAATAATTTGCTCCCCAATGCGGGTTCCCGGAAGTCCAGTTAGGTCCGTTAGCTAGAATTCCCTCATTATAATCATATAGATTTCCCGGTGCTGTTGATACAGATACCCTTGGTATTTCGGGTTTGCGGCCAGTAAAGAAAGTTTTTGTAGTTACTGGTCCCGGAAGCTGGTTTTCCCTGATCACTCTTGCCCTTATAACTGTCGTAGAGTTAACAGACAGGTTCCCAGAGTATACAGAAGAACTTAAACCTGGTTCAGAACCATCCCTTGTATAATAAATTACATCTTCAAGATTAGTTGCATTTAATTCAAGGTCCTGAACAGGATCATACTCCTTTCCGCTTGCAATAAAAGCAACCGAATCAGAAACAAATTCCATGGCATAGACCGGACTATTTTCATAACCGGGTGTGGCTTCTTCAAAATAGCCAAACTGTTCCGGATCACTTACTATTCTCCCAAGCGAATAATCCTGCGGCACATAGTATGTAGGTATAGAGTCAAGGATTGAACCTGTTCCATCAGCGAGGTAGATGGCTTCTCCACCATAGGCAATCTTAAAATTTGTATGAGGGAAAACGTTATTTACTACGATATGGCTATTCCCCAAAGAAAACTGATCTTGAACGCTACTAAATCCCAGTAGAAAAAACGGAATAGCTGACAA
This sequence comes from uncultured Bacteroidaceae bacterium, assembly GCA_964538375.1. Classification (GTDB taxonomy): domain Bacteria; phylum Bacteroidota; class Bacteroidia; order Bacteroidales; genus JAUUZQ01. Next base: position 14,319 of record CAZIFQ010000010.1, on the reverse strand, counting down.
ATCTGAAGAAGTTAAGCTTACATTGTGCACTTCTATGGACAGCAAGTTTTCCCCGCTTTGCAGGAGATCAATATAATCAGACACACTATATAATTCCGGGGTATTCCCATTATACATTATCGCCTCTCTGTTTGAGAGGGATGGATCATTATATGCAAAGACATCTCCATACTGCCCCATATTAGAACTTCTTGCTATCTCTGAACCGTTCAGATAGGCAATAAACCCATCGTCATAATCCATGTACAGAGCAGCACGATTAACCTGGGATGGATCTGTAAGATCGAAGGTATACTGCATATACAATGAAATAGTATGACTAACCTGGGTAGAATCATCATTGTCACTATAGCCAATTCCAATCTTCCCGAGGGGCCAGGAACTGGCTGCTGAAGCAGTGCTTTTCCACGTATCTCCAATATCTGAAACCGGTAAATAATACTTCCATTGATCTGCCAAATCAGCAACGGTATGCCAGTAGGATATATCAGTGGTAATGTCTCTTCCCGATGCAAAATAAACCATATATTCTCCTGCTTGTAAATCAACTGCAGGAAGATTCCATTTCTTTGGAATGGCTTTATCATCACTAAGCCAGTAGTTTTCAAGGGATAATGTTTCCGTTCCAGCGTTATAAACTTCCACCCAATCGGGATATTCATTGAATTGATCAGATATTGTTGTGCCGTTAAATGGCATCATTTCATTGAGAACCAACTGGGAATAGACGTCAGAGCTGAAAATGAAGATGAGTATGGCTAAAGTGGCAATTATCTTATTCGATCCCGACACTAACTTCCCGAAGCATATACGTATAATTAATCCAATCATTATGAGTACAATATGCTGATAATTTGAGCTGCCTAATGTACGTAAAATCTTCCAAAATGTTACGAACTGAATACACTTTGGCTAATTCTTCTCTTTGAGTGTTTGGGGGTCTTGTTTACCTTTTTTCCTATGGCCTTTAGGATAGTGCCATTCCGAATTTTTTCTGAATGAAGAGGGTATAAAGGTGAAATTCTTTATGCCGAATTTTGCTGCCAGCATTTCAATCCCTATTAAAGAAACAGCTCCTCCCGGCAGTATAGAAATTGTGGCAAAAAATGAAACCCTGCCCACATCTTTTAATTGCTCGATTGCCTCTTTTACCTCTTCTTTTGTTGGTGGTTCTTTCCGGTTTTTTAAATTTAATTTTTGCTCAAGAAGGTTGAAAAACAGTTTTGCCATCTCCTTCGTTTCCTTTGCCTCGGTTCCCATTTTCCTGACTCCGGAATCAAATGATTTCTTTGCTTTTCTTGCATATATCTTTGCAAAGATCTTCCTTTCTCTCTTTTCTGCCATCTCTGAATCGGTGTTTTTCACAAATATATTTCTGATTTTTCTTAACATTTTTTCTAATTATTCTCTTCAAAAATCATTCCACTATTAAGCACCTGTTTAAATTGTAAATTTAGAAAATATTGTAAATTGCATTTCTGCAAATTTCAAAACTAACATTTCAAAATTCTTTCTCATGAGAAAACTTATCACTTTACTATTATTGACATCAATCTTTTCCGGATTAGTTGCTCAATCAGGAAAAATATCTGACAATCTAAGTATGGACAGTAATATCCTGAAAGGAGAAAGGAGTTATGCAATTTACCTGCCTCCCGGCTATGAATCTTCAGATCGAAGTTATCCTGTTTTATATCTTCTCCATGGTGCAGGTGACGACCAGACCGGCTGGGTGCAATTTGGCGAAGTACAATACATCGCAGATAAAGAAATTAAAGAAGGAAGATGCACACCCATGATTATAGTTATGCCGGATGCAAATACCGGACAGCGTGGATATTTCAATTCGCCTGACGGAAAGTGGAGGTATGAAGACTTTTTCTTTGAAGAGTTTATTCCGTTTATCGAGACAAAATACAGAATTAAAGAAATAAAGAAATACAGATCTGTGGCCGGTCTTTCCATGGGCGGTGGTGGTTCATTTATGTATGCCCTGCATCACCCTGAAATGTTTGCTACAGCATCTCCTTTAAGTGCTTCAATTGGTCCTTTATCACTTGAACAAACTAAAGAGTGGATGAATCGCCACGGTCAGAAATACACGGAGAAACAACTTGAAGAATACTATTCACAGCACAGTGCCCTTGAATTAGTAAAAACCATGCCGGTTGATGATGTTAAGTCCGTTAAATGGTATATTGATTGCGGTGACGATGACTTCTTATTCGAAGGTAATTCCCTGATTCATATCGAGATGCGCAAAAAAGAGATTCCGCATGAATTCCGCATTCGCAATGGATCACACAGGTGGGAATACTGGAGGGAATCACTGCCCAAAGTATTACAGTTTGCTTCTGGATCGTATAGACAGGATATATAAATATTTCTTACCAGAAAAGCTCCTACTAATTTTTTAGTAGATCTACTAATTTTTTAGTAGGTGGTTTATATCTTCACCCCCATCACACAAATATCATCTACCTGTGACTGGACACCCATCCATTCGCTGAGGGTATCATTCAGTATTTTGTGCTGAACTTCCATGGGATGATGTGCATTTGACAGAAGTAATTTTTTGAAGGGCTTATACATGAATTTTTTTCCTTTTTTACCACCAAACTGATCGGCATAGCCGTCGGTGAACATGTAGAGCATATCCCCCTCTGCCAGGGGAAATTCTTTATTAGCGAACTTATCCATCCTGTCGTAATGGGCGATAGGCATTTTATCAGCACTAATCTCATACAAAGTATATTCGCCGAGAACTTCCGACACCTGGTTTTTTAACTCTTCAAGATCCGGAGCAGGTATATTATTCTTTCTTATCAGGTACAGTGAATTATACGCCCCAGCATATTCAAGCAATTTCTCTTTATAATCAACACATATCAAGGCCATGTCATATCCATCACGCTGTTCTCCCAAAACTCCTTTTTGCCCCATTGAACTAATGATCTCTTTCCGCAATCTTCTTAGAATCACACCTGGATGCGTAATGTATTCTTTCTGTACAATCTCTTTCAATAGAGAAACGCCCATCATGCTCATGAAAGCCCCCGGTACGCCATGCCCGGTACTGTCAGCCACCACGAAGACTGATTTCCCCTCAACATTTGCAAACCAATAGAAATCACCACTCACAACATCGCGCGGCCTGAACAGCACGAAGCTTTCCGGTAAAAATTCCTTCATTAGCGACAGATCGGGCAATGTGGATGATTGTATTCTCTTGGCGTATTCGATACTCTTCATAATTTCTTCATTATAGAGTTCGATGGCTTCCTTCTGATCAAAAACCAGGTTTCGCTGTGCCTCAATCTCATCCCGCTGGGTACTGATTTCTTCATTCTTCTGTTCCAGGTCTACATTCTTTTCCTCAATTTCCGCTTTTTGCGTAGCCAGCAATTTCTTCTTTCTCCTGGTAGAAATTAAAAGTGACAAAATGATAATCGCAATCAGGAAACCACCAACCGAGACAATTATGAAGGCCTTCTTTGTCGCTTCCTGCCTTTCAATATCCAATTGGTCAAGCCGTTGTTGCTGCTCCAGCAATTGAATCTCCTGTTCCTGCTCTTTTTGCTTTCCCACTTCAATCTCTAATCGTGTGTCTGCGTTTTTCTTTTGCAACTCCAACATTTGGTTTTCTTTCTCCTGTTGCATTGCAATATAATTCTGCCGGGCAATCACCACATCTTGTTGCAGACGTTCCTGCTCAAGAATCTGACGATCTTTTTCACTCATCAATAGTTCTTTTTCTTGCTCAATTTTATCATTCTGCAACATCAGCTGCCTGATAGCTAAATCTGAGACTTCCTCCTCTTTCAATCTTAACTGCAAATCTCTCTCTTCCTTTTCCAGCACGAATTTGCGTTTTTCCAGTTCCTGCTCGGCAATTTTTCTCTCCAGCGACAATGAATCCCTGATAGAAAGATATTTCTCATAATTTTCCAGGGCATTTATTGGATCATTGCCTTCTCTTAGAACCTGCGAATAGGTAAAATATGCTTCCGACTCCCGGAGCGGTTGACCCGCCTCCCGGGCAGATTCAATGGCTCTCAAACTGAACAGTCCCGCATTATACAAATCCCCTTCCCTGAAATAAATTGTTGCGAGCATATTTTCAACCCTCGATTTCTCTGCAAAATGATCATGTTCATCCAACAATTGAATGGCCTGGTTAAAATAGTCAATGGCCATTTTTCTTCTCTCCAGATTCTGAAAACAAACTCCGGCATTTGTCATCATCAATGCTATTTCTTTTGGGTCGGCCTTTGCCTTGTTTCCGGAATTTATAGCTGCAATATATGATTCAGATGCCTCACGATAATTTTCCAGCAATGTTTGGTAGTATCCCAAATTATTGTGATATCGAAAGGCCTGCCTACTATCAGACCTGCTCTCAAATATAGAGAGCAGTTCCCGGCAATAGATCAGTGCGCTGTCGTATTGATTTGCTGCATCAAAAACTTGTATTAGGTATTGTTTGGAGATGATCCATTCAGAACTTTCCTGGGGGAAAATTTCTTCAAGCGCATGAAACTGCTCCCTGGCAATATCCATCTGCTCGCTTTTGAATGCAGTAACAGCCATTAATTTTTTTAAACGTAATCTCTCCGAATCATCCTCATCCGGTATAAGAATAAAGGCCTTTTTGTAATATTCATAAGACTTTTCAAGCACCTCTTCCTCCTGGTAAGCAATAGCAATCTTCTCATAAATCCAGGGTAAACGAACTGAATCATTCCTGGTTTCATAAAGATTTGCTGTTCTTAAGTAATAGGGAATGGAATTTGCATATTCCTTGTTTGAACTATAAATATCTCCAATAAGATCAAGTATTCTGATCTCATAATATTGCTTATCAAGGCGCATGGAATATTGTAATGCCTCTTCTGCGCTGCTGATGGCCTCCATATAAAGATTCTGGTTATTGAGAGATTTTGCCTGATCGTAAAGTTCTAACATCCGCAGGGAATCAGGATTTTGATATCTTCCAATAATCTGTGCCTTAGTAGTAAGCTGACAGGAAATCAGAATCACACAGCAAAGCAGGAAAGGAATTCTATATGTTTTGACTCTTATCATTCCATGCACACATTAATTCAATTTATATGATAACCCTAGCTTTATGGTTCTCCTTAGCTGTGGATTATATAATAGATTCTCCTCCAGGATGGTTGCATTCACAATTCCATATTTCTCATCGAAAATGTTTGTTACTTTAACATACATATTCAGCTGATTACTCAGGTTAAAGCTTGCCAAGGCATCCATCGCATAGTATCCATCCGTACTGCCAAAAAGATCATCATATAAATCTTCAAACGGAATCAATAGGCGCAACCACTTACTCATCCAGTGACTTTCTATATAGAGGTATATATTGTCTACCGGTTCCATTGAAAGCTTAAGCTTTCCTGAATGTAAGGGCTGTAATTTAAGATACTCCGACACAAAATCTTTCACATTTGGCAGCTTATCCTGCCTGGCCTGGAAGGTCAGGCTTACTTCGGCATCCAAGTTTATGGATTCAAAAATATTATCGAATCTCAGCGTTGTTTGACTACCAGCAACATTTGATACCGATTCGCTGTAATTGATCCATGACCTTACAGAATCGTTTACAGAATAAGGCAGGTCCAGGCCATCAGTAGATATTGTTTGGGGGATAATGTGATTTGTAATCCTGTAATAGTAAAATGTCTGATTGATGGATGTTTTTTTTCTGAACTGACTCTTTACACCAAGCTCCAGCGTATTGAACTTCTCAGGTTTTAAATCAGGATTAGGAACCACTTGATATTCAACTTCATTATCAGAAATCGGATAGGCCAGCGACTGGTAGGTGAGAGATGCCGGCGGTGCTTTATAGGCATTTCCAACGGAAAACCGCAATGAAGTTTTCGGGGTGGTCTTGTGCAAAACCGAGAGTTGCGGACTAAACCGGTTACCATACTCGGTATTGATATCATATCGTAATCCGCCTAAAAAACGAAACTTGTTCCACTTTGAATAGAATTGAAGAAACCCTGAAATGTTACTGAACACTATTGGATTAAACCCAAAACTACCTAACATGGTATCCCTGGTAGTGATATTTTCTGAGAATGCACTGTAGTCGCTTTTTTCAAAAGGTGTCAATAGATAGTTGGTCACGGGCAGGTTCCCTGATCGATTAAAAGCTAAGCCACCAACCAATTCAATATTTTCGAAAGGAGAAGCGGAGAATACCTGGCTTATTTCGAAATCATTTGATGCTGAATAACGATATGCCTTATCTGTATTCATCAAGAAGGTAACACCCTGGCTTGAATTGTTGTCCATATTATATGCCAGGTAATTCAACTGTGTTGTAGATGTGACATTTCTAAAACTCTTTGAATAGCTTAGCGTGGTTCTCTGTATGCTTTCTCCCCAGAAATTCTGGGGGTTATTGTACTTATAAAATACAGGCGAGAGCCCCAATGCACTATGGGTTCTTCTATACATGTAATCATAAGAAAGTGTAATCCCTTTAAATTTCATCTGCAGCCCGAGCATATGAGCAGCCGAAGCTAAGGACTCCATATCCGGTTCAGTAACAGTTCCATCGTAATTCTCTCCATAATATTCATCCATAAATTCTTCAGAGTCCGGGGTTCCTTCCTCTACAAGGGCATCACTCACATTTATAGGTTCGTAGCTTTCTCCTGAAATACTTATTTTGTCACCCCTGGACTGGTAAAAATTCATTGGGTTATATAATCCCTCTTCCATATAATCCAGGTTCATGTCGGAAAGTTCGAATTTGGTGCCATAAAAACTGTACTGGAGAATATTATTGTTCTTACCTCCTTTCCCGCCAATCATAAAATTAATGTAGTTGTGGCCATTTCTTCCCAAACTTATATCTCCCCTGACAAAAGTTCCTTTATCGGCTTCTTTGGTAATAATATTTATCACTCCTGACACAGCATCAGCACCATACACAGCTGACGAGTTCCCGTAAATAACTTCAATTTTTTCTGCTTGCCTGATAGGAAGCTGGCTTCCAATAGGCATGCCTGAAACAACAGATGGCTTTACCGGCATACCGTTTACAAGGATCTTTGTATAAAGATTGCCCGTTAGTCCCCAAATTTGAAAACTTTCACCCAGTTCTCCGGTTCCGGGCCGGGAGGTTTTGATTCCGGGGAGTGCATGCAAGACATCGGTGAGTGTGGAATACTGGTTTTTTAAGATTTCTTCATGAGAAATGACATACACTTCCAGGGGCAGATCATCCAGGTTTGCAGAAATCCTTCCTGCAGAAATAATCTTCAATCGATTTGAGTCTGAACGAAACTCTAAATCTTCTGCTCCAAGAGTTTGTAAACCAATAAGGTCTACAACTGTATCTACCTGGGAGAATGACGTCATTCCCACAAATAATAATAAAATTCCAAATAATGCTCTTTTCATTGCCATAGCTACAATGTTTAGTTAACAGCAACTATTGGGGATAATGATCAAATATATGAAAAACAAGGGAAAAGAGAACTATATTGAATCATTCTGAAGAAGGCGAAAAGTGTGAGCTTAAATCTAAAATATTACTTTTTTTCATAGCTTTAACACCTACTACCTAATCAACTAAAAACTCCAAAAAACAATGAGTGGATTCTACGGTGTAGTTTCAAAAAAGAGATGTGTCAACGATGTATTTTATGGAACCGACTATCATTCTCACCTTGGAACGAAACGGGCTGGTATGGTCTTTTATAATCAAAAAGAAGGATTCAGCAGGTCAATTCACAGCCTTGAAAATGATTACTTCAGATCAAAATTTGAACCTGATCTCAATAAATTTGAGGGGAAGCTGGGCATGGGCATTATCAGCGACACTGATCCGCAACCCATCCTTTTTAATTCCCATATGGGAAGATTTGCTATTGTATCCGTTAGCCGGATTGTAAATATTGAAGCGCTGGAAAAATACTTCCTGAATAAAAAGAGGCACTTTACGGAAAATTTCCAGGGAAACGTTAATCCAACTGAAGTAGTAGCTAACCTGATTTGCGAAGAAGAGGATTTTGTAGCCGGAATAGAAAACGTTCAGCAAAACGTGAAGGGCTCATGTTCCCTGCTCATCCTGACCCCCGATAAAATCATTGCGGGACGCGATAAACTGGGAAGAACGCCTATCATTATAGGTAAGAAAGATGGAGCTTATGCTGTTGCATCTGAATCTTCATCTTTCCCAAATACAAATTTTGAAATTGAATATTATATCGGCCCGGGAGAGATTGTTGAAATAACAGCAGATGGATATAAAACACTTAAGCCGGCACAGGAGGAAATGCAAATTTGCGCTTTCCTGTGGGTATACTATGGCTATCCGCCGTCATTTTATGAAGGAATAAATGTAGATGATGTAAGGTACCGCTGTGGTGCGGCACTTGCAAAAAGAGATGATGTGAAAGCAGACTTTGTGTGCGGTATTCCGGATTCTGGAGTTGGACATGCCATTGGCTATGGAAACGAAAATGGAATTCCTTATAAAAGAGCGTATGCTAAATATACTCCCACATGGCCCAGGAGTTTTATGCCCCAGAATCAAAACACCAGGGAGCTGGTGGCCAAGATGAAACTCATTCCCAATAAAGCCCTCATTAAGGATAGTAAAATGGTCTTTCTAGACGATTCCATTGTAAGAGGGACCCAATTGAAAGACAATACCGCTGACCTGCGCATGGCTGGTGCGGGAGAGGTGCACATGCGCATCGCTTGTCCTCCCCTGATTTTTCCCTGTGACTTTCTGAATTTCTCACAGTCAAGGTCAACGTCAGAATTAGCCACCAGGAAAGCAATCATTCAGCTGGAAGGTGAAGAAAAAGATTTTCATGAATATTCCAATCCTGCGAATGAGAAATACCATCGAATGGTGAAGCAAATTGCTAAAAACCTGGGCATTGATTCATTGATTTATCAAAACCTTGATGACCTGATAGAAGCTATTGGTCTGCCAAAAGAAAAGCTCTGTACTCACTGCTGGGATGGATCCAGTCATTTTTGATCCCTGGAATTTAAGCTGTACACGAGATACTGAAGAGAAGATACCTTAACTCACATCTCCTTTTTTGCTTAAGAGTATGGCTATGGCCCTGGTTCCCGGTATCTCAGCCATGATAAGTATGAGGATGGCCATGATCAGGGCGCTAAGAAGCATGCCTACGACACCCCATATTGCTCCCCAGGCGGCAAGGGAAAGAAAAACAACCAGGGTACTCATATTTAATGTGTTACCCATAATTCTTGGTTCCAGGATGCTTCCAATAATAAGCTGTATTGAACCTACAATTGTCAACACCAATACCGGGTGTGTAAAATCACCAAATTGCAGCATAGCAAATATGGTCGGGAAAAATGTAGCAATGAGAGAACCAATGGTCGGAATATAATTTAGAATGAAAATTAAAAATGCCCAGAAGAAAGGAGCGTCTACCCCAATAAACAGCAGGACAAAGAAACTGAGTGTGCCGGTAAGCAAACTCGTTAAAGTTTTTATCGCCAGATAGTTATTTATGGATTTATCTATCTTTCCCAACATCATTTGAGTATGTTCAAGTTTCTCTGGGTCCTTAAACATGGCTTTCAGTTTTCCTGGGAAGATGGGCTCTTCCAATAAAATAAATACCAGGTAAAGGATAATCATAAATGCATCGCTGAAAACTGAAGTTAGCGCAGAGAAAATCGATGATAATATCCCCGCAAAATCAAAGTCTTCTACCACTCCCGTGAGTGATTCCACGAGATCGATGTCGAAAGTTTCGTTGATCTTTTCACTCACAGTAGTAATGTTCTTCTGATATTCAGGAGCTGATACAGACAATTGTTGAATATTGTTAGTGATCATCGAAACAACTAATCCAATAAAAAATATCAAGATGACAGAAGACAATATAGTCATCAACCAGTTGGGCCACTTTTTTGTAAAGCGAATTTTTCTAATGACAAACTTCAAAACCCGTATAAGAAACCAGAAGAATACTGCCAATACAAAAGGTATTAGCAAGGATTCAGCAAATATCATAAGCAGAACAACTGTGACTACCAGCAATAATGTATAAATTCGTCTTGTAAAATTCATAACAGAATGATTTTGATTCTCTCTATGCGCCCGAATCATCATAAGAATGAAATATATCGAGTGCCTATTCTTCAATAAGTAAGTTATACCCTCCTTCAACTAAAATATCATGTAGTCCTGAGTCAAGTATTTCGCAAAACTCATCATTCATCATGCCAACTTTTACCGGAATTTTGCTGAAGAACATCTCATCTTGTTTGTACTCAGCCAGGCCAAATACATAATAGCTTCCTACATCTTCAAACAACGCCTCCCTTGGCAAAGCCAATGCCTCACGATGACTGGTAATTATGCTGGTCTCAACAAACAATCCGCTGATCAACCTGGTTTCATTAGCATTGATAATTTTTGCAATACACTGAACCGTTTTGGTTTTGCTGTCAATGGTTTTCCCAATATGCGTAATCGTCGCGCTCAACTCCACTTCCGGATCATCAGGATTATGAAAAACAACTTGCTGACCTGTCCTGATCTCTTTCAGGTTTTTTTCAAAAACATGGATATTCAACTGGAGCTTGTCCACATCTATCACCTCAGCTACGAGCTCCTGTGGTTCTATGTATTGTCCCAGAACAACTTCCTGTTGAGTAAGGTATCCCCCGATGGGAGCATAGACAGGAACTGACGAACTAATGGATCCTTTTTCCACTTTCTTAAAATCAATGTTGATCATAGACAACTGCGCCTTCAATCCTTCGGTCCTGGCCAGCAAAGTTTTGTAATCACTCTCTGCGGAAATGAATTCCTTCTGTGATGAGATATTCTCTTCCGAAAGTGTTTTTTGACGATCGTAGCTTGTCTTTAAAGCATTCAGCTGATTAAATGCTTCTGCGTAATTTTGCTGAAGCATGATAATCTCATTGCTTTCGAGTGAAAATAATTTTTCTCCTTTCTTGATATAATCTCCTTCTGAAAAATTAATCTCTTTCACCCTGCCTGAAATTAGCGAACTAATCTTTGCCCATCCTGTTGGAGAAGGAGCAATATATCCATTTGCATCCAGCGTTTGTAAAAACACCTGGGTATCAGGATTACCCAGCTTCATACCGGAAGATTCGAATTGTGCTTTACTTATTACAATGGCAGTAGTCTCCATATCTCCGCTCTCCTCAACTTCAACATCCGAATCAGAATCATGATTTCCACTGTTACAGGAAGGCCAGATAGTCACCGATAATAAGGAGACAATAAGAAGTACATTTCTATAAATTCGTTTCATTATTTATCTTTTTTTAACAAGGTCATCAATTATCAATAGTTGCTAAACTACAATGTTAAGTGATTTATTTCCAACACTATATTGTTGTATTTAAAGAGGTTGTCGAGGTAATTTAGTTCTATTTCCACCGCGGTATCAATACTTTGAACCCATCTGAAAAAGTCAATTTCACCTGCTTCATAACTAAGCTTAGCAGCCCTGATCATCTCCTCAGATAAGTGCTTTCCACTGCGCTCAAAATAGCGAATTCCCTCCCTGTATTTCTTCAAATTGGTCATCATTTCACCCACTTTATCCTGGTATTGTCGCAGATAATCTTCCTTCAGATAATCAGCTGCTTCCATAGCAAATCGTCCAGCTTTCGCTTTGGCACGCTGCTCACTAAAAAACAGGGGGATTCCAACCCCAACCTCAAATCCCTGGTAATTAGCAGCCCCCGAATACCGATTTGTTCCATTAAAATATCCCAGGGTAACATCAGGCAGCAACTTGTTCTTTTCAACTTTAATAGCCGCTTCTTTTTGTTGCATGTTGTGAAGTAAATACTGATAACCCGGATCAGATTCAGCATTTTCCGGCTTTATAATGAGTTCCGTAAGAGGTTCTACGGGAATCACAAACAATGAATCAAAATATATCAATGCAGAAAGACCCGCCATAGCAATATCCATCTCATGCTGAACCTGGTTCATCAGGATGTGGGCCTGGTTTTGCTTCGATTGTGCATTCAGCATTTCCAGGTAAGCAACATTTCCTGCTTCATAACTCATCTTTGCTGCATCAGAAAATCGTGAATAAATGCTGTCTACCAGCTCATATAGCTTTTGTTTGTTCTGAAGATAGACAAGAGTATAATATGATTTAGAGACATTTTTTGTGAGTAGCCGCTTCTTTTTCTCCATTTCATCTTTTGCCATCTGAGAAGTTATGCGATTGGCATTTCTCTGGGCAAAATACAAGGTTGGGAAGTCGAATCTTTGTTCTCCTCCTATGACACCAATTGGATAGTTATTCTCTGCTATATTATTTTCGTCGTAATTGTAATAGAGCTGGGTTTTATCAATAGCAAAAGCAGTTTTGATCAGTGCATCACTCTCATCCATCATGGAACGATATGCCGCCAGCTCCTTGTTATTCTCAAAAGCCAATTCCAGGGCATCTGACAGCGTAAGCGTTATGGGTGCTTTTTGTTCTGGCTGGTTCTGGGGAAAAGCCACTGCCGGTAATAAGAGCAGAAGAATTATTGGCACAATCTTTCTCCTTTTAAATTTGGGTGGCCATAACTGAATTCCGGTAATATCATCAATGATAGCATACATTAATGGCAAGGCCAGCATGGTTAATAATGTAGAAGTAACCAGGCCACCAATGACTACCGTAGCCAATGGTCTTTGCACCTCAGCCCCGGCAGAATGCGAAATAGCCATCGGGAGGAATCCCAATGCAGCAGCTGAAGCGGTTAACAATACAGGACGAAGGCGTTCCCGGGTTCCCCGAAGCACACGCTCCCGCATATCGCTGACTCCCTGCTTCTTTAGTTCCTTCAGGTGTTCAATAAGTACGATACCATTTAACACAGCAATACCAAAGAGTGCAATAAATCCAATTCCTGCAGATATACTAAAAGGCATTCCTCTTATCCATAGGAAAAAGACGCCACCTACCACTGAAAGAGGTATGGCGGTAAACACCAATCCGGCTTCTTTAAATGAGCCGAAAGCAAAATGCAGGAATATGAAGATCAACAAGAGTGCAATTGGCACTGCAATCTTCAAACGTCGTGTAGCATTTCGCAGGTTTTCAAACTGTCCGCCATAATCAATATAATAACCGGGAGGCAGATCCAGCTGCTCATCCAGGATTCCCTCAATATCCGTTACTACTGATTCCAGGTCCCGGTTTCTAACATTCACACTTACAACAACTCTTCGATGCGTATTGTCACGTGAAATTTTTGCCGGGCCGGTAGAATATTCAATATCTGCCAATTCGTGAAGGGGAATTTGTTCTCCATTGGGTAAACCAATGTACATGTTCCTGATATTTTCTATATCATTTCGGTATTCTGGTTGAAATCTTGTTACAAGATCGAAGCGCTGCTCTCCTTCAAATACACTTCCTGCTATCCCCCCGCCAAAAGCTGTAGTTAAATAGTTGTTTAACGTTTCAATGGACAAGCCATGATAAGCAACTTTATTGCGCTTATATTTTACACTCATCTGTGGCAACCCGGCTGTTTTTTCAAGGATGATATCAGCTGCACCGGGTAATCCGGTGATCAATTTCTTTACTTCTATCGCCTTTTCTGACAAAATATCCAGGTCATCACCAAATATTTTAATGGCCAGGTCAGCACGCACTCCTGTAATCAGTTCATTGAAGCGCATTTCAATGGGCTGTGTAAATTCATAATCAATGCCCGGAATCACAAGTAAAGCTTCTTTAAACTGGTCAGCCAGCTCTTCCTTGCTGTCTGCAGAAATCCATTCTTTTTTTGGTCTTAATTTTATGATCATGTCAATCTCCTCCATCGACATGGGATCGGTGGGTACTTCGGCAGCTCCAATTCTACATACAATCTGATCAACCTCCGGGAATTCCTCAATAAGAATGTTTTCCATTTGGGTAGTCAATTCAATCGTTTTTGAAAGGGAGGTTCCTGTTTTAAGAACAGGTTGAATGACGAAGTCCCCCTCATCCAGGGTGGGAACAAACTCTCCACCCATCCTGGAGAAGATTATCCCTGTAAAAATAAGAGATGCTATGGCCATGCTAAAAATGACATTCTTGTGGTCATATGACCATTTTATAACCGGGTCATAGGAGCGATAAAAAAGCTTCATGATCCATCGGGTCAGCACAAATTGTTTTTCTTTTTCGGGCTTTAAAAATAAAGACGCTGCAACCGGTAACCAGGTAAAACCGAAAAACATGGCTCCTAATAAATAGGACTCTGAGCGGTCTGCAAGACCCAGCGATGAGTCGGTGTTGA
>CAZIFQ010000009.1:0-108824 GCA_964538375.1 uncultured Bacteroidaceae bacterium | reverse complement strand
ACTTCTCTCGGACGTAAATTTTTAGTAGCTGGTGATGGGGGCTTCAACCTTACAAATTCTGAAGAACTTTCTAGTTTCAAATCTAGATATACTCCGGCTTCATTTCTAGATAACGCTTTAGATAATTTTAGCAATGCTGCTTTAAGAACATGGTTGTTAAGTTTGGGGATTCCAACTTTTGTTGGTAGTAGTGGAAGGGTTTTCCCTGAAAAGGGGATCAAGCCCATTAAAGTTTTGAAATGCATAGAAATGTATTTGATAAATAAAAATGTCAAATTTGAATTCAACAAGACCTTCACCAATTGGGATAAAGAAAATTCTTTAGAATTCAATTCTAAGGAAATTATAAAGTCGGACTATACCGTTTTTGCCTTAGGTGGTTCGAGTTGGAAAGTAACTGGGTCCGATGGTTCTTGGTTAAATGTATTTAATAAAAAGGGAATTGACACATTGCCATTTAGATCTTCAAATTGTGCTTATAGGATTAAATGGCATGAAAAGTTCATCCAAAACAATGAAGGTAAACCACTAAAAAATATTTCAATTTCACTAAATAATAAAATTCAGAAAGGTGAAGCGGTAATCACAAAATTTGGAATAGAGGGTAATGCGATTTATGGATTAAGCCCCGAAATACAAGCGATTTTAGCTTCAAAAAATGAGGTTGTGGTTTATGCTGATTTTAAACCAACATACAATTTATCAAACCTAACTGAAAAGATAACTCGCTCAAAATCAAACACAACTATTACTTTAAGGAAAAAAATAAAATTATCTCGTGTTGTAATAGAACTCATAAAAGGAACACTGACAAAAGAGGAGTTTTTAGACATTCAAACTTTGGCTAGATTCATTAAAAATTTCCCACTAACAATTGTCGATTCAGCCGCAATTGATGAGGCAATATCTACTTCGGGAGGGATCAATTTAAATGCTATAGATTCCAATTTTGAAATAAAAAAAATAAAAAACCATTTCTGCATTGGAGAAATGCTTGACTGGGATGCGCCAACTGGAGGTTATTTAATTCAAGCTTGCGCAAGCACAGGTGTTTATTTAGCACATCAGTTGAATAATAAATAGCCAGCAGATAACACACAGTATAATTAGTACCTGGCTATTCGATATATTGATCAAAAACTATTAAATTAGCTCTAACCAAAACAAAAATAATTAACCTTACATATATCGGTACTAATCATACTTTCAAAACGTTAGCTACAAGTAAATAAAGAAAACAATTATCCAAAAAATTGCTAGAATGAAATTGGGCATATTTCAAGATATTCATGGAAATTTACCTGCGTTAAAAAAGGGAGTTGAAACATTTCGAGACAATGGTTGTGAGAAGATATTTCATGTTGGTGATTTGATTGGAATTGGTCCATATCCAAAGGAATGTATAGATTTTGCATTTTCAATTGAAGAAATGGATTTTGTCATGGGAAATCATGATTATTGGTATGCGTACGGATTACCAAACCCAATACCAAATTGGATGAGTGAAGAAGAAGTAAGACATCGAAGCTGGACAAATCTTCAAGTAGGCAATGACTATAGAAATAGAGTAAAGAAATGGAAGTTTTCAAGAGATTACCCGATAGGTAGAGATAGAAAATTAACTTTTCAACATTATGGCTTGAATAAAAAACAGAATTGGTTTGCTTCAAGAATAGAGAATCCAAGCATAGAAGAATTGGACATTTTATTTAATGGAATAGATTCTGAAATGATATTCTATGGACATGTGCATGAAGAAGATGATAAAACGGGTAGGTGTCGGTATATTAATTTGGGTTCAGCAGGATGCTATAACAAGCCAGAAGTAAGAATTGGAATTTTGGAAATATTAGAAAACAAAATTGAATTAGAAAAATTGTCAATTCAGTATTATGATAATGGACTAATGGAAGAATTTGAAATAAGAAAAGTACCTGTAAGAGAACGTATCACAAACTCAATCATGAGAAGAAATTAAAACAAGTGGCTAACAATGAACTGTGCTAAAATCCAAGCAAATTTCAAGAAAAAATTGGATTCACACTTCTAAAGTTTTCATCATATATTAATCCCGATTTGGCTTTCGCCAATGATTGCTTCAGTAGCTTGTTGGCTACAGCAATCAATGCTAGCTTCTTCGATTTACCTTTCGCTACTAATCGACTATATATTTCCTTACATGCCTTATTATGCTCACACGCCGTAAAAGAGCACATAAACAGAAGGTTTCTTTGAAAGATCCACGCCTACATAGAACTTGTAGTTTTGGTTTTTCTCACTGTTATTCATAACTTTATGTGTTTATGGGTGATAAGTGATAAACTGGATGTGAAAAATATCCCGATCAAAACCTTAATAACAGGCCTAAAAGCCTCAATATCTATTTGATCCTCGGTACAAGAAAAGACAAGGGAACTTAATCGTTCCGTAAACCTATTGTTTTGTTAGGCGCATAGTTCACCCTTGCCTTTTACCAGCTTATCACTTTGATCCCTGTTTTTACTAACTTAAAACTAATCAATGAAATCTTTAGTTTTTAGCGATTGCTAATCTAAAGGTTATGGGAAAATTTGCAATAGAGGAGTTCATAGAATTTTATTAACCGTAACTTAATTATTAAACTTTAATATAATTTTATTATGAAAAACAAATTATTTAAAATTAATTGCTTAGTTATTTTTGCTTTGATCTCATCATCTTGTGCAACAATGAATATAAGCTATTCAGGCAAAAAAGTAGATAAAGTACAGAGTATTACTTTATTGGAAACAATGATTGGAAAAATTCAGCAACCAGTTATTCCTTTAATAGATGCGGCAGCATTTAATGCAAAAACAAATTCAATTGCTGACCAGATAATGGATATGCAAAAAAAGAATATAGATAATTATAGAGAAATTGTAGCTTCAAGTTTGAAAAATAATTTTAATTGTGAGGTAATATTTGGGAACTCTTTGCAAGATAAGTCTGAATTCACAGAATTAAAAGAAAAGTTTAATTTTCCAAATGCATTAAGAATTAAGAATGACAATTATCCAATGCTTATAACTGGTTCAAACGATATAAATCCTTTTAGGTTTGAGAATGGCAAAGTAGTGAAATTTTTTAAAGTGCCATCAAACTATAAAAATGCAATATCCGAAATCTGTAAAAAAGTTAATTCAGACTTAATAGCAATTTCATATTCGACTCTTACAGTTAGTGGTGTTGGTGCGTTTGGTGTACGTGGAGCTTTAAGACTTGATACATATATTTATTTATTTGATAAAGAAGGTGATTTAAATTCAAATGGACACATTTGGTCAAAACAGGCAGGTATTTCAGGTAAACAAATTGAAGATTATAAGAGTCAATTAGATAATCTATCTTTAATTATTGAACCTATGATGAATAAGATCGTGCTTAATTATTAATCTAAATAGATTAAATAATGAACAAAATAATTATAGTATTAGTTTTTTTAATTCCTTCAATAACAAAAGCGCAAATAGTAGAATATAATTTGCCACCTAAAACCTATTATAACAGAGGTAAAATTACATTAAAAGACTTTACGAAATATGAAAGTAAAAAGCTTTATATAATGCCTGACAATATCTCTTTTATTAATTTGAGTTCCAATTTAAATCAAAGTATTATGCTGTCAGAGATAGACTATATTAGAGTTCAGGAAGGTACTCAAGCATTAACATGGTGTGGTTATGGAGCATTATTAATGGGATTAACAGCGTTAATAATTATAATTGATGAACCATATTTTGATAACCCTGGTGGTGTTGTTGTTGGTTTCACTATTTCTGGAGCGGCTATTGGAAGTCTTATAGGATTGGCTATCCCGAAATGGGAAACTTATTATTTAAACTAAATTGTAAAACAGTAAAATAAAATCTGCCCATAACATGTAATATACGTAAGCTGGCTTACAAGCTGAGAAGTATTATGAATACTCTCGGAAAGAAAGAGCTGAGATCCTGGTTAAGTAAGCTCACTTCTGCTATTATTCTGATTTTTAAGCAAATATCAAATCATGAATTTAGTTTGAGTCATTTATTTATTCAAACTGAAAATCATGCTATTATTTGTGAAATGCCGTCAAAAACATTTAATTTAGCTTAAGATAAACCGGAAACGGGGTTTTTAGACGAACTGCCCTTAGCTAAAATTGCTTAAACCCACTCAAATGGAATAAAATTTCATGTCTTGCAATTAATTAAAATCAATTCACTCACGATAATAAGAATACCATGAAAAACACAATTTCACTTCTCTTCTTTTTAGGATGGGCACTACTGTCATTCGGGCAAAATTATGGTGTTGGAACAAGTATAGGAACAACTGAACCCTTCTTGTATACAAACACAGGAATAACAGTACTATCTGATGCCTCCAATGATGTACTTTCCTCTACTCAGACCATTCCATTTTCATGGAATTATTACGGAACAGCAGTCTCTAGCTATAAAGTGAGTGATAATGGATACATTACATTTGAGACAAGTGCCTCTGTGAGTGATCCTGTGAATACTGCAATACCCAATGTGGGTGGCCCAAACAACGCAATCTATGCTTTTTGGGATGATCTCAATGTGGCATCGGGGTCAGGAACCCCGGATGCAGTTAACTCATTTAATTATGGAACAGCACCGAATAGAACACATGTTATTCAATGGTATTCAGTAACTCCTGTTAGTGGAACGGGCTTTGTTTTTGTGGCCATTAGAATTCATGAATGTGGTGACTTTGATGTTATTCATAACTTCGGAATAGCAACGGGAACGACCGCAACTGTAGGATGTGAAGATGCAACAGGAGCTAATGGTACAATGGTACAAGGACCTTCATATAATTTCCCTACAACACAAACTGATGGGGCAGATGATATCGTATATTCCTTCTTCTGGGATGGAATTGATTACGATGCAGCAATCACGTCTTCGAATTTTGGAAATTACGTGAACATTGGAAATAACCCGGTATCAGGGGACTTTATAAATAAAGGAGCCCAAGCGATTACTTCGTATGATTTGAACTATTCGGTTGATGCGGGTCCAGCTGTCACAATGAATGTTCCTGGAGTCAATATTGCTGCTTTAGGAGGAATGGGAAGCTACAATCATAGTACAACCTTGAACATTGCAAGTGGTGGAGAATTACATACAGTATGTATTTGGATCGATAATATTAATGGAAATGCGGACCAAAGAACATGCAACGATGAATTATGCAAAGACGTTTTCTCCCACAACGGAACAAGTGCATCAAATATCAACGTGGTCATAGAAGGTTTCACGGCAGCTTGGGCCGGTTATTGTCCTGATGGTCATGTGGTGATAGAGGATTTGATTTCACAATATCCTGATAAGCTAATTGCTGTTTCTGTTCATGACGGTGATGAAATGGAATATGCTGACGGGATTCGTTCTGAATTCGTTGTTACTGCCTATCCAAACGGAATGGTAGATCGAAAAGTATTTGATGGTGAAATAGAGGAACCTACTTCTCGTGGTATATGGGCAGCAAATGTGGCAACACAATTGAAACGTTACACACCTGTGGAAGTTGGAATTGATCTTACTTATAATCAAGCAACACGTACAATTACAGCTACAGTAACGGCAGAATTTGCTGATTTTGCTATTGGAGATATGCGTTTTGTGATGGAAGTAACAGAAGACAATGTTACGGGAGTAGGTGATGGATATGATCAAGCGAATAAGTATAATACAACAGTAGGTCATCCCTTTGAAGGAGCCGGAGACCCTATTATTGGATACAATCATAGACGTGTATTGAGAGCAAATGAACCAGGCGTATATGGAAATGCAGAAGTAATTCCAACAACTGTTAGTCCTGGATCAATTTATTCTGAAACCTTCACCTATGTGATTCCTGCAAGTTACGATGAAACTGAAATTTCAGTGATTGGATTTGTCTCTTACAGTAAGCCTGTAATTGGACAACGTGAAATTTTGAACGCAGATCAGAAACATTTGAGCATGGCTTCTGCAGTAGATGAAGTAAACTTGTTCGGGTCCCTTTCTATTTCACCGAATCCAGCAGATGATCAATTTACATTAGTATTGAACTTGCGTAAAGCTATAACGGCAAATATTGTAATTTACAACACATTTGGTCAAAAGGTGAAAAAGATTGCTTTTGGAACTTACGCTCCGGGAGAACATGTAATCCAAGGTTCAGTAGGAGATTTATCAAAAGGATTATACTACATTACAATCCATACAGGCAATCATTCATTAACTAAGAAATTAATAGTTCTATAGAAAAACCATGCATTTTTCTGAAAGCGCTTCGATTCGTTGGGGCGCTTTTTTGTAGTTCACAATTGAAGTTTTAAGAAGGAATTTAATCGATAGCCAATTTTAATTCTAAACGTCCATTTTTACTTAAAAACGGCTCTATTTTCAAATATATAGCTCTAAAAAGGTAACAGCAGAGATTTAGCTTTATTTCCTTGACCTAGCATGGCATGACGCGCCCTATAATTGCCATTATGTTTGAGCAATTTCTTAAGATTATACGCAATAGCTGCTATTAACATCACCTTGTTGTCCGATTCAATATCCCGGGTTTTTAGACGAATAGCAACTTGTCACAACCCTCTCGGGCATGTGCAAGTTGCATGTTAAAAGTTTTATTTTTTCACATTTAAAAACTTATTAATACATGTTGATGTTGATGAACTCTTGTAAACTCGGTTGAGTTTTCAATGTTTCAATAGTTTTAGGCTGATTTTCTGCTGTTCGTTGCCCTCCTCTCTTTTAAGGTTTTCTTATATTCTGCATACTTTCCCTGGCCACTAATCATACTATCAAACCCTTAGCCGCAGCTCTTCAGTTCATGGATTTAATTCAGCAATAGTTAATATTGACCACTGAGTAATAGTAATTCACCACTTTTGGCTGCATATTGACCACTATAACTCTGTCATTTGCCACTTTTTAACACCTCTTGAGTTTAGTTTGCTGCAGCCTGATGTGCAATGGTGGCTGCGTATAAGTGCCATGTAATCAAAGGGATAGAATGCTGGCAATTTTCACGCTATGCTTTAGTACCAGCTGCTTGACGAAATCAAAATGATATTATTCTTGTCTATCATGCCTTTATTGACAACATATATTGGTTTTAAATGATGTTGAGGCGTAGCTTGCTACCGTTTTTTATGAATTATACAAATATGAAAGAACTAAACATTGGTGGCCTGAGAATAAGAGTTCCAATCGTACAAGGTGGAATGGGTGTTGGTATCTCGATGTCGGGTTTAGCTGCAGCTGTGGCAAATGAAGGTGGAGTTGGTGTAATTGCTGCTGCAGGATTAGGCATGTTTCAACCAGATTTCAGGAAGAACTTTTTAGAAGCCAATAACCGGGGATTGAAGGATGAAATTCAAAAAGCAAGAAAGCTTACAGATGGGGTATTGGGAGTAAATATCATGGTTGCGCTTACAAACTTTTCAGAACTGGTAAAAACTGCTATCTCTGAGAAGATTGATATTATATTTTCCGGTGCTGGCCTGCCAATGAATCTGCCCGAGTTTCTAACTAAAGGATCAAATACTAAACTCGTACCCATAGTTTCATCGGGACGAGCTGCAAAGATATTGTGCGAAAAATGGAAGAGTAATTACGATTATCTACCAGACGCTATTGTTCTTGAAGGCCCAAAAGCAGGTGGCCATGTGGGCTTTAAAAGAAATCAACTTGATGATCCTGGATATTCATTGGAGAAATTATTGGGTGAAGTAATTTCTGAAGTTGAAGTATTTGAAAAGAAATATAATACACAGATTCCTGTGATCGCTGCAGGGGGAATATATACCGGAGAGGACATTAAAAATATTATGGATATGAGAGCTTCTGGCGTGCAGATGGGAACTCGATTTGTGACTACCGACGAGTGCGATGCTTCAATGAAGTTCAAGCAAACCTATATTGATGCACTCGAGGGCGATATGGAAATTATCAATAGCCCGGTAGGAATGCCTGGAAGAGCGATAAGCGGAGATTTTATTGACAAGGTTAATCGTGGAGAGAAAAGCCCGGTTAAGTGTCCCCATAAGTGCTTAAGAACCTGTAATATTGAGACAACACCATACTGTATTATTGCTGCATTAGTAAATGCAATGAAAGGAAATCTATACAACGGTTTTGCATTTGCCGGAACCAATGCTTTTCTGGCAAAAAAGATCATTTCTGTGGAGGAAACCATGAATACGATTGCCAAAGAATTCAAAGCTGCAACTTTATTCAAGAAATAGTCAGTTAGTCGCTTAGTCGCTTCCTAAGCGCTTCACCGCTTTGCACTCTCCCTCTTTTTAGATACTTTTGTAAATCAGTAAAATAAAAGGAGAACTATGGAGAAAAAGAGGCGTTTGATACTTGTGACAAATGACGATGGATATAAAGCCAAAGGTATTCAGCAATTAATTGAGATTGCAAAGAAATTTGGTGATGTTGTGGCAATAGGGGCATCTGAATCTCAATCTGGAAGATCTCATGCTATCACCATCAAGGAGCCCTTGAGATTTAAATTACTCGAACAGAGCAATGGTTTTTCAAGGTACGTAGTGAGAGGTACCCCTGTTGATGGAGTTAAACTAGCCATGTGCTCGATACTCAAGAGAAGGCCCGACCTTGTACTTTCCGGAATTAATCATGGAACAAATTCCTCTACAAGCATAGTTTATTCTGGAACTATGGGAGCTACTATTGAAGGTGCTATCAACCAGGTTCCTTCCATCGGATTTTCATTATTGGATTATGGACCTAATGCTGATTTTGCGTCTTCTGCAAAGTATGTTCATGATATAATTGAAAAAGTAATTGACAATGGCTTACCGGCCGGGACATGTCTGAATGTAAATATACCTGTCGCTAAAGAGAATGATATACAGGGGGTTAAAGTATGTCGACAGGCCAATGGATTTTGGAAAGAAGATTTTGAAGCCCGAAAAGATCCGAGCGGCAGCCAATATTATTGGCTAAAAGGGGGTTTTATAAACAGGGAGGAGAATGCTGAAGATACAGATGAATGGGCGCTGAATAATAACTACATTTCCATTGTTCCAATTAAAGTTGATATGACTGCCTATGAGCTCATGGAACCATTGAATAAATGGGAATTTAAATGATCAGAAGATGAAAAACAAAAACATATATGATAATCTCTGGACTGGCTTGATACTTGGAATCCTGTTGCCAATTATTACTATTTTTGTAATCTGGCTTTTTAATTCAGAAGGATCTCTGGTTAATTATTTGAAAGGTTTTTATCGATTGAACAGTTTCACAGGGCTCATTAGCTTAAGTGCCATTCCTAACCTCCTGTTGTTTTTTGTTTTTATCTGGACAAACAAATACAGATCAGCGCGGGGAGTGATCTTTGCCACTCTCGTGGTTGCCCTTATAATGTTGATGTTTAAAGTGCTGTAACCTACTTATGAAGTACTTCATCATTGCCGGCGAAGCATCCGGAGATTTACATGCTTCGAATCTAATGAAGGGAATTAAGCACTCCGACCAGGAGGCATCATTCCGTTTCCTGGGAGGTGACCTCATGAAAGAAGTTTCTCCCGGCGGTTTGCTTCAGCATTACAGGAACATGAATTTCATGGGCCTCTTTTCCGTGATAGCCAATCTCAGGACACTGGCCAACATACTGAAAAATACCAAACGCGAAATCAAAGCATTTTCTCCTGATTCACTTATCCTGGTAGACTATGCCGGCTTTAATTTAAGGATTGCAAAATTTGCTTCAAAGGCCGGGTTGAAAGTCTTCTATTACATCAGTCCAAAGGTCTGGGCATGGAAGAAAGGCCGGATAAAATTACTCAGTAAGTATGTAGACAAACTCTTTGTTATATTTCCATTTGAAACGAAATTCTTTGAGGAGAACAACATGCAGGTTGAATACCATGGGAATCCATTAACTGATGTCATTGCGAATTTCCGAAAGAAAAGCACAGGCAGTGTTTTCAAAACGGAGCACGGACTAGATGACCGGCCGGTTGTAGCATTACTGGCCGGAAGCAGGAAGCAGGAATTAAAGCATAGCTTGCCTGTGATGAAAGAAGTAGCTAAGGCATTTCCCTCATACCAGTTCGTGGTTGCCGGAGCACCATCCTGCAATCCGGAACTCTATTCATCTGCTCTTGAAAATACCGATATTAAATTGGTTTTTAATGCAACATATGAGCTCCTGGATATTGCATATGCAGGCGTAATTACATCGGGAACCGCTACCCTGGAAACAGCACTTTTTAATGTTCCGCAAGTGGTAATATATAAAACTGGAGGACTGACTTATCGCATTGGCAAATTATTTGTTAATTTCAAGTTCTTCGGATTGGTTAATTTAGTATACGAAGACGAGCTTGTTAAAGAGTTGTTGCAGAATAATTTAACAAAGCTTACTAAAATTGAATTGGCGAAATTGCTAAGCGATACTGAGTACCGAAACAGAATAATTGAAGGTTACAAAGAAATCCAACAATTAATAGGCAAGGAGGGAGCATCGCAGAGAGCAGCAGATAAAATGATTGAATTATTAAGTGTAAAATAGTATGAGCAGGAAAATCCTGGTGACAATTCTTCTTAGCTTAGTCTTCCGCATAGGTTTCGGTCAGATGATAAAGATCGGACTGTATAACGACCAGGTGGTAAACTCTATAGTTGTGTATTGCACCAGCGGACAGTATATTGTCAAAAGCAATCAAGTTGTTATTACTGAGATGAAAAAGGGGGAGATTCTCTTTGCTGTATTAAAAGACAGCAGGGTTCATCTTCACAATGCATCACAGGAATTTGGAGATTTCAGTTCCATCGTGATTGAAAGTCTTGTACTGGATGGAACATTCAGAATACGTCCCGTTATTCCTGCCCTGGATTCCCGCTCCTATGATGACGACCTGCTTATTGAATCTAAGACAGATTTTATAAATATTATTAACAGGGTCGACTTTGATAAATACATTGCCGGTGTGTTAGAGTCTGAGTTAGGACCGAATGCAGAACCGGAGCTTTATAAGGCACATTCACTCTTAAGCAGAACTTATGCCTTAAAAGAGTTTGAAAAACACAGGGAGGAGGGATTCTCACTTTGTGATGGTGTACATTGCCAGGTATATAAAGGAAGAAGCATATATAATCCTGAAATTCCGAAAGCTGTTTTTGAAACTTCAGGGGAAGTTGTTGCAGATTTTCATTACAAACTGATTACAGCAGTATATCATTCAAATAGCGGGGGAGAGACACAGAGATCCTCTGATGTTTGGCTTAATCCTCTAGACTACCTTCAGGCAGTGATGGATCCGCATTCCCTTCAACAGCCACATGCAAAATGGACTGATACTATTGATTACGCAGATTGGAAAAACTACTTGCTTGATAATGGTATGAATTCGGTTAAAAAATTGCCGGAGGAATTATTATATGTCCAGCAATTACATAGGAAAAAGTACTTTGTGCTCGACAAGGATACAATCAGGTTTACAAAGATACGAGAGGATTGGAATATGAAATCAACTTTCTTCAATATGTTTCCTGAGGAAGATGGTAAAATATTAATTTGGGGAAAAGGATACGGACATGGGATAGGGCTGAGCCAGGAAGGAGCTATGAAGATGGCTCGCGATGGATACAATTATAAGGACATAATTCAGTTCTACTTTTATAATGTAAGGTTGATGAATTATGAAGATTTACCGGATTCCAGTCTTCCTGACATGGATTTTTAGTTGGTATAGAAAAGCCAATGCATTATTTTAGCAAATTATTTTGAAGCGGATGTGGACAATATTCAATAAAGAGATAAGAGGGTTTTTCAGTTCATTGACAGGATACGTTGTCATTATCGTATTCCTCTTGTTCAATAGCTTTTTCTTGTGGGTATTCCAGGGAGAGATGAATATACTGGAAAATGGCTATGCCACACTGGATAGTATGTTTGGACTGGCACCCTGGGCCTTCCTCTTCCTTGTTCCTGCTATCACCATGCGAATGATCGCTGATGAAAAAAGAATGGGTACACTGGAGTTGCTCTATTCCCGGCCGGTAACTGACCTGCAGATAATCTTTGCTAAATTTCTAGCTTCATGGACACTGATTTTGTTATCATTGCTTCCAACACTTATATTTTTCTGGTCTGTCTCAAGATTGGGAAATCCTCCGGGGAATATTGACATAGGAGGTACATGGGGATCGTATATTGGATTGCTGTTTTTGGGTGGAATATATTCAGCCATCGGAATCTTTGCATCGGCGATTACCGAAAACCAGATAGTTTCCTTTATCATTGCCGTGCTTTTATCATTTATAATGTACCTGGGATTTGATTTCCTTGGGGGACTTGCAGGAAGCGGATCTTTGGAATACCTGGTCTCAAGAATGGGTATAGATTATCACTATAATTCAATAAGCAGGGGAGTACTTGATTCGAGAGACTTGCTGTATTTCTTTGGAGTTATGGCATTGTTTATTTTATCTACACGCCTCGTATTGCAAAAGAGTAAATGGTAGGACATGAATAAGAAGCAATTAAGAAAAAAACACCTGGTACAGTACTTTATAGCACTATTTGTGCTATTGATAATTGCTGTAGGTGCAGGTTATCGCTTCTTCAGGATAGACCTTACCACCGAAAAGAGATATACTGTATCAAATACAACAAAAACCCTTTTAAAAGAGTTAGATGATGTGGTTTATGTGAGGGTATACCTTGACGGGGACCTTCCTCCAAATTATATGCGCTTTCAGTTGGCCATCAGGGAAATGTTGGATGAGTTCAGGGCATATGGAGGTGATAACCTGCAGTATGAATTCATCAATCTTTTTGAAGAGCCGGACCTGGAAATCAGGAAGAAAGTAATTCGTGGAATAAGAGATAAAGGACTGAAGGTGGAGTCTATTGAAGTGCCGGACGGTGAAGCCGGGATGCTTGAAAAATACATTTTCCCGGGAGCTATTGTATCTTATCGGGGAAGTGAATTCCCATTGAACCTCTTAAAGACAAATCGTTCTCTACCTGAAGAAGTTGTTTTAAATAACTCAATACAATCCATTGAATATCAGTTTGCAAGGGCTATTTTCAGTTTAACACTGGAGAAGGTCCCAAAAATTGCTTTTATCGAGGGTCATGGCGAGCTGGATTCCATGCAAACAGCCAGTATCATGGAGGAACTTCGGAATTATTTCCAGGTCGACAGGGGATTCATCAATGGAAATGCCCAGGTGCTCAATGACTACGAGGCCATTATTATTGCACAGCCCTTATACCCTTTTAATGAGCAGGATAAATTTGCCATTGACCAGTACATAATGAGAGGTGGGAAGGTATTGTGGTTTCTCGACCCCGTGCTGACTGAGGCAGACAGCCTGGCTTCGGGAATGACTATTGGCCTGGCCAATGAAATAAATACCGAGGACCTCTTGTTTAAGTATGGTGTAAGAATCGACTATAATCTTATTACAGATATTCAATGCTATAAAGTGCCGGTGAATATTGCTCCCGCAGGAGAAGAGGAGAAGTTCGTCCTTAGATCACTCAAATATTACCCAATGTTCACGGCATATCCGGGACATCCTGTTACCAATGGGCTGAATTACATCAAGGGTCAGTTTGTTTCTGCACTGGGTATTGTGGAAAACAGCGGGAATAAGATTAAAAAGACGGTTCTTTTAGCATCTTCCGCTAATAGTTTAAGCCAGGGTGTACCCATGAGGATTTTGGTTGAAGAGGCCACCCGGGAACCTGATCCAAATGTATTGACCCAACAACATTTGCCTGTTGCAATATTGCTCGAGGGAGAATTTGAATCTTTCTATAAAAATTATGCTGTGCCTGGCGGTGTTTACCCGGCTGATATCGAAATCATTAAGGAGAGTAAGACTACAAGTATGGTGGTAGTGGGGGATGGCGATATCATCAGGAATGAAATAACTTTCCAAAATGGGCGTTATTGGCCCTTGCCACTCGGTTATGAAGAGTATACCGGGCAAATGTTCGGTAATCTCGAGTTTGTAATGAACCTGGTTAATTATATGACCGACGAAGTTGGTTTGATGGAACTTCGCTCCCGTGAATTTAAGCTCAGATTACTCAACATGGAAGTGATGAAGAACAAGAAGAAGGTAAGAACATGGATGCTTGTTAATACTGTTCTTCCTGTATTTGTCATTGTACTTTTTGGTTTAACTTTCTACTATTTCCGCAAGAAAAAATACACTTCATAAGATGAAGACCCGGCTATTTGTTATTATTTTCCTTGTACTGATCTCTGCCGGAACAATTATTCTCCTGCTGAGTGATCCGTGGAGTACGCTCCGCGAAGGGTTTGAAGGAATATTATTAGAATCTCCAGGGAAGGTAGACAAGATCGAAGTCATAAGCTCCTTAGATACGCTAAGGTTTATAAAAGATGGAGACGCATGGCAGTTGAGTGGGAATGAAACACTCAATTCAATCCCGGTGGAGAGTTTATTATACACTACTTCTAATTTCAGGGTAGTTTCGATCATTTCAGTTGGGGAGATTCATGCTTCTAAGGAAAGCGTCAACCTGAGATTCTATAAAGGTCGGAGACTGGCTTCTTCTTTCTGCTTCCAGGTTTTCAGGGGTAAGAATATCATATTTAATGAGGGAGATGAAAACGCTTATATAGTCGAGCTTCCGGGCTATGATAATTTAACGGTACAGAAAGTCTATTCCGCTGAAGCCGACCATTACAGGGATCACTTGCTGATTAATCTTCTGCCGGATGAAATTTCAGCAGTAAGCATACAGCCATTATATGGAACCGGATTCTCTGTTGTGCAGGATACTTCAGCAAATCTGATTGTTACCGATGCTGATGGGCGTAAAGTGCTGGTGTCTGATCGAAAAATGCGTTTGTTTCTTTCATACTTTACGGCAATCCGGTTTGAAGAGTTTCTGCCTGAATCAAGAGTCCCCGCCGAATTTGATCATTCTGCACCATCTTCAAAAATCATGGTTACAGATTTTCGTGGGCATACTCATGAATTGAAAATTTATCACTGGTTTAAGGCAGGGGAGGACAAGCCCGATCTGTATAATGCGCTGCTCATCTTTGATCAGAATCCGCAAATATTAATTGTAAACTACACCTATCTCGATCTGCTTATAAGGGGATTGGAGGTATATCTTCCTGGCTTATAGAATTATCAACACTGCTTTTTAAACAGAGCGTTTCGTCGAACAGGAGTGATAACACTGGTTTTGTGGAGAGATCACAATCTTTCGTAAGCTACTTTTCTCTTGATATTAACTAATAAAGCATATCTGAAATCACATTTTTTTTTCGTATTATTGATAGTTCAAATGATATGAAGATCACTTTTGATAAACTATATCGTTAAAAATAATAAAGACCTATGAAATTTGTAGTCTCCAGTATCGAATTGCTCAGTCATCTCCAGGCAATTAGCCGGGTAATAAGCAATAAAAATACCTTACCAATTCTCGATAATTTTCTTTTCTCCATGGAGAATGGAAAATTGGAAATTACCGCATCTGACCTGGAATCTACCCTGGTCACTTCAATGCAGTTAGAAAACACGGATGGGTCAGGAGATATTGCTATTCCTGCAAAAATTTTAGCTGACATTTTAAAGGAGTTTTCGGATATCCCCCTAACCTTTGAGATTGATAACAACTCCATGATGATTGTCATTCAATCAGAGAGTGGAAAATTTACCATCATGGGACAAAATGGTGCTGAGTTTCCACAGATGCCTGTTATCAAAGATGATCAGAAGCAGTCTCTGGAGATTGAAGGTGATGTTTTGCTTAACGGAATCAATAAAACCTTGTTCGCAACAGCAGATGATGAACTGCGTCCGGTTATGAATGGTATCTTCATGGAGCTCTCTCCAGATGACACAACATTTGTTGCTTCAGATGCACATAAGCTGGTAAGATATAAGAGAACGGATGTGAAGGCAGAATCTGCTTCTTCATTTATTCTCCCTAAAAAGCCCGCCAGTTTGCTAAGAAATATTCTTCCTAAAGAGGAAAATTTAGTGAAACTGGATTTTGATGATAAAAATGCTGCTTTCACACTTACAAACTATAAAATGGTTTGTCGCCTTGTTGAAGGGAACTATCCAAGTTATAATTCAGTTATTCCAACTGACAATCCTTACAAGATGACCATTGATAGGATTGAATTTTATAATGTATTGCGCAGGGTTTCAGTGTTCTCCAACCAGGCCAGCAACCTTGTGAAATTAGCACTGTCAGGTAACCAACTGTCTATCTCAGCCCAGGATATTGATTTTTCCATATCTGCAAATGAGCGTCTGAATTGTCAGTATGAAGGTGAAGAAATGGAGATTGGATTCAAATCAACATTCCTGATTGAGATTTTGGCTAACCTGACCACCTCAGATGTGGTTATGGAGATGTCGGATCCAACAAGAGCAGGTATACTTCTTCCTTCAGCAGCAGATGATGAAAATGAGGATATACTGATGTTGCTGATGCCAATGATGATAAACGCATAACAGTATATATTGAACTTTTTTATAGAGACGCGTCACCTGGCGCGTCTTTTTTATTCATATTTCAGCGCTTTAGCATTTTATTCCCAACAAAACCTTTTACCTTTATCACAACAATAATGAAAGAGAAATGAAATTAGAACTGAACAACCCTATTATATTTTTTGACCTTGAGACCACTGGTATAAACGTGGCTAATGACAGGATCGTTGAATTATCTTATCTGAAGGTTGATTTGAATGGGAATGAGAGTACAAAAACTATTCGGGTGAATCCGGGAATGCCTATCCCAACAAAATCCACGGAGATTCATGGTATTTCAGATGAGGATGTGAAGGATGCGCCACGGTTTGAAGAAATTGCCAAATCTATCGCCAAAGATTTTGAGGGCTGTGACCTTGCAGGATACAACTCAACGAAATTTGATATTCCCCTGCTTGCTGAAGAGTTCCTGAGGGCAGATGTAGATATCGACATGAAGAAGAGAAAATTCGTGGATGTTCAGATCATTTTTATGAAGAACGAGCCACGCACTTTAACAGCAGCGTATAAATTCTATTGTGATAAGAATCTTGAAAATGCCCACAGTGCTGAGGCTGACACATTGGCTACATACGAAATATTAAAATCGCAGTTGGATTACTACGACAACCTGAAGAATGATGTTTCCAGTCTTGCCGAGTTTTCTTCACACAACAGAAATGTAGATTTTGCCGGAAGGATTGTTTACGATGACAATGATGTCGAGGTTTTCAATTTCGGCAAGCATAAAGGGCGTACTGTTGAGGAGGTCCTGGCAAAAGATCCCGGCTACTACAGCTGGATGATGCAGGGAGATTTTCCTCTTTATACAAAGAAGGTGCTTACTGCAATCAAACTTCGCGGTCTGAAGAAATGATTTACTTATAATATTTACCTGAAATGAAGATTATCTGTATTGGCAGGAACTATTTTGATCATGCTAAAGAGTTAAATAATCCTGTTCCTGAGCGTCCCGTATTTTTTATGAAGCCGGATTCTGCACTTGTTACTAAGAACAGGCCGTTTTTCTATCCGGAATTTTCAAAGGATGTGCATCATGAGCTTGAAGTGGTTATTAAAATAGATCGTCTTGGTCGGAGTATCCAGGAGAAATTTGCAGCCCGTTATTACAGCGAGGTGGGCCTGGGAATTGATTTTACAGCGAGAGACCTTCAAGCGGAGATGAAGAGTAAAGGATTGCCGTGGGAAATTGCCAAAGGATTTGATTATTCAGCCCCGGTAAGTGAGTTTTTACCGGTGAACGAATTCAAGGATATCAATAACATGGAGTTTAATTTGAAGTTGAATGGAGAGCAGGTTCAGAAAGGCACAACAGCAGATATGATTTTCAGCTTTGATAAGATTATCGCTTATGTCTCGCAGTTTGTAACATTAAAAACAGGCGACCTAATTTATACGGGTACGCCCGCCGGAGTGGGACCGGTGAAAATTAACGACCACATGGAGGCCTTTCTCGAAGGCAGACAGCTCATGGATTTTTATGTGAAGTGATGATGGATAGAAAAATTGGAGTAAAGCGGGTACATTTTTCCAAAGTATCCGGATTCCTTGTTTACACAGATAGTGTGGCGATGATGGTTGATACCGGGTATCGGGGTATGACTGATAATATACTTGAAGCACTTCATGATGTAGGGCACTCAATTGATAATTTGAAACTTATTGTTCTGACGCATTCTCATTATGATCATGCCGGAGGAGCTGCGTCGCTGAAAAAAATATGCAAAGGCAAGTTATTGATTCATAGCGCTGAAGCTGAAAATTTAAGGTTAGGACGAACCAGTATTCCCGATGGTACAAGGTGGAAAGGTAAGGTATTGGCATGGTCAGGCAGACGCTTAGCTAAAAGTGTTCAGCGAGTTGACGCTGTGGCTCCTGATATTATAATGGAAGAAAAGTTTGACTTGCATGAATTTGGAATTCCCGGTTACCTTGTGCATACACCAGGACATACTATGGGGTCTATATCAGTGATTTTAGAAAATGGAATGGCCTTTGTTGGGGATAATATGCTTGGGTTCTCAGAAAAAGAGCATTTTCCACCCTTTGCTGAAAGTAGGAATGATGTTTTGAAGAGTTGGCAAACGCTTATTGAAACAGGAAGTATGAGCTTTTTTCCTGCACATGGCAAAGAGATTAAACTCGACAAGATTGTTGCAGAATTACCCGAAGCAATTCTTAAGTATTCACAGTAAATTAATTTTCCAGGAAAGAATCCAGCAGTGTATAGATTTCCTCTTGCTGATCAAAATTCATATGACGAATTCTGGTACGATGTGAGCCCTTTTTGTTATAAAATACCCTGGAATTGGTTTCTCCTGATAATTCTACAGCAGTGGCTGACCATGTATCCCATTCTCCATAAATGAAAATAAAATTCTCTGCCTTGTTACTGATAAAATTATTCAGGTCGACGGATATTTCAGGGTTAAATGTAATGGACAACTCTTCTGGGAGGGAAAATTCGAATCCTGATTCGCTTACATGTTTGAGCTCTTTTTTGAAATTGTCCAGCTCATAGCCATAGTATCCCATCTCAGTAAGGGCCTGATAGAAAAAGGGACGGAACTCCAACACAAACTCATCGGCGAAATAATCGAATCCAGCTACTGAATTCATATGTTGTATTGTTTTCTGAGGTAAGGTTTCCGGTGTTGGAATATCATTGCAGCCGGCATATCCCCATTGCCAGAAAGCAAATGGATATTCAAGTACGACATACTCAAATGCCGCTTCAGTTCCTCCAACAAACTCATAGGTATATCCTTTAGTATCAGAGAATTTTTCAAACTCAGGTATAAGTACGTCCTCGTTTCTAAGCACATATTTCTGAAACTTCTTTATCCTGCGTCGACAATTCCAGGTTCCGACATTATCCAGGAAACTATATATCCTTGGGTCTTCCGTGGAAAAATTCAGTGGGGCAACATAGGGTACCCTGGCATCTACATCATCCGGGTAATAATAGCTGTGATACATGACTGTTTGTCCACCTTTACTAATCCCTGTTGTGATCCATTTATCCTGGTAAAATTCTTTGAATTTCTCAATGATTCTGTGGTGATCAGATGCAGCTTGCCAGGTAGTAAGATATTCAAAATCAGCACTATCAGGCACGCTCTTTCCGAAATACCTATGTTCCGCAATGATTTGGTTACATTTCAGGGCGATAGCCAGCTCTGTTGTGTAATAGTAATTTGCACCATATCCTTCGGTGCTTAAAACAACGGGTTGGGTTTTGTCGTAGTGAGAAACATACAAGCGCTGAGAAAAGGTACCCAGCTCAGGATGCATGTGGTCAATAGGCTGTTCAAACATAATTTCATATATGCTGCCATAAAAAGATTCTTTCTCAAGAATCTTGATATTTGTCAAGGGTAATTCTTCAAAGAATTCCTCAATAGTAGCTGCTGAAAATACAGAGGGGAGGAAGAGGTGAAGAAGGAGTATTGCTGGTAAAATCCTTTTCATACTATTCGTTTACTTTATCCTTTTGGGTTTTTGTTTTATACAACACTGTGGCCTGGTAAAAAGGAAACAGAAGACAAATGTATATAAAATGAGGTAAATTCTATATGGTAAAGTATGTTATGGAGTTCATTGAGGATTATTTTCTTACTTTAGGAATAAAAGCGTATCCAGTGTGGGAATTCTTATGCTTCGTGATCAAGAAATAGAGTATCTTAGGGTGTGAAACTGGATTTGAAAATATAAACTCAAAACATACATTATGAAAAATTATGCTTTCTTTTTTCTTTTCATCGGCATATTGTTACCGTGGAACTACGTAGCAGCTCAGGATTGTGATATCTACAAGGATTTTAGCGAAGGAACCACTACCAGGATGGTGCATTATGACAAGAAGGATAAAGTTACTGGCTATACCATTACTACTGTTACTGAGAAGAAGAAACTTAGCAACGGGGTATCGATGCTGTTTCACCAGGTCTACGATGATACAGAGGAATATAAATTTGAAAGTGACATGAGGATTGAATGCAGGGGTGGAGAAGTTATTTACAGCATGGAAAACTTCATTGATCCCACTACCCTGAGCGCTTATGAAGGAATGGAATTTGAAATATCAGCAGATGATCTTTCTATACCCTCCAATGCAAAGCCGGGAGACGAATTGAATGATGGTGCTGTGAGTATCACTATTAATACGGGGTCTCCTGTAAAAGTAACAGTCACTTCTACCATCTCTAATCGAAAAGTTGTATCAAAAGAGTCAGTAGAAACACCAGCTGGAAAATTTGATTGCCTGAAGATCAGTTATGATGTTTTGACCCAGATCGCTTTTGTGAAGATGCGGAGTTCAACTGTTGAGTTCTACAACGAAAAAAGCGGAGTAGTAAAAACTGAATCATTCAATAAAAAAGGAAAACTGACCGGGTATTCTCTTCTCGAGGAGATCAAGAAGTAAACGGCTTACCTGTTGGCAGTATCAAGCTCCTGCTTCAGCTTGTTGAAAAAATCACGCACATATTTTCCAACAGTAAAATTTTCCAGTGTAGTTGGGAAATCTGTGGGGTCAATTTTACCAATTACACTAAAATTACGAATGTAGTTAATGATACCGATATGGCCCGAATACACCATTAAAGGGTCAGTTTCAGTAAGAAGCTGCTGGTTGTAATTATCATAGAAAGATATGATCTCCTGGTATTTTGGTTTGGCCTTCTTTAAGAGAGAAGGGATCAGGGTAGAAGCCTTAGAGAAGTTATTGTATCTGACGGAAACATTTTCCAGCAATACTATTCCCAACGATTTCAATGGAACGCTTCTGTGCTGGTATATTTCTGCATAACGATAGATGCCAATTATTCCAAGGGCATCCATATCATCTGCAATACTAACCACTGTCAGTAGATCTGGTGGATTGTCCCAATGAAAGGGTACGAAAAGGTTTTCGGCTTTCTGATCGTGCATCTCAATGGCCCTTGCTATTTTGGCATGCATAGCTGGTTCCTTTTTACAATTCGCGGCAATATATTTCAGATAAAACTTCTTTCCTTTAGGTCCATGTTCTATTCCCCTTGTTTCAACTATTCCTGTATCATGAAATAGTGTTGCCAATAAAACAGCTTCAACAAATTCATAGCTTAGTGGAATTTGTAACTCTGCAATCTCCAGCAATATTTCTTTCGCTGATTTCCAAACTCGCAGATGATGTGTTTGGTCATGGGAAGGGAGGAAAGTATCTTTAAATAAATCCTTTAAAAATAGCATAAGCTTCTCCAGCCATTTGCTTTCTGCATCCGATATTTTTTTAAGAATATCTTGTTTCACGATAACTTTTTACTCAATTAAGCTTAGTTTTAACATATTTGTAATGCCTTTTTCTTTTACAGGCATACTCCCAACATGTACAACCAAGTCTCCCTTCTCTATGTAGTTTTGATTTAAAAGAAATTCAATGGAATATTCGATGTATTCGTTGATATGATTAAATTCAGTGTAATAATATGCCCGCACACCCCAAACCAATGAGAGTTGGCGTAACAGTTCCTGATTCATTGTAAATGTGAAAATATTTGCTCTTGGGCGGTGAGAGCTGATTCTTATTGCTGTATATCCGGAGTTGGTCAGACAGATGATTGCAGCTGCTTCAGTTTGTTCAGCCATAACCACTGCATTGTAACAGACTGAATCGGCGCGAAAATTTGTGTTAAGAGATTTTGGAATGTGCTTGCGAAAAAAATGAAAGCCCCTGAATTCCGTAGCGTCAATAATCTTCTGCATATTCCTGATAGTACCAACAGGATATTTTCCAACGGAAGTTTCACCACTCAGCATCAAAGTATCAGCGCCATCAAGCACGGCATTGGCCACATCATTTGTCTCTGCACGTGTGGGAGTGGGATTCTGAATCATGCTCTCCATCATCTGCGTTGCAATGATCACAGGTTTTGAAAGAGATATACATTTATTGACAATGCTTTTTTGAATAAGGGGAACTTTTTCAAACTCTATTTCAACACCTAAATCTCCCCTGGCCACCATGATTCCATCAGATTCCATTATGATATCATCCAATTCTTCCAGGGCTTCCGGCTTTTCAATTTTAGCAATAACATATGCTTGCTCTCCGGATTCTGCAATGAGTTTTTTCAGATTCAGGATATCTTCCGTTTTCCTTACGAAGGAAAGTGCGATCCAGTCAACTTTATGCTTCAGCGCAAACAGGGCATCTTTTTTGTCTTTTCCTGTTAAACTTGGCATCGACACCTTTGTGTGAGGTAAGTTTACGCCTTTTCTCGATGAAAGAGGACCGCCGGCAATAACTTTGGTTTCAACACAGTCTTTCCCATTTGTTGCAGTTACCTCCAGCATTAACTTCCCATCATCGATAAGAATCGATTCGCCTGGTTTTACATCTTTAGCCAGTGGTTCATAGCTGAGATACGCTTTTTCTACACTGCCTAAGCACTTCTCTGAAGTCAGCTTGAAATTTTTTCCTTCTTCAAGTATTACCCCATTTTCCACCTCTCCAACCCGAAGTTTTGGACCCTGTAAATCTGCAAGAAGAGCAACATGAGTGTTAAGCTTCTTGTTTAATTCCAGCACAGTATTGATTACCTTAAGGTGGTCTTCATACTCACCGTGAGAAAAGTTTAATCTGACTACATCGATGCCTTCATGTATCATTTTTTCAAGCACCTCTTTGCTTGATGATGCCGGACCAATAGTGGCTATTATTTTTGTGTGTGAACGTTCGTGTCGCATCATTGTATTTTTAGCTCAATTTACTTAAAATACGGTTTAAAAAAAAAGGTCGGGAATAATGCTTCTAAATTACCTAAAAAATGGACAGACCTGAGCCCATAAAATGAAAAAAGCCGGGTAAACCCGGCTTTTTCTATATGTAAATGGTGACTATGCTCCTTTTTCTCCCAGCAACACTTCATCGATCATTTTCCGAAACATCTCCTTTGTCTCCTCAGGTGTTTGTCCAATTCCGGAACTCATAGTGGGTTTCCCTTCCTGGGGCACAAGTAAGAAAGATGGAATACTCCTGATGCCAAATACACCGGCAAGTTCTTTTTCAGTTTCTGTATTAACTTTATAGACATATATTTTCCCTGCGTACTCTTCTGCTAATTCCTCTAACACAGGAGAAGCTATGCGACAAGGCCCACACCAATCTGCATAGAAATCAACAATGCATGGGAGATCTCCTTCATATTTCCACTCAGTTGGATTACTTTCAAAATTCATAACTTTAGACAGGAAGTCTGCTTTTGTCAGGTGAATTGCAGAGGCAACTTCTTCACTCTTATTGCTTGCATTTTTAGCTACCGGAGCTGATTCCAAGGACGTTGATGCCTCTGTTTTCTCACTATTACAAGAAATTAACACCAATGAGAGAACGATTATTGAAATTATTTTTTGCATAGGAAAATGTTTTAGTTTACGTTAAGAACTTCAGAAATAGCTTGTTTAAAAGTCTCTTTTGGTAAGGCACCCATTGCCATTTGTGGTTGTCCTTCAGTAGGAACAAATAGCAAAGAAGGAATACTCTGTATACCAAAAACTGATGATAATTCATTTTGTTCTTCTGTATTTACTTTGAATATATCTAGTTTGTCTCCGTACTCTTCTTTTAATTCTTCAAGCAAAGGAGCAACTACCTTACACGG
Source organism: uncultured Bacteroidaceae bacterium (assembly GCA_964538375.1). Taxonomy (GTDB): domain Bacteria; phylum Bacteroidota; class Bacteroidia; order Bacteroidales; genus JAUUZQ01. Next base: position 84,607 of record CAZIFQ010000009.1, on the reverse strand, counting down.
TGCACACCAATCTGCATAAAAATCAATAATTGCTGGTCTGGTTCCTTCAAATTTCCAATCCTTGCTTGTTTCGTAGTTAAATACTTTTTCTTTAAATGTGTCTACTGTTAAATGTTCTAATGCCATTATTTTATTCTTTAGTTATTATTTACTTAGTCTCATGATGTAAGAAATACTTACACCACAAAAGTAATATGTCAAAAGAAAGCTATCTGTAACAATTGTCACATAAGAAAAAAACTAATCATTTCCTTTAAATTCCATAGCTGTATTAAGGAATTCCGTTAAAGGAAAGATCTCTTTGAAATAGTTAGCTACAGTGATGGATATACCAGGGGCAAGGATTTCCTTCTTAGAAATTTTTCTTGAGAGGATATAGCTTTTATATTTTACCAGATCGATATATGGAGAATTTTTATCAAATCCTATCGGACCTTTCTTCAATTTATCCTCTTCCATAAGTGAGAACCCCTTTTTTACTATTGTATTTAGTATGGATGAAAATTTTTCGGGCTGATAGATAATCTCCTGGCGAATAGCATTCAGCTCCTCTTTTTCAGGATGATATACGCCCGCACCAATAAAGATTTCGTCCCAAGCAATATGCAGATAGTAACCTGCATTACTGCTTTTCCTTCCACCATTGGCCATATATGCACCAAAGTAAGTTTTATATGGAGATTTATCCCTGGAGAACCTTACATCCCGGTTTATTCTGAATACGCAGTCTTTGGGATTAAGTTCATGAATTCTTAGATCAGTGGAAACCAGCTCATTGATGACTTGCTCCACCAGGGCAAGAAAGCTATCCTTGCTTTCCTGGTATCTCACCTTATTGGCATGAAACCATTCTCTTTCATTGTTGCGATTCAGATCGTATAAAAAACTTAGTATCTGCTCCATTTCTGTTTATTTGTCTAACATGAATTCCAGGAAATTGTTCTCTATCTTCGTCAAAATTTTTTGGTGTTAAGAAAAAACAAATTTCGAATTTTAAATACTAAAAGTATCCAATCTGTTAAAAATACATCCTATTCAGTAATAATTCTTATTTTTAAACTAAAGTTTTACCTGCTTGAAATGAAAAATGATTTTCCTCCCATAATACCTTCTGAAATTCTTTCTCCATCGCCCGGGTTTTTAAAGGTTATGGAATCAATGGATCTCCATTGGTGGTATTGGGATGTAGTTGGGTGGAAACTGATTATTAGTCCGCAGTTAAGAAATCTTCTTGGATATACTGAAGAGGAATTTGACCCTAAACTTCCTACACTTGATAAGAATATCCATCCTGAGGATGCGGCTTCAAATCTGAAGGCCTTTAGAGATCTGGTTGCCGGCAAATCTGAATTCTATGAACAGGAATACCGCCTAAAAGTTGAAGGCGAATGGCGTTGGTACTATAACAGGGGGAATATTGTATCCAGGGACAACAAGGGTAATCCTCTGTTTATTGCTGGTGTTACAATGGATATGTCGGGTCGATTCGACAATATGATCCGCAGGTTGGAGGAAGGGGAAAAATTTGAATTTGTATATAGGAATACAAATCAACCTGTCTTTATTGTCGATTATACAGAAAGAAAAGAACCTGGAGTATTGCTGGACATGAATGATGCTGCCAAAAATATTTTGTCTATGGATATAGAGGAGTATTTGGCTAAGGATATAAATAATTTACTTGATAGAATTTTAAATACAGAAAAGAAAACTTTAAATGAAGAACTGTCTCGCGAGGGAAAAGTAAAATTTGAGACCGTTTACCTTGACTCGCTTGGTGTAGAAAAATATTTGGAGGTTAACGCGCATACTTTTACGCTGACAGGCAAAAATCTGCTGATGGCTATTGTCAATGACAAGTCAGAATCTCAATTGGTTAAAAGGGATTTGAAGTCATCGGAGATGATGTTTAAATCAATTTTTGACAATTCAACATCCGGTATCATGATACTCGATTTGGAAGGAAAGATTGAGCATATGAATCCCATTGCCCTGGAATTGACCGGCAATTCACAATCAGATATAGCCACCAAACATTTGTCCAAATTGCTTCAGATTGATAAGAAGGAGGTTGGCATATACCTTGGAGAAATTGCACGCGGTGAAAAGCCATCTGTAATTTTTGAACATTACTGCAAGTTTAGTAGAAATAATATCTGGTTTTGGCTTACGCTGTCAGGTGTAAGGGATGAAGCAGGGAATCTTGAGTATTTTTTGCTAATGTTGGAAGATATTTCCGGAAGGAAAGAGATGGAAGATGCGCTGAGAGATAGTGAGAATTTGTACAAGCAACTTATTCAATCAGCAGATGACAGGATTGGCCTGTTTGACCTGGAGGGGAATATATTGATACTGAACACAGCATATTACCGCACACTTGGTTTTACCCATGAAGAATATGCCAAATTGGATGAAATAGACAGATTTCATCCAGATGACAGAGAGAGTATAGATAAGGCACAGGAAAACTTCTTTGATACAGGTTTGCAATCCGTTGAATACAGAATAATGCATAAGGATGGACATTACATGCATATGTCGGCGAATATTGTTCTGTTGAGAGGAGAGGATGGGGGAAAAGATTATATATTAAATATGATCAGGGATGTTTCTCCTCAGAAGAAGTTCCAGAAGGAGTTAGTGGATGCCAAGGAGAGGGCAGAGGAGAGCGATCTGCTGAAATCTGCATTCCTGGCAAATATGTCACATGAGATTCGCACACCAATGAATTCTATAGTCGGTTTTTCGAATCTTCTGGCTGATTCCAATTTAGATATAGACTCCAGGAGTGAATATGTGAAGAGGGTCAATAAAAATTCAGATCAGCTACTCACCTTGATTTCAGATATAATTGATCTGTCAAAAATCGAAAGCAACCAGCTAACGATATCCTTTTCCCCGATAAAGCTCTCTACCTTATTCAATGATGTATTACATTATGGAGAGTTACAGCTGTCCTCTCGCTCTAAAAAAGGGTTGGAACTGGAGTATGATCCGGATCCAAAAAATCCGGAATTGTTTATGGAAAGCGACCTGGTGCGACTAACGCAGATTCTCCAAAACCTGGTTAACAATGCGATAAAATTTACTCAAGAAGGGGTGGTCACAGCAGGTTACAGACGAATAGATGATGATACTGTTCGCCTCTTTGTGAATGACACTGGAGTAGGTATTGACTCTCATAATTTTGATATTATCTTCGACCAATTCAGACAAATAGACGGTTCTCACACAAGGAAATATGGAGGTACCGGATTAGGCCTGGCCATATGCAGAAACCTGGTCAGGATGCTGGGGGGTAATATCTGGGTTGAATCCGTTAAAGGAGAAGGTGCAACATTCATCATAGAATTACCATTGAGTGGTGAATTTGGACCTGTGCATGTTGCACATTACCAGAAATCTGAAAGACGGATAGCCCAGGATGATATAACAATTTTGATAGTTGATGATGATGATGATTCACTGAACCTTCTAGCCACTCTTTTAAAGACGGAAGGGATAAAGGCTATTAGTGCAGATTCGGGCTACGCGGCTCTGCAATTTATGGAATCGGGAAATTTGCCTAACATGGTGTTTATGGACCTTCAGATGCCTGTATTGAATGGCAAACACACCATGGAAATTATCAAGGACCTGTATCCGAATATCAAAGTTATTGCGCAATCTGCACATGCCATAGATGGTGATAAACAAAAGTTTATTAATATGGGTTTTGATGACTATTTTGCAAAGCCATTCCGAAAAAATGAGATCCTTGATGTAATCGCCCGCAATTCGATCAATTAGTTGCTTAGCTTCAGAGTAAAAAATATTACTATTTTTACACTCTTCAACTTAAGAAACAGAACTTCACATGCAAAAGGTCAATGATTTCCTTCTTACTCTGAATGATTATCTGGGTGGTCACCAGTGGTTTGTCTTTTTTCTCCTGGGAACAGGTATTTTCTTCACATTTTACCTGAAATTTCCCCAGATCAGATATTTTGGTCATGCTATTAAGATCGTCAAGGGAAAATTTGATCACAAGGATGATATTGGAGATACATCTCATTTCCAGGCACTTACAACAGCACTTTCAGGTACAGTTGGAACAGGAAATATTGCTGGGGTGGCCCTGGCCATTCACCTTGGTGGTCCGGCTGCCCTGTTTTGGATGCTGGTTACAGCAGTTTTTGGTATGTGTACGAAATTTGTAGAGGTGACCATATCTCATAAGTACAGGGATATCCTGCCTGATGGTTCTGTTTCCGGTGGACCAATGTATTACATGAAGAAGAAACTGAATATCAAAACCAAATCCGGGAAAATTATCAGAACAGGCGCTATACTAGGTGGTTTCTTTGCATTCGCAACCATACTTTCATCATTTGGCACAGGTAGCTTGCCACAGATTAACAGTATAGCGGATGCTCTGTATACTTCCTTCGGTGTAAAGCATATCGTTACCGGTGCGGTATTGGCTGTTTTACTCGGCCTGGTGATTATTGGTGGTATAAAAAGGATTGCTAAGGTGACCTCTACCCTGGTTCCGGCTATGGCTTTTATATACCTGGTGGGAGCTATCCTGGTTATTGCTACCAACTATGAAAATATTCTTCCTTCACTGGCTTCAATCTTTACCGATGCTTTTACCGGTACGGCTGCTGTGGGTGGATTCCTGGGAGCAGGATTTGCATTTACTTTTAATAAGGGTGTAAACCGTGGATTGTTCTCAAATGAAGCTGGTCAGGGTTCTGCACCTATCGCTCACTCTGCTGCAAAGGGACAGGAACCTGTTTCTGAGGGCATGGTAGCTATTCTGGGGCCATTTATTGATACAATAATAATATGTACGATAACTGGTCTGGTTTTACTTTCTTCTGGGGTGTGGAATGAAAAAATAGACAATAAATTTGAACAGGCAGACCTTGAAATTCTGGATGGATCTTACAGTGAGAAGAGTGTCTCAAATGCTCAATTGCTTAGCAGGTATTTTAGCCAGGATACAGTTCTTAATCAATTCGAAGGCGAATTAGCTGTTGAAGATGGAAAAATTGTTACCGAGGAGGTTACTATTATCCATGCCGAATCATTTGCTGAAAATGTATTTGTGTACCAGGGCAAAGAACTCTATTCAGGTATGCTGCCTATACGCAGGGGAAGACTTGATTTTTCTTCAGAGGAATTTGGAAGCGAAGAAATATACCTGTTTGGAAAGTCACTTATACACAGTGCAGCGCTTACAACAGAGGCATTTAAAAGAAGTATTCTCGGTAATTCCGGTCAGTATATAGTCGCTATCGGATTATTGTTGTTTGCATTCTCAACAGCTATATCGTGGTCCTATTATGGTGGAAGGGCTGTAACTTATCTGTTTGGAAGTAAGTATGTTATCGTTTACAGATTTTTCTACGTAATTGGTTTCTTCCTGGCATCTTTCACGGATACAACAATCGTTTGGAATCTTTCCTATATCACCATTGCTATTATGACAATTCCTAACTTGTTGGGCATATTGCTCTTGCAGAGAGATATTAAAACCACGATAGGAGAGTATTGGGTCGGATTCAAGCGTGATTGGCCAAATGAAAATACACCAATGGGTACTTAGCTTTTTAATTCCAGCAGTAAAATGTTTTCAATATGATGGGTGTGTGGAAACATGTCCACGGGCTGACATTTTACTGCCTCGTATTTTTCTGACAGTAACTCAACGTCTCTTGCCTGGGTAGCAGGATTACAGCTTACATAAACAATCCGTTTTGGTGAAATTTCCATAATCTGCTCAACTACATTCTGATGCATGCCTGCACGGGGAGGATCTGTAATAAGTACATCAGGAGTCCCGTTCTTTTCAATAAATTCGGCTGAAAAGAGGTCTTTCATATCACCCGCAAAAAAGGATGTATTGGGAATGTTATTAAGTTCTGAGTTTACATTTGCATCTTCAATGGCTTCAGGAACTGATTCAATGCCTACTACTCTTTTTGCCCTGGAAGCAACGAAGTTGGCGATGGTTCCCGTGCCGGTGTATAAATCATAAACGACTTCTTCACCTGTCAGCGATGCATAATCCCTTATCTTTTTGTACATATTCAGCGCCTGGCGACTGTTTGTCTGGAAAAATGATTTGGGGCCAATTTTGAATCGGAGATCTTCCAGGTTTTCAAAAATATGATCTCTTCCCTTAAAAACTTTGATCTCCTGGTCGTAGAGCGTCTCATTCTTTTTCTGATTGATGACATACATCAAACTGGTAATACCCGGCACCTTAGAGTGCAGGTCCTCCATCATTTCATAAATAACCGGTTCATCATACTGAACCGAGAGAATCACCATTACTTCTCCGGTGGTAGCTGTTCGCACGATAAGGTTACGGAGCAGTCCCTCATTGGTCCTGTGGTCGTAGAATGAAAGGCCCCTTTCCAGCGAGAATTCCTTGACAGTGTTTCGTATAATATTACTTGGGTCTGATTGCAGGTAACATTTTTCTACATCAACTATCCTATCGAACCTGCCGGAAACATGAAATCCGAGAGCATCAGTATTTTCGATAGGTGTACCTTTAGCAGTTTCATTTTCGGTGAGCCAACGGTGATTTGAAAAAGTAAACTCAAGTTTGTTGCGATAAAATTCAGTATTTTCTGATCCCATGATTGGTTCAATGCCGGAGATCTTCAATTTTGCAATCCTCTGCAAAGCATCAAGTACCTGCTTTTCTTTGAACTTGAGTTGTTCAGCGTAAGGGAGATTTTGCCATTTACACCCGCCGCAAGTGCCGAAGTGATCGCAAAACGGTTCCTGGCGCATGTCTGAATAGCTAATGTATTTTGTTATGATGGCCTCCTGGTAATTTTTTCTTTTCCTGATTACCTGGAGATCCACGACATCACCAGGAACAGCACCTTTGACAAAAATGACAAGGTCATCTATTCTAGCGATAGACTTTCCTTCTGCAGCGATATCTTCAATTAATACCTCACTATAAGCAGGCAATTTTTTTCTTCCCATTGTATAAAATTAAGGGTGCAAAGATAGGTAACCCCTGGGAAAAGACAGCATTATGAATTAATCAAATAGGGGATCAATAATTTCATCTGTTTCTTTAGCTGCCACAGCCATGGTTGTTTCAAAATCATGTTTACTTTTGTTCTCTTTAAACATTATAGCCGGAGAACTATAAATTATGACAAGAAGGGTAATGATAATTCCGGCTGGTAAACCAATAATCAGACCTGTAAGCATGGGTATCATAATTTGAGTTAGTACTTATATGTCTACAGCAAAGTTAAGAAATAATGGTCGATGGAAAAATGAGTTTATGAGTTCCCTCCTGCGCTAAAGCTTCGGAGGATGAAAAATGAGTTAATGGTAAGAATAGGAAGACAGATACCGCATTATAAGACAATTGATGAGTTTTCAATTGAAGCAGCATTTTCATCTGATAAGAAATACAGGTATTTGCTGTCAATGAAGTATGCCAATACTTTACTTGACAGTGAAAGGGATAAAAGTATTGCTGTTATAATGAAAAACCCCAGTGCGGCAGATGAGAAGAAGGCCGATGCAACAATCCGAAAGGTGGAAACTTTCGTTTATAACCGATTTTTGGATGTCAGACAGCTGCATATTCTGAATATCTTTGCATTCAGGGCAACAGAACCTGCTGATTTAAACCAGGCATTTGATGTTGGAGACGCGATGGAAGTTATTGGAACGGAGAATGACAGAATCATCAGGAATACACTTGCAGAGATGGATTATATAATACTGGCATGGGGAAACACAAGTGGGATAGATAAAACAATGTACGAGGAGCGGATTTACCGGGTGAAAATGATGATGGAAGAAGTAAGTCGTCATAAAATATTCACAATTACAGGGAGAACAAAAACAAAACATCCTTTACATGGTTTGATGTGGGGATACGATTACGATATTAAACCAATAGACGAATTCCAGGGACAGCAATGATTTCAGTTGACAATATTACAGTAAGGTTTGGCGGTTTTACGCTTTTTGACAAGGTTTCGTTCCAGGTTAAAAAAGGCGACAGAATTGGATTTGTGGGTCGCAACGGTGCCGGAAAAACAACTTTGCTGGGTTTAATTACAGGACGCCAGGTTCCGGACGACGGGACCATTGTCAAGACAGCTGATGTTGAAATTGGCTATTTGCCCCAGCAAATGAAACACAGGGGCTCTAAGTCATTATATAACGATGCACTTGAGGCCTTTGATTCTGTATTGAAGATTGAAAAGGAGATTGTCTCATTGAATCAACAGCTTGGTGAGAGGACCGATTATGAATCAGAAGCTTATATGCAACTCATTGAGAAGTTAACGCTTGCCAATGAGAGGTTTGAGATGGAAGGTGGAAATAGCATTCATGCTGATATTGAACAGACCCTGATAGGACTGGGCTTTCTCTCAGCTGATATGGACAGATCGGTTCGTGAATTCAGCGGGGGATGGCGCATGAGAATAGAACTGGCCAAGATCTTGCTGAAAAGACCTGATTATATTTTACTTGATGAGCCAACAAATCACCTTGATATTGAATCTATTCAATGGTTAGAAGAGTACCTGTCAAAATACAGGGGAGGGGTGCTTCTTGTGTCACACGACAGGATTTTTCTTGATAATGTGACCAATAGAACGCTCGACCTTTCCTTAGGTAAAGTATATGATTATAAGGTTAGCTATACAAAATATGTACAGCTGAAGCAGGAGCGTATTGAGCATCAGATGGCTTCTTTCCAGAACCAGCAGAAGATGATTAAGGAGACAGAGGATTTCATCAAACGCTTCAGGTACAAAGCTTCCAAAGCTGTGCAGGTACAGTCGAGGGTTAAGCAACTCGATAAGTTAGACAGACTCGAAGTGGAAGAGGAAGATAAGCTGGTGATGAACCTGAAATTTCCACCGGCTAAAAGGTCCGGAGATGTAGTGGTTGAATTAAAAAAATTATCTAAATCATATGGTGAAAACCTTGTATTGAAGGATGTAGACATGGTTATTGAGAGAGGGGAGAAAGTGGCATTTGTAGGTAGGAATGGAGAAGGAAAAACTACGCTGTCTGAAATCTTAGCAGGTTGCCTTAACCATACAGGGATAGTTAAAATTGGTCACAATGTGGACCTGGGATATTTTGCTCAGAACCAGGATGAATTGCTGAATGATGAACTTACTGTTTTTGAAACAGTTGATAAGATTGCGGTGGGTGATATAAGGACGAAGATCAGGGATATTCTCGGCGCATTTCTCTTTCGCGGAGATGATGTACATAAAAAGGTGAAGGTGCTCTCCGGAGGGGAAAGATCAAGATTGGTGATGGCAATTATGTTGTTGCAGCCATACAATTTCCTTATTCTTGATGAGCCGACTAATCACCTGGATATGAGGTCGAAAGATATACTTAAGAATGCACTGTTAAAGTTTAATGGGACGCTTATTATTGTTTCACACGACCGGGCGTTTCTGGATGGATTGGTTGATAAAGTCTATGAATTCAGGAATAAGAACACGAAAGAATACCTGGGAGGAATTTTTGATTTTCTACAAAAAAGAAAAATCTCCAACATTAATGAGATAGAGAGAAAAGAGAAGAAGAAGGAAGCACCGAAAGCTAAAAATGGCAAAGGTTCCATGCCGGATTATAAACAGAAGAAGGAGCAGGAAAAGAAAATCAGGCAGATCGCCAGGAAGATAGAGACCATTGAATCGGATATTGAAAAGGTCGACAATGAAATTTCAGAGATGGATGCGAAAATGTCTGATCCTGAAATGCTTAAAGAAGGAGATATCTTTCAGCAATATTCAGAAGCAAGAAAAAAACAGATGAGTTTAATGGTTCAATGGGAGAAGGAATCGGAGAAACTTGATAGTTTGAATCGTGACAATAATTGAGTAATTTGTCGGTTAAATAAGTATGAACATGAGGATTGTTGGTATTTTCGCAGTACTTATGATGCTGGCTGGTTGTTCTTTGTTAAAAGAAACAACAAGCGCAACAGCGAATTATGCTGCCCTGTACAACCCTAGCGAGCTCTCTCTTAATGCTGACTATAGGGTGTATCACTTATCTGACTTGATGTCAACACTTTACATTCGCATGTATCCCAGTGAATTACTCTTTAACCAGGCCAATGAGGAGGGTGAATATCGAGCACTGGTAAAGTTGGAACATTCGCTATTTGAGTTGGATACCAGGGGACAGATTATTAGCAAAGTTGATTCGGCATCTAATTTAATTAAGCTGAGGAAGAAAGACCAGGAGAGGTCTGCTTACCTGTCTTCCCTCATATTACCAATACCCTACGGAAAGAAATATCTTCTTAAACTTGAGATTTCCGATCTTCAGAGAGGCACTACTGGCCTCACTTACTTGCTGGTGGATAAATCAGACAAGTTTAATTCACAAAATTTTTCAGTAATCTCTGCAGGGAATGCTCTACCCAGGTTTATGGACTATCAGCGATTTGGAGAAGTGTTTTCAATTCGATACCAGGACAGGGAAGCAGATACGATCTATCTGGATTTCTTCAAGGATGAATACGAGTTGCCCAGGCCTCCTATAAGGAGAATAGAGATATCCTCTTATCCTGTTGTGCGTGACACAACCATTGCCATACCCTTTGCTGACACCATTATATTTACATTGCCCGGAAAAGGAATGTATCATTTCAGGGTTGATTCTACAAGGGAGGAGGGTCTGACATTATTTAATTTTGGAGACACCTACCCACAAATCAGGAAAGAGCATGATATGATTGAGCCATTGTTCTATATCGCTTATCCTGTGGAATATACTGAACTTCTGAAAAGCGAAGGAAATAAATTGGCCATCGATGAATTTTGGCTAAGAAGGGCTTCAAATATGGACCGCTCAAGAGAGCTGATCAGGATATATTATAACAGGGTTCTCTATTCAAATATTTATTTCACAGCGAATCGGGAGGGATGGAAAACGGACCGGGGATTGGTGTATATTTTATTTGGGCCGCCCGACAGGATGAAAGATACAGGAACATCTCAGATCTGGTACTATATCTCAAGAAGAAGGAGTCAGATTGTTGAATTCAAATTCAACAGGGATACAGATTACCACACAAATGATGCTTTCAACCTGGAGAAAAATCCCAACACAATGCGTTACCTGGACGAGGCCATCAGATCATGGAACAAGGGTAAGGTTCATTCACTAAAAAACTAATGGAGAAACAAAAAGATCAAATGATATTCGGTGTGAGGGCTTTGCAGGAAGCGCTGGATGCTGGTAAGGAGATTGAAAAGGTATTGCTTAAGACTGGATCAGGATCCAGTGAATTATTTAAGGAGCTTAGCAGGAGAATTCACCAGGAGAACATCCCATTTCAGCATGTACCTATGGAGAAACTCAACTCTATCACAAGGAAAAATCACCAGGGTGTGATAGCATATATCTCGGAGATTTCCTATAGTGAACTGGATTTCATTCTGCCTTCAGTATTCGAAAAAGGGGAGGTGCCGCTCATTTTGGTGCTTGACCAGGTTTCTGATGTTCGTAATTTTGGAGCTATTGCACGGACAGCCGAATGTGCAGGTGTTCATGCCATTGTTATCCCCTATAAAGGGGGAGCAAGAATTACTTCCGAAGCAGTAAAAACTTCTGCAGGCGCTTTGCATACTATTCCGGTTTGTCGACATCCCGATCTTGCAGTGGCTTTGCAATATCTAAAGGATAGTGGATTGACAGTTTTTTCAGCTTCGGAGAAAGCAAATCAAACAGTGTATGACGTGGATTTGAAAAGTCCGGCTGTCATTATTATGGGTGCGGAAGACAAGGGAATATCCTCCAAGCTTGAAACTTTTGTAGACGAGCAGATCTCTATTCCGCTCCAGGGAAAGATTGGCTCACTGAATGTTTCAGTGGCTGCCGGTGTGGTTGTCTTTGAGGCAGTCAGGCAAAGACAAGCATAAACTATTCCAATGGTAGCTGGCGATTGAAACTCTCCTCCAGGGAGATAAAAGTTTCAGTACGTTCAATTCCGGGTATGGTTTGTAGTTTTTCCCCCAGAACATATTTCAGGTCTTCATTGTTCCTGGTATAAACCTTGATGAAGATGGAATATCCTCCCGTAATATAATGACATTGTGTAATCTCAGGAATCTCCTTCAGCTTTGCAACTACCTCAGGATATAAGCCAGCATTGTCAAGGAATATACCCACGTAAGCACACGTTTGAAAGCCGATTTTTTTTGGGTCCAGAATGAATTCAGAACCGGTTACAATTCCTACCTTGGCTAATCTTTGAATCCTCTGATGGATGGCTGCACCGGATACATTACACTCCCTTGCTACCTCCAGGTAGGGTATCCTGGCATTTTGCGTTATTAAGGAAAGAATCTTTTTATCCAGCTCGTCAATATGTATATTATTGGCCATGTTATATGATTAAAAACCGGGCACAAAAAAAGCAAACATGCAAAAACAGACTTTAATCTTTTGACTCAAATCTCTTGCTGATTGTATATTATGGCTCCGTTTGGTTTAAAAACTATCAGTAATTCCTTAAATATAGTTAGAATATTACAATTTCAAGACTAAGATAACAGGAGTGAGTTAACCTACAAGGAATTTGATGTATGTTTAAGAATAGGTGGTGTAGTTTTGTGGCTGTTGGGAGAGCTACGCAGGTTAGGGGTGCCATCGGCGGTTAAATAGATCCAAGGCTTCTCCAATCTTCCCCGGTAGGATTCTGGAATACGCGTAGTTCAAATTCCGGTATGATGGCCAGTATATGATCAAAGATATCTGCCTGGATAGCTTCGTAATTAGCCCATGCCTGGTCTTTGCTAAACACATAAATCTCGATCGGTAGTCCTTTTTCCGTGGGTTGCAGGTGGCGGATGAGGAAGGTCATATCCTGGTGAACCTTTGGATTGTTATGTAGATACAGTTCCAGGTATTTACGGAAAGTGCCAAGGTTGGTCATCTTTCTTCCATTTATTGGAAGAGAATCATCAACAGCAGTTAGTTTGTTGTATGTTGTAATTTCCTTCTGTTTGTCTTCAATGTATTCCGAAAGAATAGAAAACTTTCTGAATTTCTTCAACATCTCGTCATCTACAAACTTCACACTTTGCATATCTATATTAATGGATCGTTTTATTCGCCTGCCTCCCGATTCCTCCATGCCGCGCCAGTTGTTGAAAGAATTGGAAACAAGGGCATAGGTTGGAACATTAGCAATTGTTTTATCCCAGTTTTGCACTTTAACAGTGGTCAGACCAATGTCTATTACATCACCATCGGCATTATATTTCGGTAAAGAAACCCAATCACCTACGTTTACCATTTTGTTGGCAGATAATTGAATACTTGCAACCAGGCCAAGGATCGTATCTTTAAAGACCAGGATAAGCACAGCTGCAAAAGCTCCTAAACCCGCAAGTAATCCGGAAATAGGTTTTTCGCTTATGGAGGAAATAACAAACAATGCAGCAATAATATAGATTAATATTTTTACGACCTGCACAATCCCTTTGATATTTCTTCCCTCAGAAATAGGTAGTTGATTGTATATTTCGTGGATAGCATTTATCACGGAATCTATTACGCGGGCTGACACCAGGATGATATATATTTCCGTGATTGTTTTTATAATACCTACAAAGTCAGGACCCTCATTTACCAGTTCCTGTCCTTTAACAATGGTTTCGGGGGAATCAATCAAAAAAACGATCAGGGCATTAATTACAAGAGCAGGAGCAATGTGTGCCAGCCGGTTAAACACCTTTTTCTCCAGAAATATATCGTCGTACTGATTTTTGGTGTGCTTAACCATCAGTTTTATTAATCTTACCAGTATTCCCTTGGTAATCTTGTCTGCAAGAAAGGCGAGAAGGATTATTATTATGAGCACAGCGGTGTTTTCAATAAATAACGCCCAACTTTCTGTCATTCCAATACCCAATAGTATGTCTCTGAATCTCTCAATTATATTTTCAATCATAATTTTAATTTTTATGCTTTGACAAAATTAGAATTTTCATTGCAATTTTAAGTCAACTTTTTTAGAATGTTTTGTCATTTCCAATTTGATGGTATTCTAGAATAGTTATATTTGTCGGTTCAGGTTTTACTAACGACCCATACTTTCATATTATTCGATGAAGAGGTATTCTGATGAGGAAATAATAGTTGGCTTAAAAAGGCGGGATAATCAAACGCTTCAGCATATCTATGATAGCCACTATGATTTTGTTCATCAGCTTATTATCAACAATAGCGGATCAGACGATGATGCCGAAGACGTATTCCAGGAAGCCCTGATAGTTATATTCAAACGGCTCAGAGACGATGAGCAATTTGAGCTTACAAGTGCTTTTGGGACCTATATTTACTCTGTTGCCAGGTTTATCTGGTTGAAAAAGCTGAGAGATCAGCGAAAAATGGATATTACGGAACTCAACCGGGAGATGGAAGACTACATCGAGTTTGAAGAACCACCTCCGGTTCAGGATAAAGACCTGCGGATGGCCATCTACCAGAGGAGTTTAATACAAATTCCTGAAGATTGTCAGAATATTCTGAAAATGACCGCCAAAAATATCAAAGCAAAGGATATTGCTGAGAAGCTGGGCTTCAGGAGCGATTCATACGTTCGCAAACGCCGTCACTTCTGCAAAGAGTTTCTCGTCAATAAGATCAAGGAGGATACGGAGTACAGGTCTATGTTTGAAGATTAAAAGCAGGGTGACGGTGCTGCAGTTGGGCGCTGAAGAACGCTACTTGCGTAACATCTTTTTAATTTTTCCCTTGTACTTGAAGAACAAAACAAATCCCATAAAACTTACTAATAGAATTACCAGGTAGAAAGAAGCTGACTTTCGGTAGAGCGCTGTACTATCGCCTATCTGGACAAAGCCAGACCAGAAATAGGGATTGGCTTTGAGTCCGTCGGATGAGTTGATGTAATCGATTTTTGACAGGCGGAGTGCTTCTTTCTTGCTCTTTCCTCTCTTCAGATATTTGTAGAAAGAACTCATTAATTCAGAGCTGGATCGGTCGGATACCTGCCAGAGGGTCATAACTATGCTGGGACAACCAGCATACATGAAACCGCGTGATAAGCTCATCAATCCTTCTCCTCTTTGCATTTTTCCATATCCGCTGCTACAGGAACTCAGCACAATCATAGAAGCATTCAGCTTCATATTGTAAATCTCATATGTATAGAGGTTATTGTCTTCCAGCGTATCATTTTTTACCCGGGTAAAGGCCAGCCGTGAGAACATGGGGTTTTCATCGTTTATAATGGTGTGCATAGCCAGGTGCAATATAGAATAGTCAGAAGCATATTTTTTGAAATTATACTCCGTTGCATCGTTGTCCATAAATACTTCTGAGGAAACCCGCTTCGAAATATAATTAACCTCTTCTTTTGCACCCAAAAGAGGAATTAGAAGATCAGGATTTCCATTCCTGTTCCAATGCAGCGGATCTGTTTTATTCATCAGGTTGTCATAAGAAGGAGCAAAGGCCAGTACTTTCTTCTCCGGTGATTTGGACTGGAGACGTTCACTAAACAAGAGCGTAGAAGAATATGAATAAGCGATTGATAACTCATGAATGAGGTAGGGGAGGTCCTTGTAGTCGATGTACTCATTGTCCACATCCTGGGTAATAAAGGACTCGAATGGAAGATACATCAATTCCCCATCAGGCACGAAAGTAATTTCTTTTTTGTCGGTAATTGCTCTGACCGGCGCCACCAGTGTTTCGTAAAACATTTTGCTTAAGCCCACATATTCACGGTAGGTGGCATGCACATCCTGGTCGAATTTCTGCGACTCGAGGAGGTCGTAGTACTTTTTGCAGTTTCCAGCAAAGCTCGTGTCAATTGTGTGCTGCAATACCCTGGTTTGCTCATGATCGACAATGTAGGTGGTGAGTACGGTATCTGATAACACATATTCTACCAGGGCTTCATTTCTTCGAAGATTATGTCCAACCTCTTCTAAGCTGGTAAAATGAGGATTGTATTTCAATTGAAAATAATTGGGATAATTATTCTCTATATCATCCATGAGCGTATTGTAATCGTCCCTGAGGTGGAACAACTTATCCTCGAAATTTGATAGCCGCAGGGAGTCAGGCGTTTTATTAATCTGTTCGTTATATAACAGTTCTTCATAGGCGGAAATTTCCCTGTTGAACATTTCATCCTTTTCTTTTATCTCTATTGGGATGTCAGAAAATTTCATTGCTTCAATCCCTTTTATTTCAGTCAAAAGCGCGAAAGATTTACTATTTTCCGTGTATTCAAAAGATTGTTCAAGATAGGCGATGTTACCCGTGAGATTATAAAGTTCAACAGCAACATCTATGGCGTCGTGGAAAATACTTATTTTTTCTTCGGTAGATAAAAGTATACTCTCTTCATTTTTCATATTCAACCTCGACTGGTTGAGTTTATCTACTGCCTCGGTATAGCTTTCATAGGCAAGATCCAGATAAGTTTTATCATCTGTCGACCTGAAAATACCGAGGGCTGCTTTTGCTTTCACGATATATAGAAACTGGATACGATTCTTTATAATAGATGAATATTTTGGGGAGTTAGACAATGACAGTTCATCTAATTCTTTTAAAATTTTAATTATAGCGTCTTCAGAGATTTCTAATCCTTTCGTATAGTTTTGTTCCTTTATATAGGTGTAGGCAAGCTTATAATAGTAGAAAATTATTTTTCTATGGTTGAATTGAGAATTTTGCTGAATCAGGGCAAGATTTTTATAGAGTGCAGACCGGGCATTTTCCATCTGGTTAAGCTCAGTATATATTGAAGCAAATCTAGAGTACAATCTTAGATAATCTTCAGTTTCATATTCTTGTAGATGTAATGCTGCTTCTGCCTGCTTTAATTCTTCTAAGGCCTTTTCCTCTAACCCAAATGTACTATATCCTGTACTTAAAGAATAGTGTTTATTAAACTTTATAGCAGGAGAAAAATTTATTTTCTGGATTGAATTTATTAGACTGTCTGCGCTAATAAACATTTTTCTCATTATAAGTGAATTATAATAAGAAAGTGAAATATATTCGAACTCTTTACTGGAAACAAGGTCAATTCTTTTTAATATTTCAATAGCATATTGATAGTACCTGCTACTCTCGGCATAATCTTCAAAAGTAAAATAGATATTTCCTTTATTGTGGTAGATGTAAGCTAGAAATTTATAGTCTGGTAATGAAGACTTCAGAATGGATTCTGCTAAATTGAGATGTTCAAGTGCAACTTTGTAGTCTAGCTTAGATCTATAAATAGAAGCCAGGTTGATGTGGGTATATGCTACAATAGGAGAATTAGGACCATAATATGCTTCTTTAAGTTCTAATGTATTCAGTAAAAAGTATTCAGCACTGTCTAACCTGCCCTCCATTTGGTAGTCGAAACCCAGGTTATTTAAATGATTTATGCTTTTTAAAAGAGCTGAATCTGCTTCCTGGGCAAGTAAACCCTGGATGGGGATCAGCATTAAAAACAGCAATATGAATCTTGTCTTGACCGGCATGATTTGAAATGAATATATAAATGAAGTAAATTCTAAGAAAGAATCCAAGTTCAATATTTTTTCATTTTTCTCAGCATTTCTAATGTGCAGAAAATCAGCGTTATAAAAAATAATATAAAAAAAGATTATTTTTTTGGGTAACGTTTTTGGTATAGGTGGAATAAAGGGATGAACAATCAACAAACAATTTAGTAATCCCTAATTACTTTGAACATGAAAACAACAACTGTAAACTTCGGAAACTTTGCACAGGATGCAATGACTTTAACTGAGATGAACTTTCTAAGAGGCGGTGACGGTGGTCCGGTAAATCCTGATGATGAGCCTAAAGATTTATTAATCCCTCCAGGAGAAGAGAGAGAGCAAGGTTAAGAGTAGAAGACCAAAAACTTACGGCTTATCACCGAAACGATATTGGATGACTGCAGCGGCAGGGATCTCTGAAATGAAGGGGATCGTGCATCCGGACATAGAAGCTGAAAATATTTGCGGCTACATGTAAATGTACACAGGAACCCAGGTGAAAGTGTTACGCATGAACCGTAAAAGATATTCTCTAAAATCAGACTCAGACAGCTTATATGCTGTCAACAATGACGTACATGGAATTTAACTAAATAATAATGATATGAAACGAGACAGGCACACAATCCAGAAGTATCTCGATCATGACCTTTCAGACAAGGACATGAAGCGGTTTGATGCGGATCTGGAAGCGAGTCCCGGGCTACAGGCCGACCTGAATTTGTACAGGGAGGTTGATGAAGCGCTGGCCGATACAGAAGTATTGGGCTTCAGGGATCAGCTAAACGATTTAAGGAAGGATGCCAAAAAATCCGGTGTTTCAAAGAAGGTGCAGGTACGCTTTACACGTCCCTGGCATTACGCTGCAACAGCAGCCGTTGCTTTGATACTGGCTATTGGATTAGCATCTATCCTCGACAGACCTTTATCTAATAAGGATCTGCTTAAAAAGTACTACAAACCTTACGAGGTTGCATTGATCAACAGATCGAATGATGCACAGCTCGACCTGATATTGCGACATGCACAGCAGCTTTATCAACACGGAGAATTTGCGGAAGCAGTGGTATACTTTGAAAAGGTATTGGAAGAAAAACCTGAACAGGTTGCAACCAATCTTTATTCAGGTATCTCCTACTTCGAACTGGAGAAATACCAGGCAGCAGGCAGATCCCTGAACAAGGTAATCGAACACCACGATAACTTGTATGTAGAGCAAGCTGATTGGTACCTGGCATTTTGTTTTCTTGCTACGGAAGAGAATGACCGTGCACGCAGACAATTCGCAAGGATAGCATCAAGCAATAGCTTTTACAGGAAAGATGCTGAGAAGATTCTCGGGAAACTTGACAAATAGGATGCCATTAACGGTGGCAGGTAATACGACACTTTTAGGCTGAATAGAATGAATGGAAATCCCACATATGATGAACTGGTGGCTGCAAATGAAATTTTGCAACAGAAAGTAGAATGGCTGGAAAACGCTTACCAGTCACATCAGGGAAACGGGATGAGGATCAAATCAAGGTTTCTTTCAAATGTCTCTCACGAGATCAGAACACCGATGAATGCGATCATGG
The DNA here is from genome assembly GCA_964538375.1 of uncultured Bacteroidaceae bacterium. GTDB lineage: Bacteria > Bacteroidota > Bacteroidia > Bacteroidales > JAUUZQ01. The sequence goes on along the minus strand of CAZIFQ010000009.1, from coordinate 65,460 downwards.
GCTTTTCGGCCCTCCTACAGAATGAGAAGGTAACAGAGAGTGAAAAAGAGGAGTACCTCTACTATATCTCACACAACAGCCAGGCGCTCTTAAAAATAATGGATAATATCATTGACCTCACTTTGTTGGAAACCGAGAACCTGAAAGTAAATCAGGAGCCGGTGAACATTCAGGACCTGATTTCAAGGGTTTACGAATATCACAACCTGGAGATGACGAGAATATCCGGTGAAAGGGTAGCAATTTTGATGAGTATGCCTAACAATAACGACAGGGTTTTTGTTAAAGCAGACAGCTACCGGCTCAGAAGGGTTTTGGATAACCTGGTAGATTGCGCCATTAAACAACAGCGAAAAGGGGTCGTTGAAATGAAATTAGAAATCCCGAATAATAACCGGGTTGCGTTTTCTGTAAGTTTTGAGGGAAATGCACTGCTCATTGAAAGAGCAAAAAAGATCTTTGAAAAGAATGGAAGTGATGATGACTGGCATAACCAGTTAGACAATATCGGGGTGGCCTGCAAATTGGCCAGGGACCTGACGGAGGCGATGGATGGTACTGTATACCTGAATAGCAGTGAAGGAGAGAAAAGAGTTGATATAATTATCAGTCTGCCGGTGCACAACATCGTGCCCAGAAAGAAGACAGGAGCTATTTTGCAGAAAGACGATTTAGGTGAGATTCCCGCTTTTAATAGTAATTAGGGTGATTGTTCAAATCAATTATTAAAAGGGAAGATCGTCAAATCCGGAATCATTAGCAGGAGGCTCCGCATTGAAAGGAGTACCGCTATCAGGAGTAACAGAATTATTTTGAATTTCGGGAGCTGGAGTATTTGGGGATTCGTTTGTTGATTGTTCTTTTTCAATTCTCCATGCATCCAAATTCGTAAAATAGGAAATTTTACCATCTTTTTCCCACTTGCGTCCCTTGAGGTTGAAGCTAACATTAACCATGTCATCAGTTTGCAGGGAATCAAGCATTGAGCACTTATCCTGAACGGCTTGGAATTTAATATATTCCACAAATTCAAATCCGCTACCGCTTGTTTCTTTTATCTCAAGAATAAACTCTCGTTTCTGAAATTTGTCTGAGATCTGTTGTGTCTGGAAAATCTCGGCAAGTCGTCCTTTAATTTCAAAGCTCATAGGTGTCTGTTTTAATGTTCTTTCAATATTATAGATGCAAAACTAAAAAAAACTACTGCAACATTGTTGCAGTTCAAAAAATAGTAAGAAGAAAAAGCCAAATTTCGTCTTTAAAAAAACAGGTTAGCAAATGCCAACCTGTTTTTTAATTTTATATAATCCTGGTTTTACTCAGGAGCGTTTTCAAAAGACAATAACTCAACTTCAAATACAAGTACTGAATTACCTGGAATATTTTCGCTTGCCTGTGGTCCGTAAGCAAGTTCTGAAGGAATTGTGAATTTGTATTTAGATCCAACAGTCATCAACTGCAATCCTTCTGTCCAACCTTTTATAACCCCGTTCAATGGGAAAGAAATTGGTTCTCCACGATCTACACTACTATCAAAAACTGTTTCGTCGATTAGTGTTCCGTGGTAATGAACTTCAACAACAGATGTTTCGATAGGATGATCTCCTGATCCTTCTTTCATAACTTCGTATTGCAGTCCAGATTCAGTAACCATTACTCCTTCTTTTTCTGCATTTGCCTCCAGGTATAATTCACCGTCCAATTTAGCAATTTTTGCTGCTTCGGCATTGGCTTCCTGGTTAGCTAATTCTTCTGCCTGGTTTTTTGCAGCTTGTTTCTCTCCAATTTTCTTCTGCAATTCCATGGCAATGGGATATAAAGTTTCGGGATTATATGAAGAGCTGTCGTTAAAGACAGTGTTGATACCGGAAACTACCAATTCTCCATTCATCTCAGGTTGAACGAATTGTGCGTTGTTGAATCCTAAAAACAGTCCAAAGAAATAGCTTAAAGAATCATAATCGTTTTCCAGTTTTACCTGTGATTCTGACTGGATTTTGGTTCCTCCAACGAAATTATTTACCAAGTAACCCCCTGCGAAAGCAATAATGGCAACGATGATAATAGCGAATGATTTGTTCTTCATGATTTTGCGATATTATTTTTTTAAATGAGATGCGAATTTAGGAGAAAAATATTGAAAATGAAAAATTGAGGGGAGGATAATGAGAAATTGGCTTCAAAATGCAGGGGAGGAGGGGGTAAGCCATCACATGCTGACGCCAAAGTTTTAGCGTAGGCACCTAAAGCTACGGCTTACGAAGTGGGTAATTTACACGGGTAGCATACAATAAGCCGGGAGCAGTTTTCTCTATGAAATTGTTTTTATTTTTTTTAAATATTTAGAAAATACACTGCAAAGCATTAATTGCTAGTATATTATTTCTAAATTTATGTATTCTAAGTAATCATAAACTAACACTTAAATCTATGGACGTAGTAAAAATTGATGTAGTAACAGCAATCAAAACAAGTATTAGCTGGGGAATTAAAAACATTATTTCGCTTATTGGAGCAGTACTCTTATGGGTACTTACTATCTGGATCCCTTATCTCAATGTGGGAACCACAATTGCGATACTTATGATTCCTATTGAGCTAAGTAAGGGTAATGTTATTAAACCAACATTTATTTTCGATGCTAAGTATCGAAAGTTTATGGGAGAGTTTTTTATTCTAAATGGCATTAGAAGTATAGCTATTTCAATAGGAGCACTTTTCTTCATTATTCCTGGAATCGTAATGAGTATTGCATGGTCGATGAGCAATTTCTTGTTATTGGACAAAGAGATGAATCCTATGGATGCATTGGCAAAAAGTAACCAACTGACCTATGGCAATAAATGGCGTATGTTTTTCTCTCAATTTGTTTTGGTCATTGTTTTAGTTATCGTATTGTTACTCTTTGGACTTATTCCGGCAGTTGGAGTAATCCTTCAGTTTATAGTACTTGTTATAGCATCACCCATCCTATTTTCACTGCAAGCCTATTTCTACAAGACATTAGTACTTGACGTAGAAAAATAGAGCAGGAAACCAGGCAGGAAGTACGCATCTATTCATATATTAATAGAAATGTGGAGCGCCAGACTCCCAAATGTATTGCAATTAATATTGCTTATATATTTGGGAGTTTGTATTTAGACTTTTTATCGCTCTCAATATCTGCCTTTTACCTTTCGGTCCCGGTATTCTTTTTACAATGAATCCTGCAGTTCTAAGCGCTCTTTTTACATCTCCTTTTACTGAATAGGTAGTAAGAATGCCTTCCGGTGCAGTTAGTTTTGCGATATTTTCAAATACTTCGGCACTCCATAATTCCGGCTGAACATCCGGTGCAAAAGCATCAAAGTAAATGACATCAAAGGGACCTACTGCCTTCATTTCCAGTAAATCAGATTTTTCCTTGTGAAGAATGAAAGAAGGGACGATACGACTGCTCTCTTCCCAAGGCGTACGATGAAAATCAAGGATCGATATACCCTGATTCTCAAGCAGGGCATCATAATTTAAAAGCATGGCTTCATCCAGGGTCAGCGGATACTTTTCAATGGCATGGTAATGAACCCTGCGATTTTGATTTGTGGCTTCAAGACAGGTCAAAAAAGCATTCAGACCCGTTCCAAATCCAATTTCTAATACGCGCAATTCCTTTTTCTCACAGAAATTAAACGCAGTATCGATAAAGATGTGTTTCGATTCAGCAATGGCGCCATGAGTGGAATGATAATGCTCATTCAATTCTTCCACGTATATTGTGCTGGATCCATCTTCAGTTTGCCTGATGCTGCGTATCATGAGACAAAGATAGGGAATTCTCACACGAACGTAGTGGACTTCTCTCCTTCTTTCCATTTCTCTCCTTCTATTCATGCTTCATACAAATATGGAGTATTTAACTCCGTAAAATATGTTAATAATTAGCTTTTTAATAATAATATAATATTGTAAATTCGTATGTAATGCGAACCAGGTTTTACATAGAAAAGAGAAAAGGGGAGGATGGGCTGCTACTCATGGGAGACCGGCCCATTTTTATGACTGTGTCCTTTCATGGGAAAAGAGCGTTGATCTCCAGCGGGAAGAAAATTGACGTGCATTGGTGGGATGCCGAAGGACAAAAAGTGAGAGCCGAGTATCCGGATGCCAGGGTGCTGAATTCATGGCTTGAAAATATGAGGCAAACAGCTATAGCCGCATGGCAATCCATCAGTCATATGGATAATCCGGATCTTGCTTCTTTCAGGGAGGCATATAAGCAACTGAAACCCCAGTTTTCAAGGGGCTACTTTGATGTGTTCTTCCTCTTCATGGAAGATGGCAGCTTACGCTGGAGCAAAGCCACTTACAGCAAAGTAAGAACGATATATAAGCATCTGAAAGAATTTGAAGCTGAATATAGTCTGGAATTAGATTTCAGGCAAATGGATGCGAAATTCCTGGAAAAATTCAAAAATTTCTATAAGGAAAGAGGCAATAGTGAATCAACCACTCTTAAGGCAGTGAATACTATTGTGTGGTTCCTGAACTGGGCCACAAAACAGCGTTACAATATTTTTACTGACTACAAAAATTTCTACAAGGAGTTAAAGGATGATCCTGTTAATAGCTTGTCTAAAGAACACGAAGTTTTTCTGGAATGGGAAGAATTGCTGCGTATATTCAACTTGTCTCTTGAGGAACCAAAACAGCAAAGAGCAAGAGATATTTTCTGCTTCATTTGTTTTACGGGAATTCGTTTCAGCGAATTGCAGACATTGAAAAAGGAACACGTGTTTGAGAATCGGATTATTATAAACAGGCAGTCTGCAAAAACGAGAATCGTTCCCCTGAATAATTTTGCTAAGCAGATCGTAACAAAGTACGAAAACAAGTATTATCGAAACAATGCTGCCCTGCCGGTAATGAGCATGGTGACCTTGAATAAATATACCCGGATGATAGCCCGGGAGTCAGGATTAGGTAAAAAATCAGATTCAATTACCGCGGGAGTTGGCATTCTGACCTTTATTATGAATGCTTTGAACCTTGATATACCTGCTGAGATAATAGCCAGCTATACCGGTGTCAGCAACGATCGCCGCATTAAGATTCTCAAACAAGAGATGGCAAAAAGGGAGATGGAAAAGTTTGACAGGAGGTAGAGAGTGAGCAGTGAGTAGTATTTCGTGCCCGGTGCCGGGTGATCAGTGCTTTTTACCAGGTAAATATTCTTCAAAGATCTTATCCATCGAATGAAATATATTATACGTTCCCTTGCCGTGTAGTTTTTCAATTTCCTTTATCAATTTCCTGACCTTGTCCCTTTTGTTTTTGGATTCATATGGACATTCTGCTTTTTCAAAGCCATAAGATCGCAGCTTTGCATATTCTTCCAGTAGGTTTTCATCAAGGTCGAGCAACGGTCGTATAAGAATTAACTCCCCATCAAACATGCTTAGTTTATATGGAATGGAGCTAATTGATCCATGGTAGATCATATTCATTAACATGGTCTCCACGGCATCGTACCTGTGATGACCCAGGGCCAGCTTGTTGCAGCCCAATTCCCTGGCCAGGTGAAACAGCATCTTTCTCCTGTTCCATGAACAAGTAAAGCAGACAGCTTTCTTGCTTTCTTCATCAATCTCAATCTCTGATGACTTGTAGATAAAATCTATATCCAGCGCCTTACAGAAGCTTTCCAGTTCTTTCTGATCTGACTTGTATCCAACATTAGTAATATCAATATGCGCAGCTGAGACCTTGAAGTCAAAAGGAAGAGCCCTCTTTCTTTCCGCCATCGCTTCTGCAAGAATCATGGAATCTTTACCACCTGACAAACCAATAAGTATATGGTCACCTTCTTTCACCATATCATGGTCACGAAGTATCACCCCGGTCTTGCGACAGATTTTTTTAAAAATCTTCTCAGTAGTTTTCTTCTTTTCAGCTTCGTTCATTTTGATATTGCAAATTATATCTTGCTTCAAAGTTTTGAGTACATGGTGGGCAGCGCCCAGTATGCAGTGCCGAATGCCCAGTATTTATTAGTTGCAAAGAGATATAAAATTAATCACATTTTTTAGTGAAACAGCAAATATCAATACGTTTAATATCAAATACCGAAATTATTATCATGATATTGAGACGCGATAAATCGCGTTTCTAAGATTTCGATTTTTAAAATTTATTATAATAATTAATTTTGCCTTGAACTTATAAAATCAAACATGAAACCAACCCTTTTAATTTTGGCAGCCGGAATGGGAAGCAGATACGGAGGTAATAAGCAGACAGACCAGTTTGGACCATCAGGAGAAACAATCACCGATTATTCCATTTACGACGCCCTGAGGGCGGGTTTTGGGAAAATTGTATTTGTAATATCTCCCGCAATGGAGAAGGATTTTGCAGAAAGTTACCTGAAGAAATTTCCTGCTGACCTGGAAGTGGAATATGTGATACAGGATGTCAAAAATGTTCCGGCAGGATTTACAGTTCCCGGGGAACGCAAGAAACCATGGGGGACAGCCCATGCTGTGATGATGGCCAAAGATGTAATTAAGGAACCCTTTGCAGTGATCAATGCAGATGATTTCTACGGAAGAGAATCATACCGCGTAATGCATGATTTTTTGGTTAGCAGTAGAGCGGGTAAATATGCGATGGTTGGTTTCACACTTTCAAAGACTGTTACTGAACACGGCTCTGTTGCTCGTGGTGTTTGTGAAGTGGACGGAGAGGGAATGCTCACAAAAATTGTGGAGCGAACAAAGATATTCAGCAAGGAGGAAATCTATTATGAAGATGAGGATGGATCAAGACATACCCTTTTTCCGGATGTTAAAGTATCCATGAATCTTTTTGGTTTTATGCCGGATATATTTGATCAAATGGATGCTCAATTCGAAATATATATCAAAGAAAATATCAACAGCGCCAAAGCAGAGTTTTTTATTCCCTATGTGGCCGATATATTGATCAAGGCAGGGGAGAGCAGCTTTTACGTACTGGGTACTCCGGAATCATGGTTTGGGGTGACATACCAGGCAGACAGACCAGGAGTGCTGTCAATGGTGAACAAGCTTGTTGAAGACGGAACTTATCCTTCTCCACTCTGGAGCTAAAAAATGGAACCTATTGTACATAAAGTTCTTGAGTCATTTGGCATCAATTCTGAAGAATGCCAGGTTAGCGCTTTTGGATCTGGACATATCCACGACACCTATCGAGTTGATCAACAGGTAGAAGGTGAGCCGGCGCTGATCCTGCAAAAGATGAATCATTTTGTATTTAAGGATATTCCTGTGTTGATGCAGAACATGGAGTTGGTAACGGAAAATATCAGTAGAAAAAACCAGGCGGCCAATTTAAATCCAAAAGAGAATGGTATTGTTCTTTATTACACTCCTGATGGGAAGAGCTGGATCGGAGACGATGAAATGGGTTACTGGCGCATGCTTTACTTAATTGAAGAACAGATCGCATTTGAGCAAGCAGAAGATGCTGATGTTGCCTATGAAGGAGGAGTGGCCATTGCCAGGTTCCAGTCGCAACTATCCGATCTGGATCCGGAGAAGATACAAGATACCATTCCGGAGTTTCTGGATCTCAGGGGAAGGATGAATCAATTTGAAGAATCTCTTAAAAGAGCTTCAAAAGAGAGGTTGAAGAAAGCGGAAAAACTTATAAGGATAGCTAAAGACCAGGCCGAAGCAGCATTGGAAGTATATGATATTTCAGAAAATGGAGATGTACCGGTGAGAATTACCCATAATGATACCAAGTTCAATAATATCCTCTACAATAAGAATCGAAAAGTTACCTGTATGATTGATCTTGATACTGTCATGAAGGGATACAGTTGGTACGATTTTGGAGATGCCCTGCGCACATGCGCCAGTACAGCTCCTGAAGATGAACCCGATATTAGCAAAATTGGATTTAACATCGATATATTTCGTGGATTTGCCAATGGCTTTTTGTCTATAGCCAGGGACTACCTGACTAAGGATGAACTCTCAATCTTACACAGAGCTCCCGGGGTATTTACTTACATGCAGGGAGTGCGGTTTCTCAGCGATTACCTGGACGATGATGCGTATTATAAAACTGCATATCCGGAGCACAATTTCGTGCGAGCCCGCGCCCAATTTGCACTTATGAAGTGCCAGCTAGACCTTGAAAGTGAATTCTTAATGTGAGAGAAGTTCATGTCCTTCATTTTTTCTATCTTCGAAAAAGGAATTATTATTTTACTAAACAGGCGCATTTAACTACCTCAACGATGAACTACAGACAAATATTCAGTGTGCTAGTCTCACTTTTGTTTTTCCAGGTGATGGCACAGCACTTACCCGAATGGCAGGACACAGATGTTGTCCAGGTAAACAGGGAAAATCCTCATTCCACAAGTTTTTCTTATGAAAACGAAGAATTGGCCATGAAGGGAGATGAGTCCGGATCGAATAATTTTGTATCTCTCAATGGAACATGGAAATTCAGGTATTCAGATAATCCGGCTAACCGTCCTTCAGATTTCTATAAATACTCGTATAGTGTAAAAAAATGGGATAACATTAAAGTACCATCCAATTGGGAGTTGAAAGGGTTTGGTGTTCCTATATATGTGAATATTCCCTATGAATGGACAAATAATCCAGTTCCACCACTAGTCCCGGCAGATCATAATCCGGTGGGAAGTTTCAGGAGGAATTTTTCCATTCCTAAAGCATGGATAGACAAACAGGTGTTCATCCATTTTGGGGCCGTGAAATCTGCTTTTTATTTATGGGTAAACGGAGAGAAAGTGGGGTATAGCCAGGGCAGTAAAACACCCGCTGAATTCAACATTAGTAAATATATCAAAACGGGAAAAAATATGCTCGCTGTTGAGGTATATCGCTGGTCAGATGGTTCATGGCTGGAGTGCCAGGACTTTTGGAGAATAAGTGGTATTGAGAGAGATGTGTATCTCGAAGCGAGACCAGGGGTTCAAGTCAGGGATTACTTCTGCAAATCTTCACTTGTAAATAATTACAGGGATGGGCAGCTGGATCTTGATGTATGGATTGGTGGAATAGGAAACATTACAGATGAATTAGTCAATGTTGAGGCGAAGCTGTTTGACAATGTCAGTCATGAAAGTATGTGGGAAGATAAGCAGGCAATAAACGTAAAACCGGGTAAAACAGTCCCGGTAAACTTCTATTCGGTTTTTGAAGCAGTTGATCGATGGAGTGCTGAGGCACCCAATTTGTATACCCTGCTGATTACGCTGACAGACTCAAACGGTCAGTTACTTGAGACGGTATCTTCAAAGATTGGATTCCGAACATCAGAAATCAGGTATGGTCAACTACAAGTTAATGGTAAGCCGATTCTCCTGAAGGGTGTGAACAGACATGAGCATGATCCGATTGAGGGACACGTTGTGAGCGTGGAATCTATGCTAGAGGATATTAAATTGATGAAGTTGAATAACATCAACGCAGTAAGAACATCTCACTACCCTAATGATCCTCATTGGTATGAGTTGTGTGATGAATATGGAATTTATGTAATTGATGAAGCAAATATTGAATCCCATGGCATGGGATATGCGCCGGATAAAACACTGGGCAATGATTCACGTTTTGTTAAATCTCATCTCGATCGTACCATCAGGATGGTGGAGAGGGATAAGAACCATCCATCAGTTATTATCTGGTCGTTGGGTAATGAAGCCGGTGATGGTATCTGTTTTGATGCTACCTACGACTGGATCAAGAGCAAAGATCAAAGTCGCCCGGTACATTACGAGCGAGCAGAGGGGGGAAGAAACACCGACATATTCTGTCCGATGTACTCCAGCATACCGGAAATGTTGGCATATGCTGAGACGATCCAGGACAAACCATTGATTCAGTGTGAGTATGCACACTCTATGGGTAATAGCACAGGAAACCTTCAGGACTACTGGGATGCCATCGAATCGCATGATCAGCTGCAGGGTGCTTTTATTTGGGATTGGGTTGACCAGGGCATAAAGAAAACCCTGGATGATGGCAGGAGCTATTGGGCGTATGGAGGCGATTTTGGTCCTGCGGATGTGCCTTCAGATAGTAATTTTTGTATGAATGGATTGGTAGATCCGGATCGTACACCACATCCGGCTTTGAAAGAGGTGAAGAAGGTATACCAATATATCGGATTCAAACCGGTGCCTTTTTACAGCAATAAAATCGAGATCATAAATAAATATGACTTCATTTCACTCGAGGGAATTGATATCAAGTGGGAGATCGTTTCCAATGGGAATATCGTTGAATCCGGGGCTATTCGTTCTCCAAAACTTGGTGCGGGAGAGAACGGAATCTTTGATCTGGACATGACAAGGGACCTGGTAAAACGGAATACTGAATATTTTCTGAATTTCTCAGCTGTAACGCGGACGGCACAAAAGATTGTACCGGCAGGATATGAGATCGCATTTGCACAATTTGCCATTTCAAAGGGAGAAGATCCATCAGAGAAGGCAAAGAAATGGATAGGGGAAGGAAATTATTTTCCTGAAAGTACTGCGGATAACAGTGGTGTGACAATTACAGCGGGTGACAATGTTTTTTTCTTCAGCGGAGAAACAGGGTATTTGGAGTCCATGAGTTTTAGTGGGCGAGAAATGTTGGTCGAAGGCCCCGTTCCTAATTTCTGGAGAGCACCTACAGATAATGATTTTGGTAATAAGGGTGACGAGCTAAGTTCATTCTGGAAAGATTATCCGGATTCCCTGGTATTCAGAGGATTCCATAGTTTTAACGATTCAGCCATTGAGATGCTGATAGCAAGGTATGATAGTCCAACGGAACATTCGCAGTTGCATATTTCCTATGTGATCAATCAGAAGGGAGAACTGGGAGTGACACTGAATCTTGATTTGCCATCAAAGGATGACGCCTATCCGGAACTTCCTGCCTTTGGATTGGAGATGAAGATTGCGAAGGACTACACTGGCTTAGAATATTTTGGGAGAGGACCACACGAGAACTATATCGACAGAAATACTTCAGCCCTGGTTGGACAATATACAAGCACGGTGGAAGAGCAGTTTGTACCCTACTCTGCTCCCCAGGAGAATGGAAACAAGACTGATGTGAGATGGCTTGTTCTAAAGGATAAAGATGGGTATGGATTGATGATTCACGGCTTGCCGGTTTTTGAGTTTTCTGCACTGAACTACAGCAAAGAGACACTCTCACGTCAAAGTGAAAATACCAGGCATATTACCGACATGGTGAAGAGCGATGAGATTTATCTTACATTGAATCATAAGCAAAAAGGTGTAGGTGGAGATGATTCATGGGGAGCAAAGACACATGCAAAATACAGCATACCGGCGAAATCCATGCATTTTGAATTTTTCGTTTCACCAGTTGAACCCGGGGACAATTATTGGGAGGAATATAAATAAGCACAGTGCTCAGTGAAGAGTGAGTAGTGAACAGTGTCCAGGGTGCCTGTTGATTAAATTGCATGAATAGTAAAACTTAATAAAATGAAGCGCAGAACCTTTATTAGAAATAGCTCGCTTGTGGCAGCCACGATGATGATGCCGGAACTTGTTTTAGCCGGAACATCGAAACAAAAAGCCAGGATTGGATTTATCGGTACCGGTTTACGGGGACGAGTACACCTGAGAAACCTCTTGCTCAGTGAAGATGTTATTGTTCCTGCCATATGTGATATTGATCCTGATGCGCTTGGAAAAGCGATGAAAATGTTAAGCGATGATGGACAAAAAAATATAACTTCCTACGGCGATGATAAATACGCCTACCTGGAGATGCTGGAGAAGGAAGAATTGGATGGAGTTATTATTGCAACCCCCTGGCTCTGGCATACGAAGATGGCTGTGGCAGCGATGAAAGCCGGCGTTTATGCCGGGATTGAAGTCTCTGCTGCAAATACTATTGAAGAGTGCTGGGATCTTGTAAACACTTATGAATCAACAGGTACTCCGGTGATGATATTAGAGAATGTGTGTTACCGCAGGGATGTAATGGCTGTATTGCAAATGGTACGGGAAGGATTATTTGGAGAGATGTTTACCCCACGCATGGTATTGGTCCGATTGCAACAATGTTTGATATTAACCGGGGTAACAGGTTTACTTCATTGGTTTCAGTTGCCACAAAAGCAAGGGGACTGCATAATTACATAGTGAATCACCCTGAGGGTGGTCTTCATCATCCAAATGCTCAATTGAAATGGAAGCTAGGAGACGTGATCTCAACTACCGTTTCAACAGCCAGGGGAGAATCTATCATTATCACGCATGACACCAACCTTCCACGTCCATACTCACTTGGATTCCGTGTCCAGGGAACCAAAGGTCTTACCGAGTTTGACTATGACAGCAAGCGCCTCTATATTGAAGGTACAAGTCCGGCCCACGAATGGGAAGACCTGAATAAATACCTTGAAAAGTATGATCATCCACTGTGGAAGAGATACGGAGAATTTGCCCAGGGCTCGGGTCATGGTGGAATGGATTTCTTTGTTGATCATGCTTTTGTGGAAATTGTTAAGCGAAGATTGCCGGCACCATTGGATGCATACGATGCAGCTGCATGGAGCGCCATTACTCCTCTCTCTGAAAATTCAATAGTCAACAATGGCGAACCACAGGATTTTCCGGATTTTACTCGTGGACAGTGGATGAGGAGGAGGAATGATTTTGCGATAGGGGACGATTATTAATCACTACCTTCGCGCCGTCATGCAAAATTCAAGGTTAAATACAAGCATTCTCGCCATTCTTGCCTGCCTGCTATGGTCTTCGGCTTTTGTTGGGATTAAGCTGGGGCTACCTTACACAACTCCATTGCAGTTTGCGGGGACCAGGTTTTTTATTTCCGGTTTATTGGTTTTACCGGTGGCCATTTATTATAACCCGGGGTTCCTGGGAGTCTTCAGGAAACATATCAGGTTTATTCTTACCCTGGCTTTGCTGCAGACATTTCTTCAATATGCTTTGTTTTATACCGGAATAGATAAGGTTCCAGGTTCTGTTGCAGCTATCGTCATTGGTTCCGGTCCTCTTTTCGTAGCATTGGTAGCACACTATTTTATGCCAAATGATAAGATCACATGGAAAAAAGGAGGGATCATCATGTTTGGTATTGCAGGTATCGTACTTGTAAGTTTGGGAAGAGGAGGTGCTAATACCGGTACCGTTCAACTTATTGGAATAATTATTCTTATTGGTAATAACATTGTATCAGGTATAACCAATGTAATTATCGCCTTAGATAAAAAGAATGTGCCTCCAATGATACTGAGTTCAGGTTCAATGATAATTGGCGGACTGCTTTTGTTTCTTTTTTCCATACCGGTAGAGGGTATTCATTTTTCACCAAAGCCCCCAGAGTATTATTTTTCGCTTGCCTGGCTAAGTATATTGTCTGCTGTGGCCATTTCAATATGGGTTACTCTGCTGAAACGACCGGAGATTGTTGTCTCGGATCTTAATCTTTGGAAATTTCTGATTCCTGTGGCAGGTGCGTTGCTGGCATGGATAATATTGCCGGAGGAAACTCCCGATTGGATTACTGTAACAGGAATGCTTATAACTGGTTCTTCGCTGATTTTTTTGAACCTGCTCAATAAGGCAAGTAAGAAAAGAAAAAAATATATGGAATAATTTATATTATTGGTTATATCTGTTAATTTTACTGCATCGAAACAGATATGATTTATAGAAGATTTATACTGATTTTCTCTCTCTTTTTTGCTTCTTTTTCTATGGCGCAGGCAGGTGATTCTCCTGTTGCTAAAGACGGAGTCCTGGATCTGCGATCTTATGATTTTTTTGAAGAAGGAGTAATAAGTATTGAAGGAGAATGGAGGTTCTTTTGGGAAGAGATCATTGATCCGTCCTTGCATTCAGATTCCACCGGGTATATTGTTTCAGTGCCTTCATCATGGAAACAGCTGGAAGATATTGTTCCGGGAATAGAGTCCAGGGGATTCGCTTCTTATAACCTTAAAATTCTTTTACCTGAGAATATACATAGAGTTGCCTTCAGGTTTACTGAAGTTTTCTCCGGCTCCGGTTATTATGTAAATGGAAAAAATATTGGTTTCAATGGATTCCCGGGAGCAAATTCTTATCAAAATCTCTTCGAAACCAGACCTTCCTTACATACAGCTTCGCCAAATGGCTCTATCATTGACCTGGTAATTCATGTGTCTAATTTTCACTTCAGGACAGGAGGGATGAAAGGAGAAATTGACCTTGGCATCCCTATGCAGATAATGAACGAGAGAGCAAACAGACAGCTCAGGGACTCTTTTCTTTTTGGCGCATTTTTGATAATTGGTATATTTTTTCTTGGAATGTATTTTATTCATGCAGAGCTGCATAAGTTATTCTTTTCCTTGATCTGCCTGTTGTTTGCCTTCAGATTGATTCTAATAAGTGAATCAGATTATTTTGATTGGATAACCGGAGTGCTACACATGCGGCTGGAATATATCAGTTTTGGATTGATGGTTCCCATGTTTATGATGATGATAAGATATCTTTTTCTTAATGATTTTCCAAAGCTGTTTCTTAAAATTGTTTTGTGGGTATGCTTATTGATGATTATTATTTTGGTTGTTAGTCCAATAAATTTCTTCTCAGAAGCATTGGTTTACTATTATATTATTGTTGCCCTTTCAGCACTTGTTATATTGTATGTCATGTTCAAAGCAATAAGGAGAGGAAGAAGGTATGTCTGGGCATATACAATTGGAGTGATTGTTGTAATCGCCAGTTTCCTGAATGACATTCTCATTGTTTCCGATATTATTGAGACGAGCTATAAGGCACAGTATGGAATGTTTATTTATGCTACGATATTTGCTACGATATTCTCGTTAGAATCAAATAATGTATTGCGTCACTCTGAACAGCTCTCTCTTGAAATTTCGGAGGTCAATGAAAACCTGGAGAGTATTGTTGAAGAACGGACTCATGAACTACATCAGAAATCCGAGGAATTGTT
This sequence comes from uncultured Bacteroidaceae bacterium, assembly GCA_964538375.1. Lineage (GTDB taxonomy): Bacteria > Bacteroidota > Bacteroidia > Bacteroidales > JAUUZQ01. The sequence continues at coordinate 50,449 of CAZIFQ010000009.1, read as the reverse complement.
AAAGCAACAGGAGGAAATTGAGGAACGTAACCGGGAACTTAATCAACTGATAGCTGTCAGGAACAGGTTTTTTACTATCATCGGGCACGATATCAGAGGCCCTGTAGGGTATACCACCCAGACAGTCGAACTGCTGCTTAGAGATGATGTAGCAGAGGACGATAAAAAGGAGTTATTAACCCTGCTCATGAAGTCTTCAAAGGCAACCATGAATCTGCTTGAAAACCTGATGGTCTGGGGCAGGGCCCAAATTGGTAATCTTGTACCCAAAAAAGAAGATTTCAATCTGCTTCCTCTCATTGATGAAACTATAGAGTTGTTTGATCATGCACTCCTCGAAAAATCAATTAAAATTCATAAAACAATTGGGCCATCTATACAGGTGAAAGCAGATAAGGAGCAGACGAAGATGATTATTCGTAACCTTATAAGTAATGCGGTAAAATTCACCGGAAGAAATGGTATTATTAAGCTAAGTGCTGATGCCAGTGAAAATGCTAAAGAAGTTGTTTTCGAAGTATCAGATAGTGGTATAGGTATTCCTTCTGTTGTTTTGGAGAAGCTTTTCTCCACAGAAGAATTTTACACTACGCATGGGACAAATAGCGAAAAGGGTTCCGGGCTTGGATTAAAACTTTGCTATGAGCTTATTACGCTTAATGATGGCTGGATCAAGGTGGAGAGCAAAACCGGAAAGGGAACTACGTTCTCAGTTGGACTTCCTGCCTAAAATACATATTATTCCACAGTTGTTACTGCTTTAACTTTCAGTGATGCAGGCAATAAACCCTCCGCACGGGCACTAATTGTAAGATCACCAGGTTCAAATGAAGAACTTATAATAACGAGGTGCCTACCTGAGTTAACCCGTTTTGCATGGATATTCACCGGGGTATGATCTGCAGGATTTCCATTATCAATTATTCTTATTTTCCCAGGTCCGTCAAGGGTATAGCTGATCAGGTGATTTGCTTTTGGGTATACTATTCCGGCACTGTCTGTAACACTGGTCTGGATATGCATCACATCCTGACCATCTGCAGCAAGTATAAATTTGTCGGGTCGCATAAGAATCATAGCAGGTGATCCGGCAGTTCTCAGCGTGTCGCTCACTGTAATAGTTTCTCCCTTATTATTCAATGCCCGGGCAGTGGCAATAAGCATTCCTGGTTCGTAAGCCAGTTCTGTTTTTATCACTCTATCCTCAAAATCGGTTCGTTTCAGATTTTGAACGGACCTGGCATTTAGCTTCAGTTCTACCTGTTCGCAATTTGTAAAAACTACCAGGTGCTTGTGCCCTGATTCCAGCGGGAAGGTCCAGTGCCTGACCAGGGGAGCTCCGGCCCATCTTAATTGCCAGCTTTTGCTATTATTCAAAGAGTCAACAATCTCCTGGTCAACAACAGCCATTTTCACCATGGGTTCATCAGAGTAGATACTCTGGGTGTAGTAGGCAAAAGGTTTGATGAAGCCATTGGTATGCAACAGCCCGTGTCTAAATCCCCTTGCTGGCCATCCTACTGATTCTCCAAGGTAGTCAATGCCTGTCCAGATAAACTGACCTGCTACAAATGTATCCATATCAAGCCATGAGTTATCAAGGTAAGAGATGTTTTCAAAATGATCTCGTCTTTCTTCGTTATATACTTTTGTTTCTGAAGCAATCCACACCATCTCGGGATAGCGGTCGTGCCATGCTGCAAAGGAGTCGGTCCTGTAATTATAGGAGATGACCGGAGAAACATTTATATAGGAAGATGGAATCTCATTTCCCTGATCTGCATTGCCTGGATGCAGGGCACAGGTCACAGGTCTGGAAGGATCAATTTTCCTGGTGAGATCAGCCAATTTTGTATACCATTCAACACCGGCTTCCGGATTGTTTAACTGTTCAATAGTTTCATTGCCCAAACTCCAGAGAACAACTGAGGGGTGGTTCATGTCTCGTTTTATAAAATATTCAAGATCATCCTCCCAGGTGGCAGGGAAGTCAAAATCGCCATTTACCTTTTCCCAGGTCTCTTCCCATTTATCGTACATTTCGTTTATTACAATAAACCCCATCCTGTCGCACATATCAAGAACTTCAGGGGCATGAGGATTATGAGCCAGTCGAAGGGCATTTACACCCAGTTCCTTTAGCGTATTTAAACGATATTCCCAAGTAACATCCGGTACGGCAGCACCCAGTTCACCACCATCATGATGCAGGCAAACTCCCTTAAGCCATACTTTCTTACCATTCAGAATAAATCCACTATCTGGATTGAATTCAACTGTTCGTACACCAAATTTTACCAGCTGATTGTCAGTTACTTTTTTCTTATGAATCAGAAAGCTGTGCAATTCATAGAGCTGTGGTGTATCGGGCGACCAGTGTTTCGGATTTTCAATTACATGATTTTCAGTAATAACTGTATTCTCCCCGGGTTCAAGTATGCGTGTACTAATAACACTCCCTATGAGCTTACCCCCGGGTCCCAGGAGGTCAGATTTTATTTTAAATCTCTTCGCTTTCTTCTCGCAATTGAAGACCGATATTTCGGCCTTTACCCAGGCCTTGTTCTCCTCTTCAATGGTAGTAATCTTAGTATTGCTTTCCGGGAGATGTAGTTTTTCTGAGCATATTAATTTTACGTGCCTGTATATTCCCGCTCCTGAATACCACCTGTCTACCGGTAGTTTGCTGCAGTCTGTTCTGACTGCAATAATGTTGATAGTATCTTTTCTTACAAAGGGTGTAATATCATACTGAAATCCAATATATCCATACTGATGATTGCCAAGATGATTACCATTTATCCACACATCAGCATTCATGTATACCCCATCAAAGATCAGGTAAAACTGCTTTTTCGATTTATATTTGGAGAGATCGAGATGCTTGCGGTACCAAGCTATTCCTTCAGGATAGTATCCGCTTGCCGTACCAGAGCGATTTGTTTCAGAAACGGCTTGTTCAATCATCCAATCGTGTGGTATGGAAACAACATCCCAATCTGTATCATCATACTCAATTCTATCTGCCTCTTCCAAATCTCCGGGCATAAATCTCCAATTGAGATCAATCTTTACCTCCGCGCGTGGATCGGTATCGCTGGTCTTAAGTACAGACCAGGCGGCAATCGTAACAAGTACGGCTAATATTGTCCAGTGGTAAAGTTTCATGCAGGGTTTTGTCTCTGTTGTGCTTATTGGATAAGGGTTTCGTATCTATTGATGAACCTGTATGTGGCTTCCCAGTTGGCAGCTTTCAGTCTCCTGTTAACAGCTGGTTGTGAAATTTTAAGCTCTTCGCTGATTTTCACCTGGTTCTTTCCCCCTAAACTGTGAAACAATGCTTCAGCTTGTTCATCAGACCAGTTGTGAATAAGAATATCCATAAAGCCACAGCTAACTTTAAACTCTTCATTTAATCCACTATCCTGGGTAGTAATGAATAGTCGCTGATTTTTTTTCATATTGTTCAGGCCTGCTATTGCATCTCTAAATGCTGTGCCATCTGATTCGCGCAACTCTTTACGGGAATACTCAACGGGGCCAATTGCCATTGATAATCGAATTTCAGCCCTGATTCCCAGCTCATAATAGGTTTCGAACCGAAACTGACTGGCGAACATAAGCATGGAGTGCAAGGCATGCTGTGGCGTTTCTATCAAGGCGAGAAATTCATCCATTCGGATGATCTCAAATTCTATTCTGTCGGGCCTCTCTTTGTGTTTGTTGACCGCCTGGAGTGAAGAACGAATAATATCAGGAATTTTCGCTAGTGTTTCCCTCGGAATTTTGTTGCTGTTGGCAAGCTCTCCAGAGATAATTGCATAATAGGGTTTATTTGACATATCAGGCGAATTAATAGAATATATTTATTTCTTTTTTTTATGAAGGGAAAATATTAGAAGATAAACATATAAAATAAAAAGGTTATAATCGAGTTATTAACGATAAATATATATATTTAGAATGATTCTAATTTTTGAAATCCAACTCAATATTTGCTGGAAAGTATTTTTTAACATGTTTAATAGGGTTTTTCTTCCCTGGTGCATCCTATATTTATAAATAGGTATCTTTATCTTTAGTAGAACATTAATTTAAATCCTCATGAAACGTATATTATTTCTTTCCGTCCTGGTGCTTTCCGGTCTGCATGGAACAATTTCAGGTCAGAACAACGATTCATTCATAAACGGTTTGATACAGGAAGTAAATTCTTATTACCAGGATCATGCACACGATAATCTTTACGTACACACAGACAGGTCGGTATATTTTCCTGGTGATGAAATATTTTTCAAAGCGTATGTTAATGATGCAGCTACACTGCTTCCTTCAGAGAGGAGTGATAAGTTGACATTGATGATGCTGGACAGTGAAGGAAATGAGGCTTACAGCTCGATAATTGATGTTATGAACGGTGTGTCATGGGGCAGGGTGCAAGTGCCTGAGAATTTGTCTCAAGGTATGATTCACCTGGTTGCTTATGTATCTAATGGAGGAGAAATTACTGCCAATAAGGTTTTCAATAAGCCAATTTTCATAGCCAATCCAAAGCCGGGAGTAATGATGGAATATGATCTGGATAAGGAGAGTTATGAAGCCGGCGATGAAATAGAAGTTTTAGTTAATGCTTTTGGTTTAGGAAGGAGGCCTAATAAAAATTTAAAAATAAATTACACTGTTTCGGAAGCTGGTGAAGTTAAAGAAGCCGGCAATTTAAAAACAGGCAAAAGTGGGGAGGTAGTGATGAATTATACAGTTGGACAAGTTGTTAAGCAGCCGCTGAATATTGCAATGACGGTAGATAAACGAAAAAATGCCCAATCCATCAATATCGGTGTCCCCATAAGGTCTGCTATTCATAAGCTTGAATTTTATCCTGAGGGTGGTTGCCTGGTAGCCGGTTCCATTGGTAAGCTTGGCTTTAAGTCATACAATGAGCATGGCAATCCTACTGATTTTTCAGGATCCATCTTTGAGGGTGACCAGAAGGTAAAAGATATATCCACTATTGCCAAGGGTGTTGGAATTACTGAATTTACTCCTGAAAGCGGGAAAAATTACCATGTAAAAATTGGAGCACAAGGGGAAACATTCGACTTGCCGCCTCTCACAGCAAATGGAGCTGCGCTGAGAATTAAAGAAATGGATGGAGCAAGATTAAAGGTAGGAGCTGCATTTGCTGGATCTGATTACCCGGAGAGTTTGGAAGTAATTGTGGCTATTTTCAGGAAAGGACTGGTTTACTGGTCTGCTCCCGGTGCATTGGGACAAATAAACGGACTGGGAATTCCTGTGAACCGTATACCTTCTGGAGTATCAAAACTTGTACTTTTTTCCAAAGACGGTACACTACTTTCTGAAAGGATGTTTTACCTGCACAAAGAACCCATGCTGGAGCTTGAATTATCACTTGATAAAATGGTATTTAATAACAGGCAGAAAGTGCTTGCTGATCTTACTCTAAATGGGAAAGTCCCGGGAGATGTAGATCGGGTTGCACTTTCAGTATCCGTTGTTCCGGAAGATTTGCTTTTAGGGAATGATATTATGCTCGAAAATTATATGATGCTGGAAACTGATTTTTTGGAAGATGGCAGATCACTGCTCAAAGAAGCAATAATGTCTGATGATGAACCCTTAATTATAGATGCGATATTACTCTCTTCAAATTGGAATGGATATAGTTGGGAAAGAGTTCTCGGTGGTGATATGAAGAAAGTGGAGCATGTTCAAAACGATATTAATAAAGATATATCTAATATATTCTATGGACAGAATTACTATCCTGATGCAATACAGGCATCCGGTCTGATGGATCTTTCCTATGGAATTACCGATAAAAGACATCCCGGTATTGGGGATCCGCATTACAAAAAGCAATTGGAAAGCGGCATGTCTGTACTGGAAGTAATTAAGAGTATCAAGTCCTATACTATGTATGGTGATTTAATAGTCTTTTCAGGAGGTTCAAATTCACTTTATAACCAGCAAGGAGCACTGATTGTAATTGATAATCAGCCGATGGGGCAAAGTTCATCTATTTTAAAAAATATCTCCCCACAAGAAGTTGAGGAAATAAATATTTCTACTAATACGAGTGATATACAGCATTATACAGGTTTGAATGTTGTTGGACTTATCGAGATTAGAATGAAAGGATCAGTTGCTGACTCACGCCTGGCACAACAATCTCCCAGGGACAAAGAAGTGAGAGAAGCGGGAGGAAACTATATGAAGGGCTATCCCGACTATAGCGCAGAGATGGATAATAAATCTGTGATGGGAGATCATCGTCGATTGATTTTTTGGAACCCTTCGCTGGTACTGGATGAAAATAACAAGCAGAGCATTGAGTTCTATACTTCCGATACCAATGGGAGGTATGTGATTACTGTACAGGGCATGGTTGGCATGTTTCCTGTGGCAAAGCAACTTGTGTTCGAGGTTAAGTAATCAGTCCCCGGCTGCGTTTTCTTCTAAAGCTTGCCCGGGCGGTTTCAATTACCTTAATTCTAGAAAGTCCCCATGCAATGCCCAGACCTGACAACATTTGCCAGATTCCCCACCATGCAGCCATGAAGGCCATTCCACCATAGTTCTTCAAAATCTCGTCGTTGAGAATCAAGGCCAGGGCCAATCCTGAATTTTGTATACCCGTTTCTATAGTAAGTGTTCGCCTGTCACGAATAGGAACCCGTCCGATGGTACCAACCAGGTAACCAGTAAAAAGAGTTTGTGAATTGAGGAAGAGCACCATTAAAGCGATGGGCCAGATATAACCGGGAAAATGTTCCAGGTTGGCAAATAAAGCGCCAAAAATAAATGTTGCATAAAGAACAAGGGACGAAATTTTTACGGTCTTTAGAATTTTTTTGGTTGTTTTTGGGAAATAATGGGAAAATAACATTCCTAAGATCAAAGGAATACCCAATAATATAAATACGATTTTAGCCGTCTGTAAGATACCAATTTCCAGGGGCTGATCCAGTCCCATTGCAGCCGAATTTAGTTTCACATAGAGTCCTCCCCAAAAGGCAAAGTTTAGTGGAGTAATAAGTGTTGCCATTAGCGTGGCAAAAGCAGTTAAGCTAACGGATAGCTCGATATTTGCTTTGGCCAGGGAAGAGATGAAGTTAGAAACATTTCCTCCCGGACAAGCAGCAATCAGGATCATTCCCATGGCAACAGAAGCCGGTGGCTTGAGCAGGAGAACCAGGGAAAATGTTAGCGCAGGTAACAGGATGAACTGGGAGAAGATGCCCAGTAGTGCTGATTTCGGATATCTAAATAGTGTTTTAAAATTTACCACCTTGATTTCAAGTGCAACGCCGAACATGATAGCAGCAAGCGTAATGTTCATATACAGCAGTCCACCAGCACTGAAATTCAGAGAGATAGAATCAATACCTTCTAGTAGTTTATACATATTTCATCCAGTTTAGTTGCCACAATATAGCTAAAAATGTGAATATGTAAATATGAAAAAGAGCGAATTGGGCGCTGTTTACTGTTCACTCCCCTCTCCCTTCTTTATACCATCCAAAAAAACATTAACTCACCCTCCCACTCTTCCGAATAAATATTTACCTTCGAATCTTAATAATATAAACTATACAGATCATGAAAAGTCGGATATTGAATTCCTGGGCTATACCAGTCTTGTTAGTATTAGTTGCAGCTTTGTTTTCCTGTGATAATGTTGAAAAAGCAAACGAGGGAGATTTCTCGGGTCAACTGACTGAAGCAGAGATTGAAAACGGTGTTTTGACACCTGAGATCATGTGGAAGTTTGGCAGGGTAGGAGAGCAAAAACTTTCTCCTGATGGTTCCACAGTGCTGTATACCGTAACCAGGTATGATTACACGATCAATGCAAATGTTACAGATTTGTATACTGTGCCATCTTCAGGTGGCGATGCCACGAAGCTGACAAATTCCGATGGTTCATTTTTCAATGCAAGATGGAAGGGTGATGGTTCTGTTATAGGATATTTAACAGATGCCTCAGGATCTGTTCAGCTGTGGGAAATGAATGCCGACGGTTCAGCAAAGAAAATGGTTTCATCTGTTGAGGAAGGAATCAATGGTTTTGAATATGTACCCAATGGATCGAAGATTTTTTATCTGAAGGATGTGAAGTATAAAGAAACGCCAAACGAGAAATATCCAGACCTTCCCCTCGCAAATGTACGGATGATGGAAGAGCTGATGTATAGGCATTGGAACCACTGGGAAGATGATTCCAGGTCGCATATTTTTATTGCAGACCTTGCTGATGGCGGATTGACAAATGACATTGACATCATGGAAGGAGAACCCTATGATGCACCTTTATCTGCTTACTTCGACCAGGCAGAGATAAGCTGGAACGCTGATGGTTCAAAGCTGGCCTACACATGTAAGAAAATGGAACCTACTGAGTATGCAGTCAGTACTGATTCTGATATCTATCTGTATGACCTTGAGAGTAAAACAACAGTTAATCTGACTGATGGAATGGATGGCTATGATAAATATCCTGCTTTCTCTACTGATGGCAAAAAGATGGCATGGCAGAGTATGGAAACGCCTGGATTTGAAGCGGATAAAGATCGCTTGATGGTGATGGATCTTGAGAGTGGAACGAAGTCCTATCTCACTAAAGATTTCGATCAGAATGTTGCCAACCTGGTTTGGTCGGAAGACAATAGCACTATCTGGTTTATCAGTGGGTATCACGCAACGTACCAGATTTACAGTATTGATGTAGCTTCACTTGAAATAGCACCTTTAACAGAAGGAGTGCATGATTATACTTCATTTGAAATGGCGGAGGGTGTTATATCTGCTACAAAAATGTCCATGAGAATGGCAACAGAGATCTTTACCCTGAATCCTGAAAATGGAGAAGAGCAGCAGATCAGCTTCGTCAATCAGAATATTTATGACAATATTGAGATGGGTGAGGTAAAGTCAAGGTGGATAGAAACAACAGATGGTAAGGAGATGCTGGTTTGGGTTATATATCCCCCGGGATTTGATGAGACAAAGAAGTATCCAACACTTCTGTATTGCCAGGGTGGTCCGCAAAGCGCAGTTAGCCAGTTCTTTTCTTTCAGATGGAATTTCCAGATGATGGTAGCAGGCGATTATATCGTTGTGGCACCTAACAGGAGGGGACTTCCGACCTTTGGACAGGCGTGGAACGATCAGATTTCTGGCGACTATGGCGGACAAAATATGAAGGATTACCTGACCGCTATTGATGAGCTTAGTAAAGAACCTTATGTCGATGCAGATCGTCTCGGTGCCATTGGCGCAAGTTATGGTGGTTATTCAGTATTTTACCTGGCTGGAATTCATGAAGGAAGATTCAAGGCGCTGATTTCACATTGCGGAATCTACAATATGGATGCGATGTATGCTGAGACTGAGGAAATTTTCTTCACACATCACGACAATGGTGGTGCACCATGGGAAGATCCTAAGCCAGTGAATTATTCCTATTCTCCACATTTGAAAGTTCAAAATTGGGATACTCCCATTCTTATTATTTCAGGGGAATATGATCTGAGGATTCCATATACTCAAAGTATGCAGGCATTCAATGCAGCCCAGTTACTTGGTGTACCCAGTAAGTTATTGATCTTCCCCGAAGAGACACACTTTGTAACCAAACCACAGAATGCCATTTTATGGCAAAGAGAGTTCAGGGGATGGCTGGATGAGTATTTGAAGTAAGCAGAACCCTTCGGCTCCGCTCAGGGACCGAAAGGAAAAAGAAAAAAGAAAAAAGTGAGCAGTAAGCCTTCACTAAAGCTTCGACTTGCACAGTGAAATATATTATTTGCTTATATTTATAACAAATAAACAGGATATTAACTTAGTTTATTGGGTTTGGTTTTCCCCCGGTACATCAAATCTGAAAGTTGTGTAAACTTTCGCATATTCCAAAAAATTTCTTCTTTCTTCCCTCAAGATTTACCTACATTTACATCAAAATTACAAGCATAACAATGAAGCAAAAAAAACTCACCCTTTTACTGATAATTTTTCCTCTTTCAGTGCTGCTTTCATCATGGGGATGGGTCGGACATCAAAAGATAAGCCTGAATATTGAACTCTCTTTTACAGAAGAGATGGAGCAGTTTGAGGATTGGGTACCGTTTTTAGTTTCACATGCTTCAGATGCCGACAAAAGGAGATATAGTGATCCGTCGGAGGGAGCGAAACACTACATAGATCTTGACAACTATGCCGAATTTCTTTCAAAAGGAAGAATCCCATCTACACTGGATTCCTGTATCAATGCGCATAGCGAGGATTTTGTTGACGATAACGGTTACCTGCCCTGGGCAACTTTAAATACATACAATTGTATAGTGGAGAGCATGAAACATGGAGAGTGGGAGGATGCTAAAGTGGCTGCTGCAGACCTGGGCCATTATGTGGGTGATGGCTTTATGCCCTTGCATCTCACAAGGAATTACAATGGACAGTATTCCGATAATTACGATATTCATAGCCGGTATGAATCTGATATGATAGGTGAATACCAGCATGAAATAAGCTATGATGGTTCACCGGTTGAAGACATTGAAGATATCATAATGTACATCTTCAGCTATATCTACAAGAATTACGAGTACATGGAGCCCATTCTGGAGGCAGATAATGTGGCCAGGGAAGAAAGTGATGGCTCATATAATTCAACTTACTATGAGACCTTGTGGTACGAGACTGAAGATTTTACGGTAGAGCTTTTCCGTGGAGCTTCACATGCTTTTGCGAATTTGCTCTATAATGCATGGAGAGAAGCAGGCAAGCCAGAAATCAACGGTCCGGCATTCTATATTTCAGAAAACGAATCCTATCTCCCAGATTATGTTGGTGTAACATATGGTACTTCAGGAGTTGTTTACCTGGTACCGGAGGATACAGAAAAGAACCTTGCTGATATACGTTCGGTATGCCTCGATTCCATAAGTGCAACGGTAAATATTGAAGTGAAAGTTCCACTTGCCGGTCTTTCTAATGGAAACTATTGGGTCTACGCAAGAGACGATGCAGGTAAATTGTCCGGTCCGGACATCTTCTCTCTTACGGGTGTGAATGTTCCTCTCTTCACTTTAGATGGGCTTTCAGTATATCCCAATCCCTTTGTACAACACTCAAATATTAAATTTACCCTTGCGAAAGAAGAAAATATCTCTGTTAAAGTGATTGATACACAGGGCAGAATTGTAGCTGTTCTTGCAAATGGAGAATTAAGCCCGGGTGAACATCATCTTATATGGGAAGGCGATGACATTTCACCGGGCATCTATATCCTAAGATTTGAAACAGGAGAGGATGTTTTTTCAAGGAGAGTACTTCGGAAATAATTCATATTTTAGAGATTAGCGCCCGTATAGAACTGCTTTGTTGTTTCAATTGTCTTATTATTAAAGACTCTCCCATGAAAAAATCAAACAGTAGTTTCTGGCTTCTTCTTACCATCTTTCTGACTGCTATATTTGTGGTGCTGTTTTATCCTGCTGCTAAAGAGCGGGTTGGCAATGATGAAGCAATATTATATACTATTGTGGGTTCACTGGTAATTTGGATCGTATTTTTTGCCAGGAAAAGAATATTTCCAAAGACCAGGAACTAGGCACGACGAAATCTTTAGATTTAGCAAAAAATAAAAAGTGCTATATTGGGCTTTCAATTTTTAAAAAATCAAAAGAAGGTGGGAAAAACTGACAAGGAGATTTTAAAGGAGATTTTGGCAGGTGCATTTGCGGAGAGTGATCGTATGCAAGCCATCCTCAGGAAAGGGAAAACTGAGAAGCGACTTAAGATAATGTCGGCCTATGGCTATGATCTATGTAGTAAATTCAATGGTATATATCTTTCTAAGGATAAATCTACAGCGATTTTATACTGGAAGAAGTCTGAATTCAAAAGATCTTTTCGCGACTGGATGAATTACCTGAGTATGTTTCTAAGAACGGTCAGGGTAAGCAAAGTTTTTTCTACGCTTGAACGAGAGAAGCTTGTTGAAAGCCACCGGCTTGATATTCCTGATTATATCTATGTTTGGATTCTTGGTAGCGATCCCACCCGGACAAGCATAAGGGGATTAGCTGAAATCAGGGATCATTTGAACGATCTCTCTGAAGAATCAGGAATTCCAGTTCTCATCGAAACTACGGTTGAGAAATTGCTCAAATTATACCGTTATGTTGGATTTGAGGTATATGATGAAATCTTTGATAAAACCAGTAATGTTCCAGTTTGGTTTTTGAAGAAGGAAGTGAAGGGGTAGCTGAGACGCGATGGTTTGATATTGAGACGCGATAAATCGCGTCTCTGCATATACCTTAATGTATTGATTTATTAAATTATCGGATGAATGGGGAAGAAATAGTATGCGTTAAATTAAATATACGTATATAAACACGTATATATATACGTATATTACACGCTTTAAATAATTAAAATTAAAAGAGATAGAAAAAGTTACTCTTTGATAATCTTTACAGTCTCCCTGAAACCTGGTCCTGTAACAAGCACAAAAAGCATTTGATTTGTACTGATATCTGATAGGTTCAGAGGGATGACTTGTGTACCTGTTGACAGGGCTCCGGTTGGTTCTGATTTAATCAGCATACCTTGAATACTATAAACTTTAATATTTGCCTGTTCGACTGGATAGCTTAGGTAGAATTCGAGATTCACGAGTTCATTAGCCGGGTTTGGATATGCTCTCAGCGAATGAAGATCATTGACGATAGATATTTCTTCTTCGATAGCTGTTCTACCTCCCATGGCACATTTCTTAAATGCACCTCCCGGAGTTCCCATTGGACAGCCTGCCACCCAGTTATAAGGATCATCCAGGTCTTTTTGCGGATCAATCAACTCAATGCTTCTTCCTTCTGTGTTGTTGCTTAAGGGCCAGGGATAAGCGTTTGAATAGCTCACCGAAACGACAAGTTGATCTGCTGAATTATAGAGATTAATTTCATCAGCATATGAGTCCAGTCCGAATAAAAAGCCACCTGTGAAATTTGTTACTTCCGGATAGAGCAATTGAAAAATCATTTTGCTTTCTACGACAACGAGTCGTTCTTCTGCAGGGATACTTATCGGCTCAAAAAAGTACTTATGCGCTGTGTCATTGTCGGTAAAGTACCATCCATCCAGGTTCAGTTCAGAGGATGTTGAATTTTGTAACTCAAACCAGTCTGTTGTGTTCAGGTATTCGCCATTTTTGTAATTTATTTCAGTGATAGTTACCCCGGTGAACTCATTGTCTCCAGCTTCAAAATTTGCCACAAAGTTGGGTTGGCTATTAAGTATTTCAAAAGTAAAATCACGCACTGAAATATCATTGATATATGTATTGACGTCCCATTCGCTGAATTTGTATCCCGGATAGGCGATGGCTTCTACCTTAATTGGCACGTCACTAAAATAGAATCCTGACCATGGATAGAGTTCGGGAATAATGGTGCTGATCTTAATCCTTCCTGCCTCCGGTGGATTAACATCCAGCAGCACGGAGCTTACTCTCTCCAGGTCATAGTGTTCTCTCAGGTCTGTTTTTACATATGCTGATCTTTTTGATAATTCTGATCTGAAGGTGTTGTGATTCGCTTCATAGGCATTCATCTGTCCATCTATATCTGAAGTTCCCCAGCGCTCATATTCCAGGGGCATCTCAACAACTACCTCATCGTATATTTCCTGTTCCATTTTTCCAAGAACAGAAAAGGAGTAGTTGGTATTCATAAGGTCTGCAAAGCGATTGATGAATTTATACTTATACGCTTCATTGTCCATCATCCTATACCAGATTCCAGAATATATTTGACTCATCCCTATGTTTTTCACATATTGTATGGCATCGAAGGAAGAGGTGGTCCATTCATGTGGTCTCAGGGCCCATTCCAGGTCAAGAAGTCCGAATTGCCACCTGTAATTCGTGGATTTACAGCGCCAGGTTTTAATATTATTACCTGGCCAGTCGTTGTTTCCAATCCACATTTCACCAATTATGTAATCTGTGTAGTTGTCCAGGTCCAGGACTTTGTCAACATCTTTCAGATAGGTAGAAGAGGAGGTGTTTAGGCCCAGGAAGTAGTCCATATCAGTATAGAATCCGTCAACCGATCCTCGAATGGCCTGCAGGGTCCATCCTTTAAAATAGCTCACACCGATCATATCAAGTGAATCGATATCCATGCCATAATTGGCCTCCAGGTAATTGTCATTCATCTTCTCCCTCAATTCATAAATACCATAAAAGCCACCATTTATATGTACCGCAATAGGACGATATGCTACGTAATATGTAAAAGTGTTTTCCCCCATTGCTTTAACTTCAGCTCCATCTTTATAGGGTAAAATAAGGTACTGGTTGCTTCCATTTCTTACATAGAATGAGGAATAGTCATAGCGTTCCGGTCTGTCCGGTATAAGTTTATAGTTCAGGTTACCGGCTCCAAACACACTGTGACCTGGTTCAATGCGGAAAGAGGTTTGGGGTTGGGTCCTGCTTCCACCTGCTCCACCATCTACCTGTATTCCCGTTTCCTGGCGAAAGGCAAGATTTTTTAATGTATCGAAATATTCTACATAACATGGTTTATTCCACAATTCGTAGGTGTTGCTGAATATACCTGATCCCCCATAAAGGTTCGAATTATCTGTTATTACTGATAAGACAGGCAAGGAGTATTCTTCGTTAATAAAATAACTTGTCGATGCTGTTATTCCTGGTAATTTATTAATTGTACTGAAGCATTTTGCCCTCAGCACAGTTGATTTTGTAATGTGTAGAGGTGTCCCTGTAAATATGGATGAGCTGGTAGTTGGTTCATCTCCATTCGTGGTATACTTTATTGTAGCAGTTGTTGAAATGGTTTCAATACTTACGTCAATATTGCCATCATAAAAACCTGCTAATTGACTAAATAGTGGGATAGGTTCATAACCGTTAAGATATGGAGTAGAAGAGTTATTACTGGCTCCGGGAGTTGCTTCCATGAAGATGGCCACCTTGTTTGAACCATCTGTTTCTCTTCCCACTGAATAGTTGAGGTCCGTCCGGAATACCAGGAGAGAATCAGCCAGTAGGCCTGAAGCATCATAAAGGTATACTGATTCGCCTTTAGAGTCCAGCTTAAAGTTGGTATGAAGTCTTTCATTCTGACTGTTGGTAATCCATGAAGGGGCAGCAGGATAGAAGGAATAACCTTCCTCAACTGCAAAGGAGAGGTAGGGAATTAAGGAGAGGTCCGAAGAGGTACTGCTTATATTGTGAACCTCAACGGCAAAGACATTTTCTTCTCCCTCGTGCAAAGCCATGGACAGGAGACCCATATCAATTAGAAATGCCTCAGGACTTCCCCCGCTATACATAGTTGCCTCCCGCAAAGCAGAAGAATAACTGTCCCACGTTGGAGTGCCTGAAATGTTGCCTCTGCAAATTTCAATGCCATTAATATACGCGACAAAACCATCATCATAGTCGATGTTACAAATAGCGTTTAGAATAGCGGATTTGTTTGGAACCGTAAAAATCTTCCTGAGATAGATTGCTGCTGTTGTTTGAGGCACTTCTGTATTATCATCCCCATCACCATATCCAAAACCAGCCTGTCCGCTTGCCCATCCGCTTGCATCATAATCCACAGTATTCCAGTTGGTAGGTGTTCCTGCACCGGGTACGATCCAATGAAAATCGTCAGAGGGTAGTACGGGAGATTCCCAATTATTTTCCTCGATATAGGCGTTTTTGTCCTTGCCCGAGGCAAATATCAGGAGGTGTGAATTTGGATCGAGACTTATGCCTGGAAGTTTCCATTTATCAATTATCTCAGGGTCGTCAGTGAGTGAATATCCGCCTAAATCTTCCAATACACTTGAGCTATTGTACAGCTCTATCCAATCCTTGTACTCCCCATCTTCATCATAAACCTGGGTGTAATTTCGACTCGATGCTTCATTTATTAGCATCTGCGCATCGGTATTTGAAGTTGTCAGTAAAGTGACAGCGAACAGAAAAATAGTTAGTTTTTTAATATGCATTGCAGTATATAGTAGAATAGTCGAAATGTTGCAAAAATCGGGCCCGGATTATTTTGGTGTGCAAGTAAGAAAATTTTATTGAAATGAGAAAAAGTATTTTAGGTTCCCGAATCCTTAATCTCCTTGAGATATTGAGGTCTTGTAATGATTGGCATGGTTCAGACCTGGCTTGATAATTTGCACGGGCACAGTGATTGTTGTATCTTTTCAAGCTAATTTGGAACCATGAAAAAGGCGAAAATATATACACTTCTATTGGCATCATTTATTCTGTTTACATCAGCCCTTCATTGTAATGCACAGCAGTATCCATACAATGAACCGGATGTTAGAGTGGGTGATATAACACATAAGAAGGGAATTAGTAATGTTGAGAATATCAATACTAATCCCTTGCTCTCAGATTACAATGTGAAATTTTACAAACTGGATGTTGAGGCAGACACCTTATCAAATTATATCAAGGGAAATGGCACTGTCCTCGTTGAAGTAGTGAACAACCCCCTTTCTATATTGGTACTGGAGTTGATTGATGATCTGACGGTTGCTGAAGTGCTCATTGACGGAAATCCTTCTTTATTTTCTCATATAAATGATGAGATAAATATTACCCTCACGGAGCAGGTACCTGTCGGAGAATTGATCACGGCCCAGGTCTTTTATGAAGGACATGCAGGATCAGGGCTGACTTTGGTTAGGGATGAGGATTGGGGAATTGCTGTTACCTCTACACTATCTGAACCATTTTATGCTAAAGACTGGTTTCCCTGCAAGCAGGACCTGAGAGATAAGGCCGATTCAGTTTATGTATTTATCACCACGGATTATGGATTGGAGGGTGTTTCAAACGGACTTATGACCGGAACAACTTATCTTCAAAACTCAAAAATACGCCATGAATGGAAATCGAATTACCCTATTGCTTTTTATTTAATATCTATTGCTGTATCTGATTACCAGTTATACGAAATTGACGCACATCCAACGGGTACTGTACCGGTTCTGATTCAGAATTTCGTGTATGATCTACCAGGATGTCTGGATACATATAAAGATCAGATTGATGGCACTGCAGCCATGATAGAACTCTACTCTGATCTCTTTGGTCCTTATCCCTTCCGCAATGAGAAATACGGGCATTACCTCTGGCCCTGGGGAGGAGGGATGGAGCACCAGACTATAACAGGGATGGGCAGTTTCGCGTTTTACCTGATATCCCATGAGTTAGGACATTCCTGGTTTGGAAATTATGTAACCTGTGCCACCTGGCAGGATATATGGATCAATGAAGGATTTGCTACCTATTCTACATACCTCGCCAAAGAATTTCTTGATCCGGAAACAGCTGCTGGTGAAAAAGATTATAGATTCCAAAGAGCTTTGAGAGAACCTGATGGAACAGTGTATGTTCCCTTTGAGGATATTGACAATGACAGTCGTATCTTCAACGGAAACTTATCCTACAGCAAGGGAATGGCCCTGTTGCACATGATCAGGTTTGAACTGGATGATGATGAAGTTTTCTTCACAACATTAAAGGATTACTTAGCCATTTATGGAGATTCTGTAGCTACCGGACTGGATTTTATGGAAGTACTGAATACAAGCAGTGGAAAGGACTTTACCCAGTTTTTTGATCAGTGGTATTTTGGTGCCGGCTTTCCCATTTTTGATGTAAGCTGGGGACAGGTGGGACAGACTGTCACTATCAATTCTAATCAAACCACCTCTTCAGGTATAACCACCTTATTTAAAATGCCCATGGAGTATAAACTTTCCTATTCTGGAGGAGATACCATCGTAAGATTTAACCATGCGCTTAACAACGAAGTTTACACGGTTGATATGAATCATACCATAACAGGCCTGGAAGTTGATCCCAATAATAATGTACTGGATCAGCTTGAATCGGTCAAAAAGATATCAGGTATTGGTGAGCATCGTCAGCAGTTTTCTTTGTATCCTAATCCAAATGAGGGAGTATTTGAAATTGTCCCTGCTGTTTGGAAAGAAGGTGAAATTACTGTTGAAGTATATAACAGCATAAACCAGCAGGTATACAGCACCACAATTGATGCTGCTGCCCCTTTCTCTTCACATACTATAGATATTGGTACACGGACTGAAGGATTTTATTTTGTACGACTCAGGTCCGGTCAGGAAGTTGAAACCCATAAGATAATTTTAACCAGGTGAATATGAACCGCATACTTAATGCATCCATTTTGTTAGCCATCTCCAGCTCCGTATTTGTAAGGGGACAGCTTGTAGAGAGCTTTGGCTTGAAAACGGGACTTTCCATTGCCAATCAGAGTTTTGTTTTTACACCCATCGATTATTCTTTGCCCACAGACGTATTGCTTAGTCCGGGAGTAGTATTTTTCTTAGAGTCGTTTAAGGGCGAACATCTGAGTTTTCAACTCGACCTTGGCTATATTGCCAAGGGAAACAAAACTACAGCTCAATCTGTAACTGTCAATCACCTGGATAACGATAATATAGTTGTAAATGAAGGTCCCCTGGCAATTTCAAAGTATCACTACCTGTTCTTTTCTCCATTGGCCAGGTACCGGCAGGAGCGAGAGAAGCTGGTTGTTTATGCATTGCTGGGTCCAAGATTGGATTATCAATTGAAATACTCAACAGATTCGGAATACCCTCTTGATGGACAGAGTGACATTATTCTTGGTCTTACAGGGGGCTTTGGCTTTGAATATAAATTAGAGAAAGTAGCTGTATTTACAGAGATACAATACCAAGCTGATTTAAGTCCGGTTACCAATACCGAGCCGTTGCTGGTGAATAACAATTGTTTATTTGTGAATGTGGGGGTTAGATATTAGGCGTCAGGGATCAGGGATCAGGTGTTAGGATTCAGGTGGGAGATATAAATTCTAATTGAGATGCGATAAATCGCGTCTCTACAATAGATAAAAAAATATTTAACCCAGATATAGGTGCTTATTTCAACTCTTTCCTGAAAACCGCTTCAATGGTAACCTTGGCGGTAAAACTTTCATTGGTTGAGTCGTCTTCAAATTCCCCTTCCTCTGAGATCCAGGAAAGAATCAGCTGATCGTCGTTCAGCTTTTCAATGTTGAGGTAGTCAATACTTGTTTCTTCAGCCGTTAAGGAAATCGAATTTTCTTCTTCATCGAAGAACCAGGTACCGGTATCATTCTCTTCAAAGAGTCCCAAATGGTAAGTATTATCATCATTGAAAGTAATGCTGCCTCCAGTGCTGTCGATGCTATTTTGCAGTTCGTCATCAAGCTTGCCTTTGAAAGATGCGATGAGCAGTCTGGCGGCCAATACCTGCAAGAAGTTATCGCCGGATACATCCATGTCAATATTGACGTCCTCTATGTTCCATGTGCCGTACAGCTCAAACTCTTCATAGTTTGGGCTAAAGACCTCACAAGAGTTGATCAGCAATAAAGAGAAGGTGATTACAATGAATAAGCTTGTTATGACCTTGAGATTTTTCATAGTTAATCGGTTTAAAATGATCACTTCGTCTAATGTATGAACGAATTAGGATTGAATTAGTTGCATGTATGTTTATTACCAGAGCAGTTCTACAGCAGGTGAATCGGGGATCGAGGGCAGTGCCATCCTGATTACTTATAGCATTACTCCTCATGAACCGGTTTACCGACTTTACCCATAAATATAATGGCGTTAGTGGAGTTTTCTTTGATGATGTAAACGAAGGGTTGGTTGGCATTGAAGTACTGTGAGTTAATTGAACTTTCCCATAACTCAACGATGGTTGCTGCCGCGGCTTCAGTCCCCTCTTCACTCACATCAATAAAAGATTGGTGGATCACGCGGGAGATAAGTATTCCGCCGCCGGGAGTAATCCTGCTGAAATCTGCACCCCCGCCAAAGGCAACGCCCAGTCCAAGATTGATCAACTGATCATTTAAAAGCTGTTTAAAATCGTACTTGAATTTGGGGATGAATAACTGTACTGTTTGAGGAGAAGCAGCTACCTGGTATTTATCCAGGGTCGAGCTGTCCAGTGAAGCTACCAGGTCATCAATATTGTTTTCTCCAGCAGGTAGAAAGAGAACCATGCTGAATGAGCTGTCACCGTAAGGAAGTTCAACAGCTGTAAAATCTTCTGTTGCTGCATAATTGAAACCGCCTTCCATTGTCATATAATTCGCTTGATGAATGCTACCATCTTCAAGTGTAAAATCTGCCTCGTAGGTTTCTTCCGGATCAAATTGGTATTTCCAATCTGCATTGAAGTATACGGCATTGATCAGGTACATCACTGCTCCTTCGGGAATATAGTCGAGCATATCTTTGATCTTGTCGTTTGTTTTCTCTTCGATCCAGCCATTGATGATATCCACGGCATCCGGATCTCCAAAATCCAACTCTCTTACGGCAGCGTCAAAATACTCCTGGTTAGTAGTGATAAATGCTTCTAAAACTTCGAATCCCAACTTGTACCAGATGCTATTGGCAATGGAAAATTCCACCTGGTCGTCAAGTGTCACTAATTGTCCCATCAAATCTTTGTAACTCTCATTGACTTCAGTATTGGTAAGATCACCAAAATGGAGCACATCCACGAAGGCATCGAAGGTTGCTCCCGCGGCCCCGTTATATGTCATTCCCAGGGCGTAAGAAACACTCAGGGGAGAGATCATGATGTTCTCTTCTTCGCTGGCTTCATATATTTCGTTGAACAGCTCAAAGGCAAATTGCTGATCGGCTTTAATTATTTCGGCTGCTTTTTTATTTAATTCAACCGGTGTTGGTTGATCGGGAATAGGATCTACCTGGTTGCATGCCGGGAAAAGCAGGACTGCCCCTGCGAGTATTATTGCTGTGAATATCTTTGATTTCATAATGCTTGAGTGTTGTTTTATTGAAGATGGGAGGGAGGAGAAAAAGGTTGCGTGGAACCACCCCGCCCACCTGCGGTGGTCACCCCCCACTGCATTACCCCGTCGTTCCCATTGCGTTAGCAATTGCATTCACGCTTCTGAGTAGATTTTGGAGAAGGACATCTGCTTCTTCGGTTTTGCCTGATTTCTGTGCATCTCGCCACTGCTTGAGTAATTCCACCTGTTCCTTGTGCAGCGGAAGCAAGGCATCGGCCCTGAGTTTTGTTGAGTAGTGATGGTTTACCCTGCGCTCAGAGATGGGAAGATCCAGGAGCTCAAGCATCATTTTTCTTGTGAGCGCCAGTTCGTTGAGTAACATACCAAGGATGTCATCATGTACTTTTTTATCATCTACCATACCGGCATACATCCTCATGATCTCCTCGTCTGTAGCAGCAAGACTGGTATCAATATTAGTGAGCACATACCTCACGAAGGTATCATCTTTGACCATTGATTTTAATTGCTCATATTTTGCAGTTTCCTGCATTTTCATCTTTTGCAGCGTAGTTCCAACACCATACCAGCTGGAGATGTGCATTCTCGACTGGGTCCAGCTAAAGACCCAGGGTATAGCCCTCAGGTCTTCGAGTGTTCTTTTTCCCCTTCTCCTTGATGGACGCGAACCAATTTTGCTGGATTCAATAACATCAATGGGTGTGGCCTGTTCGTAAAACTTAATGAATGAAGGGTGGGTCGTTAATGCCTTAAATGCTTTAAAACTCTCGTTGGCCATATAGGTAAACAGCTTTTCGTGAACAAGGTTAACTTCCTGCTTATCCATATTATTCAGCACGGTCATATGCGTTGTACCTGCCACAAGCAACTCCAGGTTATAGGCAGCATTTCCCTTGTTGGCATATTTACGTTCAATAGTCTCTCCCTGCTCGGTAATTCTGATGACCCCATTGAGTGTCTCTGCGGGTAGTGCTTTCAGGAACCAATGGGTAGGACCGGCGCCCCGGCTGATTGTTCCTCCTTTGCCATGGAAGAAACGGATATTTACTCCATGCTTTTTACCGATTTTCGATAATTTCACCTGGGCGTCGTAGAGAAACCAGGTGCTGGCAATGATACCTCCATCTTTGTTGCTGTCGCTATAACCAATCATTACATCCTGGATGGCAACATCACGGTTGTGCTGCTTTCTGACATATTCAAGACTGTTTTTAGTTACAGGGTGGGAGAGGAACTCATCCAGGATCTCTGAACTATTTTTAAGGTCTTCAATGGTCTCAAACAGGGGCACAACAGGCATCGGACAAACCAGTCCGTTTTCCGATAGTTTTGACAAGCCAGCTTCACGAACAAAAAGGTAAACTGTGTAAAGGTCAGACACTTTGCGTGTCATACTTACGATCAATGAGCCCAGGGCTCTTTCAGAATAGACCCTGATATGTTTCGCCAGTGTATGGAAGGTGTTCACTGCCTCTTTTGCTGCATCAGACTCCAGGTATTCTGTGCGGGTTATGAAAGGCCTGTTATGGTTTAGCTCTTCTCGTATGAGGTGCTCCAATCCGTTGGAATCTGACTTCATGCTGCGATATGTTCCTGGACTTCCGGTCTGAATCAAGTCCAGGAGGGCCTCTTCATAAAACTGGCTATTCTGCCTTATATCCAGGTTGGCCAGGTGAAAGCCAAATATGTTCAGGTGGCGCAGTACCTTTTGCACATCGTAGCTGGCGATCGACCATGCACCGTGATGGAGCAGTGCTTGTTTCAACAGAACCAGGTCTTCACCGAGTTCACCTGAAGTGCTGTAAGAATATGAGGTATCGTTGAGGTCCAGACCACCGCTTGATCTTTCTGTTACCGGAAGCTTCAGTTTCAATAACTCAATAAAATGCTTAAAGGGCTCTTGCTGATCGTTACTAAAATCCGGATTAAGACCCATTTCCAACTCGAGCATTCTATCGTTGAATGTTGCTGAAAGGGTAGCAGGATCACAATAGATACTCAGCTTATCAGACAGATCATCCAAGTGGGCAATCACCAGTTTAAAAGCATGCAGCCGAAGGGATTTCAAGGTGTGTTCAGTTATTTTGGATGTCACCAGGGGATGTCCGTCACGGTCTCCACCCACCCAGTTTCCAAAGGTGATGGATGGGAGTGTCCCGGTATCCTCTATCATTTTAGGATCGAATCCGTTAGCGATCCACGCCTGCTTTAAGCGGTAATCGAGGAAAGGAAGTACTTCGGGAAATATTTTGTAAAAGTAGTAGAGCACATTTTCAAGTTCCGATTCGATGGCCGGTTTTTCAATAAATATTTCCCCAATGAACCATAGTTTATGAAGATTTCTTTTGATGTCATGTTTTACCTCTTCACGTTCATATGAGTTGTACATTGAATTCTCCAGTTTCACCAGCAAGAGGTAAAGTTCCCGGTATAAACTAAGTACAACGGGTCGTTTTGCTTCGGTCGGGTGGGCGGTCAGCACCGGCTCTACTTCCACATGTTGAAACTGGTCCAGTATCTCTTTTTGTGATACGCCTCTTTTCTTTAAGTCAGCGAAGACAGCTCCCCAGAGACCATTGATTGTGCTGATACCATCTTTTTCACTTTTTTGTCTGCGATTTTGTACAGCACCATTGACCTCTGAAAGGTTGAGGAGTTGGAAACAGATTGAGTAGAGGTGCAATAGCTCTTTTTGCTGCGGACCTGACAGATCGGGTTCTGCATCAGTGATCCACGGTATTTGCGCTGCTAATTCCTGTTCATTATTCTCGATCAGTACTTCGGAGAAGCATTGTAATAAAAATTCAAGGTCATTGTATGGTTTTCCCAGTCGTTCTTGTATCTCCCTTAAGTTTGCTCTCATCATTGGTTATGAATTGAAATGATTCAATTAATATAACAAGAAAAAGAGAGAGGTGTTCGATGGCTGCGCCATCATTTAATCACCGAAACTTGTGCTGACGTTTCTTGCGCTGATGATCAGGGGGTGATCGGTTGGGACATAATTGATTTTTCCTGCAACATCACCTAAGGGCACAGCATGCGTCTCATTGCCTTTGAGTGCAATCATGACTCCGTATTTTTCCTGCTGTATAAATTCCACAGCCTTCGTTCCAAGGCGTGTTGCCAGTAAGCGGTCAGCAGCTGAAGGTGTTCCTCCCCGTTGCAAGTGCCCCAGTATGGTGAGTCGTGTTTCCAGTCCGGTTATCTTCTGTAATTCTTCCACCATCTGCATGGTGGAGCCCCTGTATTTGCTATCGAGTATCTTGAGCTCTTCTTTGATTTTTTTACGTGCTTCGCCTTCTGCTTTTTCCAGCTTCTTCTCTACTGCTGCAATCTTATCTGCACCCAGTTTTGTAATGGCGCCTTCGGCTACGGCTACAATGGAGAATCGCTTTCCCCGATTTGCTCTTGCAAGGATGCTTTCAGCAAGTTTATCGATGGTATAAGGTATTTCAGGTAAGAGGATGGCATCTGCTCCTCCGGCAATACCTGCACCAAGAGCCAGCCATCCAACCTTATGACCCATGATCTCCACGAAGATAATCCTGTGGTGACTAGAGGCAGTACTGTGTAGCCGGTCAATGGCATCTACTGCAATTCCGAGCGCAGTATCAAAGCCAAAGGTCATGTCCGTACCTACGATATCGTTGTCGATGGTTTTTGGTAAAGTGATCACATTCAAACCCTTCTGCGATAGACGATAGGCGTTTTTAAGCGTACCCCCGCCTCCCAGGCAGACCAATACATCCAGGTGATTCTTATAATAGTTCTCAACAATCACATCAGTCATATCCACAATTTTTCCACCCATCGGCATCTTATGGGGCTTGTCACGACTGGTTCCCAGGATGGTGCCGCCAAGTGTTAGTATCCCCGAGAGCTTTCCATTGTCGAGACGGATGGAGCGGTTCTCCATCATCCCGCGAAAGCCATCATTAAATCCGATGACCTGCATGGATCCTTCACTTGAAGCAGCTTTGCCAATTCCCCGTATAGCTGCATTTAAACCGGGTGTGTCACCTCCTGAAGTAAGTACTCCGATGTGACCGGAACGTTTTTTTAAAACCATGGTAGATATCTGTTGTGAAAGTAAATATACAAAAATGCCGGGAGATGCACAGGGGGCGATGCAATGCTTTCGCCAGGAGTTAGAAAATTTTTATGAGGGCAGGAGGGAAGTCAAGGAGACGGTGCAGAAAAGATTAAAGAAGGATGGCTACGCCATATGATTTTCTCCCTATAGAACAATATCTACCCAGAAAAAATGTTATTGAAATAGTTCACTCTTAACAATTTATGACAGATGTATCGGGTACTCAATATATCCATGACAGGCATTTTTCTAGCCATTTCATTTCTCCTCAGCTCCTGTGGGGAGCTCTATTCTGCCAATAAGCATACCATTCTCGTTTCAGCTCAGGCCAAGGAATGGTTTGTGGATTTAACAGAAAGCGAGGAATTTACGATGCTTGATGAACATGTTCAGCCTGAAGTTTTTGAGTTGGAATATGAGCGGACTCATTTCAACGGGGCCAGGTATTCAAGTGGAATCTTTGATACTGAGGAGTATGAGTTTGAAGTGATCGAGCAGGAATTTCTTTCTGACAAAGGGTCAGATTTTTCTATTGATATTGAAACAAGAGAACCTCCCGAAGGCCCTCTCCTCGTTGTTGAGGTGAACAATCTCAGGTACAAATACGACCTGAGTTATGATAAGATCATTCAAATATCTACGATGTACGGGTATAAGTTTATGCATTTTAGGGAAGGTACCTACAGATCATGGGATGCCATGGATGCCATCTATTCAACTGCAAGCTATCATGACACCCTGATGTTCAATGATACGGAATATACTGGTGTTATGGAATTTCACCTCCTTGACTTTGAAGATCAGTGGGAAGACTCTACCATCACTGAAATTATTATCGCAAAGAAAGTAGGATTGCTGAAGTATGCGATGAGTAATGGAACAGTGATGAGCCGGAGGTGAATAGCGATGGCTGAGCCTGCAGGTTTATTGGCTCCTAAAGAACGCAAAAGCGCAATGGGAGATGGCTGCTCCATCTCTATTTTTTTGTCCACAGATTTCGCCAATTTTCACGAATTAATGGCTACGCCATTTAGGAGTGATTTCCCATCTGATTAAGCTGGGTTTTAGTTAAGAGAAAGTTGTATATTTAATCAGCTAAAAATTCAAGTTATGAAAGCAAGGATAAGCATCTACATAATCCTGTTGGCAGTTTTGTTTACAGGGTGCAGTAAATATGGATATGTACAAATGAGTTTTCCATTGGAGCCGCAGGTATACCTGCCGGAAGAGGTGGATGAAATTGCCGTGGTAAACCGCTCTCTTACTTCTGAAGATGTGAAAGATAAAAAGCTACTCGAAGCGATCATTAGCTCGGAGATCACCGGCTCGGACAGGCTGGCCTCAGATGAAAGTATCAAAGGGGTGTTCGCAGCATCGCAGCGTTGGGCAGGGACCGTGGTTGTGATCCCGGAAAAGGCGAGAATGGAAGGAACAGGAACCAGGGAAGTGCCGGAATTGCTCGATTGGGATCTGGTGGTGGAAATCTGTGATAAGGAAAAGACAGATGCCTTGCTTGTATTGGAAACCTTCGATTCCAATACCGATTTGTTTAAGAAAGCTGCAGCTGAGCAAGTGGCGGCAATTCTGACAACCGGAAGTCCTGTGCTAAAAACGCCGGATTATGTTGATATGAATTTGTCCTGTTTTTGGCGCTTGTACAATCCATCTACCAAAACTATCATCGACCAATACCAACACAGCGCCACCGTGAGATTTGATCTTGTTGGGGGTATACCTCCGGTAAACGCTTTGCCTGAGACAGCTTATGGTGCAGGGGTGACTTATGTAAACCGCTTTCTGCCCAGTTACTACAATGTGAAACGTCAGCTTTACAAAAGAGCCAAAAGTTCCGGGAAACATCAGTTCAAGGCAGGATACCGGAGGGCCGAAGTTGCTAACTGGCAGGGAGCGATCGAACTTTGGGGAGATTTATCGGAGCACCACAAGCGAAAGACCGCCGGACGGGCCTGCTTGAATATTGCCGTTGGTAACGAAGTGCTGGGTAATACAGACGAAGCACTCAAATGGGCACAACGTTCGTATGAGTATTATGGCGACAAGCTGGGCAGGGATTATGCAAAGGTTTTACTGAGAAGACAGCGGATAGAAGGGAATTGAAAACGGGGGGATATGATGAGATGGCTGCCGCCGTCCTGGATTATATATGCACGATTTTGAAGATCAATGGGAAGACTCAGCCATGGATCTTAATGAACTCTTCGACTTCCTTTACCATGCTTTCTGAACCTGCAAAAAACGGAGTTCTCTGGTGTATCGCCGTTGGCTTCATGTCAAGTATCCTGCCGCCACAGCCATCAGTAGCTATACCTCCCGATTGCTCTGCCAGGAATGCGATGGGATTGCACTCATACAATAACCGGAGTTTCCCTCCCTCTTGCTTTTGGGTTGAAGGGTACATATAAATACCCCCTTTAAGCATATTCCGGTGGAAGTCGGAAACCAGCGAACCAATATAGCGCGAGGAAAGTGCATCGCTTCCATCTTCCTTCTTCCCTTTGCATTGATCGATGTATTTCTGAATACCCTTGGAGAACTGCTTGTAATATCCTTCATTCACGGAATAGATATTTCCCTGCTGGGGCATTTCAATTTTGTAATGTGATAGACAGTATTCACCAATGGAAGGATCAAGCGTAAAACCTGTAACACCAAGTCCGGTAGTGTATACAAGCATGGTTGAGGAGCCATAAATTACATAGCCACCTGCCACCTGTTTATTTCCTGCCTGAAGGATATCGCTTTCATCAGGAATTGTACCTTTTTTAGTTAAGCGCCTGTAAATAGAGAAAATTGTACCTATGGATACATTGACATCAATATTGGAAGAACCATCGAGTGGATCAATGCATACAACATATTTTCCATTCTTCGCCAGCTTGTTGTTAAAAGTGATGATATCATGGTTTTCCTCGGAAGCAATAGCACATACTTCACCGCTGGAGCTCAAAACCTTGATGAATTTATTGTTTGCAAATTCATCCAGCTTCATTACATCTTCTCCCTGGATATTGCTTTTTCCTGTCTTGCCCAGAATATCTACCAGGCCAGCTGCATTCACTTCACGGTTGACCAATTTGGACGCAAGGCCAATATGGGTAAGCAATTGGGAAAGGTCCCCTTTAGCATAGGGGAAGGCAGTTTGTTGCTCATTTATGAATTCATTGAGCGATGGAGGACGATAATTATTTGCCATGACATGCTTTAATGATGATCTTTTAAAGATATCAAATACAAAAGTAGGATCGTCATACCTTGTTTACTAACATATTCGAATTCAGGGATCCCATGTCGATTCAGGAGAAAGGTTATTCAATTAATCATCAAATTGACTAATTTTACCACCAGAATTTACCCCAAAAACAATTACTATGGACTCAATATACTTTGATTATATCATTCTTCCCTTACTGATCTTTCTTGCGCGTATTTGTGATGTATCCCTGGATACGATCCGGGTGATTATGATATCTAAGGGTTTTCGGAAATATGCACCTTACGTAGGATTTTTCCAGATACTTATCTGGATCATCACCATCACCAGGATTATGGAAAACCTGGACAACTGGTTTACCTATGTGGCTTATGCCGCTGGTTTTGGCATGGGAACCTTTGTAGGAATGTGGATCGAGGAGCGGATTGCAATGGGAAATGAACTGCTGAGGGTGATTACCAAACTACCGGCCGATAATTTGATACAGGCGCTTCGGGAAAAGGGATTTATTGTGACAGTAGCCAGGGGTGAAGGAAGAGAAGGAGAAGTTGGTATTCTTTTTCTTGCCGTAAAACGAAAAGTACTAAATAGTGCTATTGCCCTGGTTAAGGAATTCAATCCTCATGCTTTTTACACGGTAGAAGACATGAGGTATGTGCGCTCCCCCGATATCCTTACTTCCAACACTAAAAAGAATTGGAGGAAGATTAGATCCAGGTAGATATGGAAACGGTTGGATTTACCTTCTAAATTGTATTGTATGGAAAGTTGAATACATGGTATCCGAATGCCGGAAATTAAAAACCGGGCTGCATTGAAATATGCAGCCCGGTCTTTTTTTGGTCTCCCCAATATTATTTCTTTTGGAGATTGGGAATACAGGGAAAGTTCTTTTTCCATCCAAGGATAAAGAACCCGGTAGCATAAATTGCCACGTTGAAGATTCCCAATGAAAAAATACCGACAGAGAAAATACCGGCGGAGAAGATTCCAACTGAGAATTTTCCTGCTGCAAATACTCCACAGGCAAAATCGCCCGCGGCAAAATAATTCAAGACAAAATCACCAGCTGAAAATTGATTTCCTACGGTGAAGTTCAAGATAAGCCCCACGATAAGCAGTGCCAGTGCTACAATTAAGATCCATAATTTTTTCATAATATTTAATTTTGGTTTTTGATACTGCAAGATTGGAAGAAGCACTTTAATAGCTGCTAAAACAGGGACAGAATGCAAGGCGGAGTGATATAATACTACCTGTGGGGATAAAATGTATAGATTTCAGGTACAAAATGCACCTGTCATTTCCACGATCTGAAGGCTGCGTTGAAGGCATTGGTATAATTCCTGGAAACGGGGATATCCTTTTGAAGATACTGTAGTGTAAGCCGGTAGCCCTGTGAATTGCCTTCTGCATGATCGATGTAGCGCAAGTTCACAATATAAGCCCTGTGGCAACAAAATAGTCCACTGGCATCACCGAGTTGCTCAATTATATTTTTTACCGTATTCCGAATGACATGCTGGACGATCTTACCCTCTTCTAAACACCATATATTCAGGTAATTTCCCTCGGATTCAACACATAGGAGCTGGAAAGCAGTAGTCTGAATGGTATGATTCTTATTTGCTGATACCAGCTGGATTTTATTTTCAACATGTGGAAGATCCTTCTTATCTGCGAGGATTCTGCTGATCTCATCAGCACCTGCAAGGTTTTTGCGTAGCATGTAGTTGTGGGAAAATACGATGATTCCAACAATAGGTATGATGGCGATGGCAAAAGTGAATCCGATAAATATCAATAATCCGGCCATGCCATGCCATGCCCCAATGGAGAATATTACAGAATATGCATAGTTGCCTGCAGAGATGGAGAGCACAATCCATACCAGGTAAAAAATTTCACTGATCATCAGCCACCTTTCTTCGCGGAAAAGTTGAGGTAGAACCAGTGGAAGAATGTACATATCAATTACCAGCACGATAAAGGTCACTATTCCATATCCCACCAGGAGCAGGTTTTTGTTTTCGTGGGAAAACATTTGAAGACCAAATGGCTGAAAAGTAACCATGAAGAATGAGATGAACAGGGGTATGAGCACGAGGATAATCCAACGATTATCCTGACGCGGGTAAGGTTTATGCAAATATTTTTTTATCCTGCCTGTAAGTGTTTGACTCATCAAAGTAAAACTTGTTACTGTACTGTAAATGTAAGCACAATGGATGAATTATATACATTTGGTATTTTAATTTATTCACACGGAAGTGTTTTGTTATACTCTCCATTGCAAGGACTTAAGGTAAGGGGAAGCAAAATCCCTATAATCCAAAAACCATACTTACAATATGTAAGTTAAAGTCTCTGTTTTTATACTTTTAAGACAAGCTCTATAAGACTATCTTTAAATGCTAACTAACTGTTTTGATTTTTTTATACCTTCCCATCCAATAGCAAATTTATACCCGCATTGAATCATTTGAACCTTTAAAGACATCATTTAATGAAAGCTCTCCCACGTATCCTTGGCTTGTGTATTCTGTCAATTCTCGTCTTTAACAATAGCATGGCACAAAAGGCCAGCTATACTTCTAACGGAGGTTTAACTATCGGATTTGGAGCAGGAACTGCTTACCAGAAATCGGACCTGGCCAATTCCAGAGGACTTGGATTCGATTTTATCCTTGGAAGTCAACTCTATAAAAAGGAAAATGCATTCTTAAGTGTGGACTGGAAATTCCGTTTCCTGGCAGGAGAAAACAAGGCATATGACATCAATACAGATAATACTTTTAGCAACATCAGCTATAGCTTTACAAACTACGACCTGGAGTTAGGCCTCACTCTTAACCGGCTGAGGGAGCGAACCGGGATCATCCTTACAGGATTCGCTGGCGCCGGAGTCACGTATGGGCGAACCTTTACCGATAGTTTGGATGCCGGGAACAATTTGTACGACTACAGCAGCATCGATCCTGACCGTGACCGTAAATTGATTTATAACGATCTACGCTTACTCAGTGACGGGGATTTTGAAACACACCTGGCCAACAAGGCAGCATTACTACCCACAGTAGGCTTCTATATCGGTTACCAGCTTTCCAGGTCCATTTCTCTTGGTGTTGAATTTAAAACCAACTTTTACCTTACAGAGCAAAATAGCTTCGTTGGTATCAATCTCGACAACAAAGATATTTCCGGCTCCGCATTCGACCGAAACAACTATGTAAGCATGGGGTTAAGGTGGAATCTCAGGGGAGGGTCATCAAATAAAAGTGTTGAACCGCTTGCCATTCCAGTTGCCTTACCGGCCCCGCTGGCCCCGTCTGTGAATATTACCGACCCATCCTCCGATCCTTACCATACCGTTTCTTACTCCCATAGCATAAGGGCCATGGTTAATAATGTGAGCGGACCAGGCAATATAAGTTTTTTCCAAAATGGATTTCCGAACTATAAGTTCACTTACAATGCATCCACGAAACTCTTTTCAGCGAATGTTACTCTGCAAGAGGAAGAAAACAGTTTTAGGATAAAGGCCAGAAACCAGACATCAGTTGCTGAAGATGAAGTACGTATTATACTTGATGTTCCTATAGATACAGTTGAAACTACCCCAGCAGTTGGGTATACTCCGCCAACGGGAGATTATGTTCCTATAACGGGTGGCTATACTCCTCCGGCAAATGTTCCAACAACGGGAGGGTATAGGCCTCCACCGGGAGGTAATACTCCACCACCCGCTCCGCCACCCCCAGTTACGCCTCCTCCAGGAAACTATACTCCCCCGGTATCAGAAAATACAGTGGTTCCAACAGTCATCACTAAAGAATCCAAGCCTTGCGATTTGCCGGAAATCAGGCTCATGGATCCGGCTAAGGGACAGGTCACTACTGAACGGCAAAATTATGTGTTTAGGGCCGAAGTTTTCAATGTTGCAAACAGCAGTCAATTAAAGCTGAGGGTAAACAGAAAAACAGTTACTTTCAGATTCAGCAATAATATAGTCAGCAGCTCCATACCGCTCATCAGTGGTTCGAACATCATTTCGCTGCATGCCAAAAGCGAATGTGGAGAAGACAATGCCAGCGCAAGGATTACATATAATCCTCCTGTGGAACCAGAACCAGTACCAGAACCTTGCACTCCACCAACGGTATCGATTGCACTAAATGAAGTGCCCAGTGCAGAGGCTACTTATGAGCTTACCGGTACAGTTAGTGAAGTGCCCAGTAGAGCTGGCATCTCAGTTACCATTGATGGCAGTTCAAATAATGGTTTCCAGTTTGTACCTTCTGCAGGTGCACTGAGTGCCAAATTTAAATTTGAACCGGGATCACATACTTTAGTAGTTAGTGTAAAGAATGAATGTGGAACAGATTCTAAAACTAAGACGGTTACCGTTGAGGAAGAGGAAGAGGAAGAGGCAGCATGTGGGGTAAGGATTAACCCGGGGAATTCATCCTGGCAATTCTGTATGCAAACTCCATCGGGGACATTTACCAGGGAAAACCTCCGGAGCGCAAACTTTAGTTATTCCGGTACGGCTACCAGTCTATTCTTTAAGCCCATTGGTGGTGGGGGAGATGCTATAGTGAACGGTAGTCCCTATGTCCTGAGATCAGGGCAATATTATCTTTTTACTGGTAATTTAAACGTTAGCGTCAGCAATAATCATCCAGGTTCCATGGGCCACTGGTCTGTATGTATTAGTGCCAACAAGATTCCTGTAACCGGTAGCGGGAACAACCGGCCCAAGAGTCCTTGCGAAGTGGCGGACCCAGGTGGTGATGGTGATCATGGTGTTGGTAATTCAAGTGAGAAGGATAAGAACATGGACAAGGGGAAAGGAAATGGAAAAAAATAGAGCATACCATTCTTCTTCACCATTAGCCATATTAGAAGTCCAACCGGTAAGAAAGAAAAAATGGTTTCGAGCATAATTATGTCTTATTTATGCGGGACCTGGTTTGCTTGATCTGGATTAGCTTCCGGCTGTTATCTCATTTTCGCTTTTCCCCTTGTCAAAATAATCATTGATGTTCTCAAAGGTGGTTTGCGCAATATTGTTGATGGCTTCTTTTGTGAAAAAT
This sequence comes from uncultured Bacteroidaceae bacterium, assembly GCA_964538375.1. GTDB lineage: Bacteria > Bacteroidota > Bacteroidia > Bacteroidales > JAUUZQ01. Next base: position 17,101 of record CAZIFQ010000009.1, on the reverse strand, counting down.
GCCTGGTGTGCCGTAATGAGCACATTTGGGAAAGTCTGGAGTCGCACAAACTGGTCATCCTGGATGACTGTCTCACTCAGGTCTTCGAAAAAGAGGTCTTCTTCTTCCTCGTATACATCCAGTCCAAGGTAGCCCACTTTACCAGCTTTTAAGCCATTGATAACGGCAGCCGTATCGATGAGTTTTCCCCGGCTTGTGTTGATGATCATCACATTGTCTTTCATCGATTCAATTGCATAATCGTTAATGATGTGATAGGTTTCATAGTTCAGCGGACAGTGAAGACTAATTACATCGCTCTTTGCATACAGCTCCTGGAGTCCTACATATTTTACTCCTGAAGCTTCAACTTCCTTATTTGGAAATTTATCGTAGGCCAGTATCTCGCATGAAAATCCTTTCATCAGCTCCATAAATACCTGTCCGATTCGCCCGGTTCCAATGACACCGATGGTTTTTTTATGCAGGTCGAAACCCAACAATCCATCCAGGGAAAAATTGCCATCATTCACGCGGGCGTGCGCTTTGTGAAACTTTCTGCTCAGGGTAAGGATGAGTCCAAGAGTATGTTCTGCCACTGCATAGGGAGAATATGCCGGAACGCGCACCACGCCCATCCCAATTTCAGCTGCTTTGTTGATATCGACATTGTTGAATCCGGCGCAGCGAAGTGCAACAAGTTTTACCCCATCCTCTTTCAGTCCTTCGAGTACATGCTCATTAACGATGTCGTTTACAAAGATACAGATGGCATCATATCCTTTCGCCAGGGGCACTGTTTTTTCGTACATCCGGAACTCGAAAAAATTCAATTCATACTGGTACCCTTTGTTTATCTCATTGAATGAATCGATCACCCATTTCTTGGAACTAAAGACGGCAATTCGGGGCTTATTTTGTTGTGGAAAGGTTTCGTTTTTCTCGTACATAATTTCTAGTTGTATTTGTATCTACAAAATCTAGAACAGCAAAACTATTAAACTGTTCAAAGATTATTCAGATAATATCTATACTGAGCAAACTTATAGGTAATAATACCTCCATAGCACTATTATTTATAGGATCTTTTACGTGCTTTATTACTATTTAAGAGTAGGAAATGCCAGGTTTCAGGATGTAAAATTACAGTCCCAGCACTTTCTTACCTTGCTTGAAGATAATATCAACAGGTATGCCGGCTGCATTTACCTTATCGAGGTCCTGCTTAAGCTGGTCGCTCATCACACCGTCTGACTCGATCCATTCTTTAGCAGCTTCATAGTCACCATCGCCCTGAACGGTAAGTATCCTCTCAACAAGTGAAACAACAGCTTCCTTCATGCTGTCGAAATTTACCATGTAGGTACCATTGTCCTGGTAAACAAATGCTCCATTGTCGGCAAAATACTTCATGTTGAACATATTGGCTTTTCCGTGTGCACTGGCAGCACCAAAACGGCTTGAGCGGAAGATGCCGGCAAAGAAAGTGACGTAGTTATCCATAACCTCACCACTTTCCAACTCTCCCATTTCGTAAAGCTTAGTTACCAGGTAAAGTCCCATAATATCTGCTTTCGCCTCCTCAAGTGAAGAATATTGCTCTTTAAGTGCTACACGTACAGGTATATGGTCAACGATAGTATTCTTAACTCCCAGGCCGTGAGCCACCTCGTGGAAAGTGGTATTTTCGAAAAAAGCATTAAAGGTGATATGCTTTCTCTGGCTTTCATCAATCAGCATTTCGCTGATAGGGACAAGGATTTTTTCGAATTTGGCCTGCATGGCATTCTTCAGCTGTAGCTTACGGCTTCCGATTGCAATATGAATCTCGGGGTCATTGGGCAGGTTGATGGCAATCGTCTTTGATCCTGCATTACAGTCGCCTGCATAGTAAAGTGCATAATAAACATTCATGTCTGCATCGGTACCGGGCATTTCTGACTTATATTCATCAGCCACTGGCAGCCCTCTTTGTAGCTCGGGCATCATGGCGTTGAACTTGGCCAGCCGGGCACTCCAGTCGAGGTCCTTCAGCAGCACAAAAGATTCGTGGGCAGCTTTATAGCCAAACAATCCATCTTCATAATTCTCAATAGGTCCAACCACGAAATCAATGTTTGACTCCCTCATCTCCATCCAGGCAAAATCGCTCTCCTGGTATTCGTTGCTAAGCAAAGCATCAGCACGTGCTTCCAGGTAGTTTTTTAGTCCTTCATCCTCAGCAAGTGCAGCGGCCTTACGCATCAGTTCCGCTGCTTTCGTGTGCTGCTCCAAATATGCTTCTGAATAGGGAACTGTAACCAGGTTACCAGTATCATCACGTTGCACAAGGGTATATTGGCTTTTCTTATCGGGATTATTCCATGCTTCAAACTCATCAACAGTCATATCAACAGGGTAAAACTGCGCCATGGGCAGTTTTTCTCCAACTCCCTCAATAAATGCCTGGTTGTTATCGAGCCTGTCCCAGGGGCCATAATGGATCATGGCATATTTCTTTGCGGCATCTGACTCAATACTCTCAAGCAAAGCAGCTTTGTCGCCATAAGTTTGGGTCCAGTATATGTCGTCCATTATATCAGCAACATCAATCAGTATGCTTATAATATCCCTCTCATTTTCGGTAAGCCCGCTTAGGTCTGTACTGAGCGTTACTTCCTCAAATTGTGCGAGTTTCTCTGTCATCGGATCGGTGTTCTCTTTGGTTTCTGAAGCGCAAGCTGACAGTAATACAATCGTCAGGATTGCAAGAATCTTACTTATATGTGTTTTCATAATAATTATTGGGTTAATTGCCTGGATGCAAGGTATAAAAAAAAATGTCTCTTCCTGCTTATTTTCAAGTGGAATGAAAGCTGGTATATCCGCTGACTGCGGTACTCAGCATTAGACAAACAAACCATATAATTACCGGGGGGGAGGAGAAACTTACTCAGAATACTGCTTGATGAGCCGAACCATAAGCTCATTCAATAGTTCTACCTTAAACTCTCCAACACTTGCTTCAAGGTGCTCGCCTCCAATTCCACTATCGTCTGTGATAAACACATAGGTGCCATTGGTAGAGATAGCCATAAATCTCATTAAAAATTCGGTCTCCTTATCTATTCCACTGGCAGTTATGGGAATTATTTTAATACCTTTCCGGGCAGCATCTTCAACAATCGCATGTATGTCATTAACAATATCGGTAGTGTAATGGGGAGGTGCATCTAAGAGTAAGAATGAAATGCGGGTCCTGGCGGTTGTTGACCATTGTAATTCATTTATTCCAACTTCAAGAGCTGTATGAACTGCCTCTGGAAAATCACCTCCACCTGCGGCTGATTGTTTATTAATAAAGCTGATTGTCTCGTCAAGGTCACTTGTAAAATCCGACTTCTTTGTTAGATAATCATCCTGCTCGTCCCTGTAAAATACAGTGGAAGTCAGTATATCCAATGCATTATTTTGATCTTCAACTTGCTGAATTACGTCTTTCAAATCTTCTTTTAAAAACTCCAATTCATCAGCCATTGAACCAGTGGCATCAACAATAAATGAGATCTCAACTCTTGTGGAGCTATTCTTTTCCATATCAACAGCTAACTCATTAACACCATCTTCTACCAGTGTGAGATCGGTAGCAACATCCTGGTCATTTATTTTTATTGAAAAATCTTTTTCCTGGATAGAAGAAGTTTCTTCGTAGAGTCCATACCATAGCTCTGCTTTTCCCGTGTTGTCGGTTCGTGCAATCCATTCAGAGTCGTCATCTTTAAAAAGCTCAATTTTGGAATCAACCAGGGCTTCCCCATTGCTCATCACCAGGACCGAAAAACGATTATTGCTATAAAAATCCCAATATGCCGGCATTGTATTATAATCCTGTCCATCAACCAGGTCGTTCCAAAAATCCCAGTTGTCGAGATCGTTCCACTCTCCAGCGGTTATTAAGCCAGCTTCCCCGCCATCTCCTTGATTATCGCCACCTCCGCTTGATCCACCACTTTCAGAATAAGAAGATAATTTGGAAGAATCACCAAGATCGAATAATCCACCTTCTTCGTCACAAGATGATACAAGGGATGTCATCAATAAGATACATGTGATTTTTATAATAGTTTTCATATGAGTAACTGTTTAGTTCAAAAATACAAATAGTTTAGAATAGGATGAGAGAAAGTATCATTAGGTTGCTTTGAAAAGCAAATTACTCCTCTAAGTAAGGAACTGGAATCCATTGCGCATATGACTGTCTATTCAAGGGCAAGAGTTAAATCTGAATAAGATTCCAGCATGTTCTACAGCATTCCCTGCAATATGTTTTAATAAACGAAAACATTTACATTTGATGTAAAATGCTAGATATCACGTTATTTCGTATGATTGCCTTTCCTATTATCAACTTATTAGCCATCAATTATGATATAATTAGTTGGCCTACTGTCTTAATAATTGTTACCTAAATAAGTATTATCTCACAAATTTCAATAAAAGGCATTCTTGCCTATTATTCTAATTACCGTATCACGAATGGTGGGGTGGATACTGGTATAATGGAACAATATATGGTGCAAAGTTTAGTGCCGAAAGACTTTGCGAATTCACATCGTGCTTTTAATTTTGACCGTCTAAATAATCATAATGCGGTTATAACCTCTACTTCAATCAAAGCTCTAAACAACGTATAAATTTCAGCAGTTTATAAATACAAAAGATAAAGATATTTAATTTCCAGTTAACTAAATGATTAACTATTTTATTAACCAAACACTTATACTAGCTATTATGAAGAAAACTATTTTTTTTGGATTACTGATAATCCTTGGTATAACAGGATTAATGGGGCAAAATAGCGGAAAAGGATTTAATTTCCAGGCTGTTGCCCGTAACAGCGATGGCTCAGTAAAAGCTGAACAAGCTGTTGAGCTGACAATCACTATTTACCCTACAGCCGAAAAAAATGCGGCTTTGTATATGGAAACCGACTCGACTACCACCGACAAATTTGGTGTATTCTCTTTGATCATTGGAAAAGGAGATTATACGGGAGGTTCCGTAGCTTCTTTCGATGCTATCAATTTTGGAGATATTACTGCTTATTTGAATATAATGCTTCAAGAGGGAGGATCGGACATTGAAATTGTACATGCTCCCTTACTGTCAGTTCCATACGCGGAATCCAGCACACAGGCAGACAATGGACTTCCCATTGGATCCATCATTCCGTACGCAGGAGAGGTTCCTGACAACACGGACAATGTAACTGTCGTTGGCTGCAAAGGAACATATAAGCTCTGCAACGGACAGGCATATGATGAGGCAGAATTTCTGCTTCTGGACCAGGTTTTGAACGGCGCATGGGGTGAAAATCTCTTGCCGGATCTGCGCGGTGTGTTTTTACGAGGAACCAATTTAGGAGCAACTGATGAAGATTATATAGATCCCGATACAGACGTAAGAGCTGCCCGATATGGAGGCAACACTGGCAATCAGGTGGGGAGTTTTCAGCAGGATACCATAATATCCCATAGTCATCCGTATATGGATAAATACAAGAAAAACAATGTGGCCATTCATAATGGTGCTGGAAGCGGGGAAACAGTTGCCGATGATCCTTTTGGTGACTATCCAAGAACAACTAGCAACACCGGAGGCAAGGAAACCCGACCAGTAAACGCCAACGTGAATTTCATCATCCGGGTAAAATAATATGTCATGAAAAAGACAGGCATATTACTAATCCTGGTGTGGTTTACAGTGACGCTGCATGCGCAGTATGTCACACCCTGGGGCATCAGCCCGCTGGCTGTACCAGTTAACGAACAATCAGCAGATACCCGGATCAGCTCCCTTTCCCTTGGAGGAGTATACTCTACGGTAGATAATCATGAGATGATCACGATGGGTTTGCAGCAAACCGGACTTGATGTTTATATCCCGATCTGGGATACCATTGATATTGAAGATCTCATGGAATATTCTGTGAAAGAATCTTCCACAGTCAATTTTTACCTGGAATCCGGTACTTTAGGACCGGAGGCTATTTTTCAGATAGAATCTGATGAGCATATCGGAACTTGTACATGGGATGAAGAACATCAGCTGTTTACATTTACACACGATCCTGCGAAAGTATCATTTTGTGATACTGTTGTTTTCATTGCATTTACCGGCACGGACACCATCCGGACCGAGATTGCCTTCACTTATCTGCCCAGCCTTCCCCCGGAAGAAAATGCGATGGGTTTGAATAAGGTAAGTGCCCAGGAAGATGGACTGATGAGCGACGTCATGTCTGTATTTGATATAGCAGATTCCACGCTCCATATTGCCGGAAGAATACTGTTGTTCAATACGGAATCGGATGACCAGGGCATATGTGATTATTCAGCTGCTGGAGAAGACGGAAGGTATGATAGTATAAAACATGTCATTCTGTACGCGGATTCCATGGTCATAAGTGAAAGCATGTGGTTTCAGGCCGCTGACGTGACCATTTATGCCAGAAAGCTTGTATTTGACAATCCACATGCCTCTATAAATACATCTCCTTGGAGCTATCCTGAAACGGTTGCTGAAATAGCAATGCCTGGGGGGAATGCAGGAAATATTTACCTGAAAACCGGGGATATACAAATGGGACCCGGAATCCATTTTATGTTGAATGGTGGCATGGGAGAATCAACTACTATAGATACTATACCAGGAGGAGTAGGAGGAAATGGAGGAGTATTGGAATCTCCTGTATTCGTCTCTGAGGCCAATTATGCTTGTCTTCCAGGTGCCCCCGGAATTAATGGAAAAACATCACTTGAAAAAAGCACCTGGGGTGACAGAGGTAGTCTTATCTCCACGGATTGGTATCCAACAATTTGGATCCATGCCAGAATACTTCAACCTGAGATCGCTCATTTGAGGATGCAGTATATGGAGAATAACCTGGCTTATGTCGGGAAGAAATGTGCAAGCCTTGATGAGCTGCTCTCTGAAAAATTTGCAGGGGTAGATACAGTAGCGCATGTCGACGATGCTGACCTGATGAATGTTCACAATGAGATCATAGAGATGCAGAACAGACTGCGCAACAGACTTGATTACTTTGGCAATCCGGTTGGATGGGTTCCCTTGCTTTCCTTTGAGATCTATAAGGAAGCATTTGAGCAGGAAGTTGATCATGCATTCAACCTGATGTTCCTGAGTTACCTGATCAATAAGGCGGATGCCAGTATTGTGCAGGCAAAGCAGGGCATGACCAGTGCCAGAACAGAAATGATCAATGAAGTTGAAGAGCTCCAGGATGGTCTGAACGAGAATATTGGCAGACTCACTACCTATGAAATTCAGTATGATGCTGCAGAGGCTAAAGCAGATACGCTGCGGCAAGAACTGGAGGAACTGGAAGAGAGGCTGCTGAAAGAAGCAAAGGAAAATGCCGAAAAAGCACAGAAAATTGCTTTTATCAAATCTATTGCAGATATCGGAGGTCAGCTCATCAGCTGCATCCCCTACCCTGGATGTGCCGCGGTGGGCGGACTCATCTCTACAGCTGCCAAAATAGATTATGAGGACCCATGGACAATGGATAATGTCACGACCCTTGCTTCTGGCGTTCACGACAGCTATAAGGCTTATAAGAATGTAAGCACCGAGAATCTTGGAGATAAGGATAAGATCATGGATAAGACGAGTATCGGGGATCAGGAAACTACAGACAGTAAAGCTGGTCTTAGTAAATGGAACGGAGTCAGTTCTACTGTCAAGGATATGGGTGCGGCGGCAAAAGACTTCGACTTAAGCTCCCTGCAATTGAAAGCTTCGGACGAGGATGTACAGGCAGAACTAGATAAGTTAAAGGCCGGCTCCTCTGAATATAAAAATGCAGTAGCAAAGGTTGAAGCTGCAATCTATGAGAAGCAAAGGCTGCACAACGAGATTGAGATTACGATGAACAATATCAGCTCTGCCTTAAATCGGACTGCTGAGAACAGGATGTCCATTCAAAGTCTGACTGCGTCCATCCAGGATTCAAATGGTAAAAGAAACCTGAGGGCAATGCAATATGCCAACAACCTTGAGAAAAGATCCTTTGAGCGTTTGAAGAAGTACCATTACCTTATGGTAAGAGCCTATGAATACCGTACGCTTAATCCATGGACCGAACCGCTTGAAATGGAGGATATCAAAAATGGATTATTCGGCTATGTAGAGTCACTGCATCCGGATTCATCGGCCGTATTACCTCAGGAGCAGTTGGACATTATTAAGTCAATCTACCTCGATCAGTTGCACGTTATAGCTGCTGCAATCATTGATGAAATTGATTCTGAAGGTTTTACAAGGAACCTCTCCATTACATTTGATCTGACAAAGGATGAGATTGAGATGCTTAACAAGAATCATGATTTGTTCATCAATCCTTTCGAAAGGAATGTGTTTGGATTGGATAGGGAGAACATAAGGATCATGGATATTGGGGTAGTCAAGTGTGAACTGGAAGATGGAACTATGATTGAGGGTGAACTTATCTCCTCAAGTCACAAATCCACTTCCCTGGATGATACACCGATTGAAATAAGGTTTGAACACTCGGGCTTCTCCAAATTGCAGTCGGATGGTAACATCTACTATTTCAACCATAACAGGGTGGGACGTAATCAATTGAAGTGGACATCTATTATTGATATCTCCGGAGATAAGATTACACAAGAAGGACTGAGCAATTCAGATAAAAGTCTGCTGCATAGTCTGCTCGACGGACTCTCCGACAGCGAATTATCCTTCTGCTCCGAACCTTCTGCATGGGCCAACATTGAACTATACCGCATCTCAGGAATTGAAACACGGAACATTACCTCACTGAAGGTGGAGATAAACTACGACTTCAAATACCTGGATGGTGAGTATAAATCACTAAAAGTGGAGACCGATGGAGAAGTTTCACCCTACTACCTCTTATCAGCACCTGATATTACAGATCTGAGTGATGGCAAGGGAAGTTTCTTCCGGACTTATCGCAATTTTACTCCCGTGGTTATCACAGCACAAAAGCAATTTGGACAACAAAAATTTGTGCGTTGGGATAAGGTTCCATTCGGTGTGGGCGGACGGTCTGAATTCTCCAAAACTGAAACTATTGGACTGGCGATGACAGAGCACACCCATCTGATTGCTGTGTATGATTGCGTAGACAGTGTTTGGATCAAGACTCCTCTTACTGATCAGACTATCGAGGAAGGTGAGACCATGAACATCACATGGGATCAGAACATGGATCACGACATGAAACTCGATCTGTATGCGAATGGATTTTTTGTGCGGGCCATTTGTGATTCTGTAATGGGAAAGGCCTACAACTGGAGCATTCCATTAAATCTTGACCTTCCGGAAACCGGAAACGGACTCTACCAGGTGAAGATCACAAGCAGACTTGACAATACCATTTTCGATTGGAGCGGAAACATCTCATTGATACAGAAAACCGAATCAGCTGCAGGGAAGTTGATCAATGAGTCGGCTATGAAGGTTTACCCGAATCCTGCCGAAGAGGTGTTATGGATCAGCTTCGACGCATCGGAGGTAATCAATGAAGTGAACTGGACACTTTATACCCTGGCTGGTAAAGCTGTGGACGGAGGCATTATTGAGTTTGGTGTGGAGCAAAACAGCAAACCAATAGAGTTGAGTGGTGTACCTGCTGGTGCATACCTGCTGCAAGTCCAGGCTAATAGCAAGACCTATTCAAGGGAGTTTATAAAGAAGTAAGAGGCAGAAATTACGAGGAATAAAACCATTTAAAACAATTATGAAGCCCGGAGCATCGCCCTGCCAGCGATATTCCGGGTTTCGTTTGCTGGATTTATGTGGGAAATTCGGGCAAACTGATCACCCCTTTTCAAACCAATATGCGCATAGGATGCCGGGTGCTACTGAGCACTCCATTCTCGAATGTAAATATTTCAATGTTTGGTTAACATGCTTACTCCAATGCATTGCATACATCCTATTCACTTAAAGTTAGAATTTGCAGCTCATTGCTACACGCCGAGGTATTTATTTAGTTGAAAGATTAATCACTATGGTAGAAAGTGTAAGAAACAGGGAGACTATTGCCAATGATATTCCAATTCCAAAATTGTCTGCAAGCAGGCCAAAAACCAGGGCAAGTACTGCCGTTATAATGGTTCTCAATAATGATTGCGCTGATATAACTGAGGTCAGGATTTCATTGGGCACCTGGTCTGCAATAAATCCGGTTAATATTGGTTTCCTGGTATTTTCAATAATGTATATGCCTGCGAAAGCAATGATTGAGATGACCCATAAATCATAGGTATAAAAAACGCCACACATTATCCCAAATATAAACCCGAGAAGTAAGGTGACATATGAAATATTCTGTTTGCTTTTTGCAGCAACTTTTGATGCAAGCTGTGAAGCACGTGATGAGGCAAGGTAAATGAAAAAGTAAATCACCCCGATGACTATCCCATTCTTCTTTTCCGCTTCAACATTCATCAATATGGGTATGATTAATGCAACATTTACCATGAGAAGCTGGATATAATCTTTAACTGCTCGCAGGTAAGCGGTGTGGAGGGCAGATGTGTTAATGATTTTTAAGACTTTTGGCTGCTTAATGATCTTAAAAAATGAAGTAGTCGTTAACCTTATTCCAACCCTGCTTTTTTGATTTGCCTGTTCTAATGAACGGTTAAGTTCCTTTGGATAGGATAGTATCAAAAAAAAGTTTAAGAGGTAAGGAACAATGGAATACAGAAAGATGTTTTGATAATTTCCGCTGTAAAAAACGATCAGACCGGCAACGAGCGCGGAAATGGCAGAACCTTTTTGAGACCAGCTGCGGGTATGCCCGTAATAATTGATTTTTTGGTTTCCCCATTGATTTAAAGCCAGGTAATCCATAATCATACCCTTGTGGGTGCCGGAGCGAAAGGCCTCTCCAATCCCAAATAATATAAATGCCAGCAGCAACAACCAAAAATCATGGGAGAGGTAAAAAACAGCAAACGAGAGAATGTATACAAAAAATGAACCTAGAAGAGCATTCTTTCTTCCAAAAGTATCCGCAATAATGCCTGAGGGAATTTCAAATATATTTATGAATATTTCACGAACTGCATAAAGGATTCCGATTTGGGTAAAAGGCAATCCTTTTTCAACCAGGAACAGGATGAAGAAAGCATCGAAAAAACGAAGATTTTTAAGAAATCCGTAAATACAAAATTTGAAATATTGCTTGTTCTTACGTATTGAATCCATGATATGAATGATTCCTTACATGCTGCATTTTCAACATGACCAATGTGTCAACACACCTTGCCTGCTTGATATTCTTTTCTCCTTCAGTGTTAGGGCTGTTAAGAACAATAAATTTAAAAAATATTCAGAGAAATCAATGACATATAGATAAAAGCATTGATAAAGTTTTGGAAATATTTTCATTATCAGTTCCTCAATGGAAAGGCTTAATTGAAAACAGTTTTTTATCACAGGAAATGAAAAAGAAATACCTATTATTATTGGATACAAGGTTGAATATACTTTGCCTTCAATAATGATTTTTTCTGTAAAAAAGATGACGTGATCCCTTCAGGATCTCATCCGGTAACCCCGGATCACAGATCCTGGTTTGATGAATTTTCTTTACTAAAAAGCAACTATATCTTTGATATGAATTGAATAGACAAGTTTCTATGTATCATTTCATAAAAATACATAATAACCAGATACAGTATTCCAGGGTGTAGTTGATATTCTCTTAAAGGAGGTATTGTTTTTATTGTTAATTTCAAATGACTATTTTTAGCTTCATGGAATTGTTTATTTAAAACCCAACCTTGAAAAGTCTATCCCACCTGCAGTATCGCTTTCTTTTTGCGCTTGTTATAACTATGGGTATTGGCTTAGTTTTTATTCGTGCCGGGCATAAGTACAGACTGGACATAGTTGAGAAAATCCTGCAAAGCGAAAAAGTGAACCATTATTTTGTTGATTTAAATGGAGATGGAAATACTGAAAGGATTTTTAAATATTTTACATCAATAAATAAAACTTCCACTATAATTTATAACCCAGGGGGTGGAATTATCGAACAGTTCAATTTTGTCGGCAGGTTCCCGTCCAGGTCTAATGTTTATTTTGGTGATTATGATGCTGACTCATTGAAAGAAATATATTTGTTTACCTATGTTGGCGATTCACTTTTTCTCAATATTTATGAGCCCCTTAATAAAACGGAACCTATCATATGCAGGCGTTTTATTGATATTGCCCCTTTAGAAGGTAATGAGGCAAGGTATATTATTGGGGGACTCCAGCTGGATCAGCATTCCGGTTTAAACAATAAGAGAATATATTTTAATATTTCGGGCGCACTTGCCCTAAACCCCAGGTATGTTTATTCTTATGATATCAACAATGATGTATTGAATAAATCTAATTTTGCCGGGAATAGTCCCAGGTATACCTTACACAAATATGACATTGACAATGACGGGAAAAATGAATATTACGGTCCGGTGGTAGCATCAGGTAATTATCATGATTCAATTCCTTTTTCCGATCAGAGTGTCTGGTTAATGATTTATAACAGTGAATTAGATTACGTATTCCCGCCAGTAGAGTTTAAAGCGTATCCTGCAGTAGTAACAATCCACCCGTTTTTTAATGGCAGGGAGAATGTATGGTCTGTTATTTATCAGTACATGGGTACCAGGAATGACCTCAGAAACAGCTTAATGCTATATTCTATACATGGGGACCTGCTGAAGTCAGTTGATCTGGATTCACTCGGATTGAGCTCGATATACTATAGTTTTGTTCATGAGGATTTCATATATGTAGTGGGGAGTGACGATGGAATATTGATAAAGTTTAATGAAAAACTTGAAGTGGTAAAGCGCATTCAATCAGCGTTTTTTAAGGGAAACCTTTATGGACCATATGCAATAGCCAATGTATCAGAAGAAGTATTGTTGGTAAAAGGTGCGAATTCGATGAATATCGTTGATCTGAAGGGAAGAAAACTAATGAAGGAGTCATTTGAGAGTCAGTCGGGGGATGCACATCGGCTTGAAAAGATCATAAATTATAAAGGGTATTCGGGCTATCACTATGCTGACATATATAATTCCTACAAATTCAATTTAATTAAACGCAACAGGTGGTTTTGGTTTTCACTAAAACTGGCAACTGTTTTTGTGCTGGTCTTTTTCACGATATATCTCATTCAGTATATTCAGATCCGCCAGGAGCAAGAACGGCTTGAAATAAAAATGAAATTGCGTGAATATCAATTGATATCAATAAAAAAGCAGATTGATCCTCATTTCATTTTTAATGCATTAAACGCCATTGCATCAATGAATTTGAAAGGAGATAGTGAAAAGGCCGATGAATACCTGATCCGGTTTTCAGGGCTAATGCGTGAAGTACTTGATACTTCGGAAGCAAATATTGTGTCTTTGGCTGCAGAATTGAATTTTATTCGAAAGTACCTGTCCTTGGAGCAACTGAGGTTAGGACGAGAATTTGAATTTATCATTGATGTACCAGGTGATTGTCAAGATATTCAAATCCCTTCAATGGCTGTTTTTACATTTGTGGAGAACGCTGTAAAACATGGATTGGCAGACAAGAAGGGCGAAAAAGTATTACGAATACATGCTGAACGGGAAAACGACCTGGTAAAAATTGAGGTAGAAGACAACGGACCGGGTCTGGACCCTGCGAACAGGAGTAAATATTCAACGGGCAAAGGATTTGCGATTTTACGTAAAATGTTTCTTGCCTATCATCAGTTAACCGACAAGAAGATTAGATATGTTATATCTGAGGGTAAAACCGGTGGTGTGTTAATTACAATGAGCATTGAGGTTTGATGAGCAGGACCTATTACATCGCAGAGATGATAATTATTTGCATCTTCAAAAGAATCTTCATAAATTTATCATAATTAGCAACTTAGACAACAACCCTGAATATATATTGTACAACTACAACGAAGCATTGGTCGAGGGCTGAACTCCACGTAGGAAACGACCCCTCATTTACTTCATCATATTTATTCAAATAATAAAGGAGGTGCATCATGAAAAATACGATTAGAATCAGTTTGTTAATTGCTGTAATCCTTTCTATGGGTTGTGGTAAACAGAAAGAGCCAATTGAAAAATGGGTTGACCTTAGCGAATGGAAAGAGGTAATGTATCATTATTCCAGCGGACAGGGACCTGGACAATGGGTGTTGAGTAATGAGAACCAATGGGCCACTCAAACAATTAATTGTGACCCAATAATACTCGTTAGTGATATCGATATTAAAAATGGAAAGATTGAAGGTTCATGGCTTATGACTGCGAGAGGTGATGATGATCTAGTGGGCTTTGTTTTCGCTTACCAGGATCCCGGACATTTTTACCTGCTTGACTGGAAAAAAGCGACGCAGAATACCCCTGAAAATGGTTTGGCAAAGCAGGGCGTAAGCATAAAGGCAGTGGCGGTTGATTATTCGGGTCCGAAGTCAGGCCTGCTGGAAATCAACCAGCCATTTGATGGCACAGATCTTTGGAATACAGAAGGTACTGAGGATAGGGTAACACTTCTGTATCATGAAGAAACAGCAGGATGGGAGTTTGAAAAAGAATATGGTTTCATCCTGGAATTTGATCCTGGTGCATTTACAATAACTATACAAGAGGGAGAAAAGACGCTGTTTAGCAAAAAGATTGAGGATTCAACTTACAAGAAAGGTAAATTTGGATTTTACAACTTTTCCCAGGCACCGGTTATTTACAAAGGATTCAAGACGATTATCCCACCAAAAGCCTTTCCATGGTGGATCATTATCGTCGTATTGGTAGTCCTTATTATTGGGTATGTAGTATATAGAAAAGTTGCCAAATAGCATTATCATCGGGAAAGTATGTTACTCCCCTGAGCGTACAAAAATAAAATCACCGCCTTCGTCCCCGGCTTTCTGGATGGTTCCGTACTGGGGAACGTTGTCGCTGTTGTTCATTACTGCGATCCTGAAACTTGTGAATAATTGCATTGAAGATAAATATTTCTCTTCATTCAGTTCGAGTCGTTTCACCAGGTATTCAAAGAAAACACTTTTATCCGGCACCTCGTTCAGCATACCGCTGGTGATTGCTTTCCTGCTGTTCAGTTCGTACATATGGTTGATAGAGGTGGGGGCATTTGCAAAAGCTTTCCTGGTTTTGAAGATACCTCCCCCGAAACATGCATCCGCGATAAGCAGGGTATGCCGCGATTTTATGTCACCAATATATTCCTGCAGGGTGGAATTCCTTAACCAGTTGGCTGTGCTCGACATTTTAGCATCCACAGGCAGCCAGTACCCTGTTTCCCTCTGCTCGTCCCAGTATCCATGTCCTGCATAGAATATAAGGAGATTGTCCTCTTCCCCGACAACATGAACAAGTTGATCGAGTTTGTTGATTATTTCCTCCCTGGTAGGATTCTGCAGGAAGATAATATCTTCAGATGCATATGAATAGTCTTCGTGTAATAGCTCCACAAGCTTGCTGGCATCCTTGATAGGTTTGTCCAGTTTATTTATATACTGATAATCGTCAATTGCAATGATCAGTGCATGGTATCTGCCCGTGTGCAATGCTTTGTTGAAATCAAGGGGGGCCGCTTTTATATTGCCACTTGCTGCTGGTGATTCCCTGTGGTCTGCCTGGAAAGATACATCTCTTGAAAAAGAGTCATCCAGCTCTCCCCAGTTCACGCCATCAAAAACGTTGAAGAGCGCATCGTTTATTGCCTGTTCCGCAAATTCATATTCAGACTCACGGCCTCCCGCTTCGCTGTATCCACTCAGGTTTTTGGAAAACAACTCATGATTCCTGGTAAATACCTTCAGTTCAATCTTCACCGTTGCGGTCCACCCCTTATCCAGGAGATAGTTCAGTGCGCACATGCTCACTTTCAGCGTGATCTTGTTGTCACTTTCCTCATCACTCGTGATGCCAATGGAAGCAAGGTACTGACCCATTGTATGCTCGAATTCTTCATCCAGTTCTTTTTCCGCCTGGATTACGGGTTTTTTAAATGGGTCGGCATCATAGAGTTTAAGAAGATTGTTGCCTGAAACAGCTTGCACTGACAAATGCACACTTACTCCGTCAACTGTGTTATAGGACGGCTTTTTACCGGTCAAGTCCAATGCGATCTCAACTTCCTGGGCATACAAGAAATTGCACACCAAGCTTATGCACACGAATAAGAGGGTTCTCAGGCCCATTGACAATTACGTTTAATCATTAAATATTCGAACAGCTTTTGCAGATACGGTTGTTTTGATAATACTGATATTTCTCCCTCCTGATTGTATATCAGAGGATCTTACCGGTACGATCAAGGCATCGGCACCTTTAGCCTTGGCTTCTGCTATTAATTTATACGTGGCCCACCTCCTGGCCAGCACTTCGGGGTCTCCAGGAATATACGCAGTGTATTTAGTCCTGATAAAGCCTCTTTTCTGAATCTTAGTATTGGAAATAACATCCTGTGATAAGTAGCCGAACCTGAGCATTCCGGATTCAAGGACATTCATTCCCTTCATTTTCTTGTACTTCACGGTAAATGCATTGTTTTCAGCAACTGTTCTTCGCTGTCTGGCATTATAGTTCACTTTTGCAGTTACGGTTATTGTTTCAATAACCTCATAATCTTTTCTTTCGAGGTTCAATTCTTCCAGTGTAGCTATATCAACTGTATTGCGTGCAATTACAGCTGCCGTACTGCAGGAATTCAGGAAAAGACAGCAAGAAAAAACAAAAATCAGACTCAAAAAAACAAGTTTATTCATGATGGTAGGTTTTAGGTTTAATTAATCGCTTGATATAAAGATAAGTAAAACTATAATATAAGTAAATAGCTACGCAAGGATTCTTGCAAAAAACAAATCCTATTTCAATTCAGGAGTAAAGTCATGCTATCCGTCAAATGTCTGAACCGGAACCGAGGCGAAGCCGAGCTCAGCGCAGCTAATGAGTCAGATCCGGGGTTGATGGATGCAACGCGAAATACGATCCCGTATTCTAAGATAAAAACAAGGTATTTATCTTATTTTTTCAATAAATCC
>CAZIFQ010000008.1:33738-112288 GCA_964538375.1 uncultured Bacteroidaceae bacterium | reverse complement strand
CCAACAATGTTATTTTTTAATAAATATTCAGATTGTAAATCTAAAGGACAGAACCGATGCAATCCTCGATAGGGTTGTTCATAGTTCCCATCGAATAGAACTTAAAACTGAAAAATCAATGCGAGAATCGTATAAAAACTACTAAATTAGAGGAAATATTTATGCGAAAAACAGAGATGAAAGAACTGTCCGCTTTGTACAAGACAGTGTGTCCGTTTTGAGCAGGACAAGGTGTCCGGAATCGCAGGAATATGCATGTGATGATGTATTCATGAAAATAAGCACAGAATGAAATTAGCTTTTATTGGCACTTACCCACCCCGGGAATGTGGGATCGGTATATTTACGAATAACCTGTTCAACTCAATATTATCGAATAGTGAAAAAAAGGAACTTGGGTATGAGGGTTTTGTTGTTGCCATAAACGACAACGGCCTTACTTATGAATACCCTGATGAAGTAAAAGTTATCATCAGGCAAAACCATCAGGAAGATTATTTAAAGGCCGTGAAGTTCATTAATTTAAGCGGCGCTGATATCTGTATCCTTGAACATGAATTTGGCATTTTTGGCGGTCAAAACGGGGTGCAAATCCTTCCTTTGCTTCACAGATTGAAAGTTCCTCTTATTGTAACATTACATACCATTCTTAAGAATCCTTCTTACAATGAAAAAGCTGTTTTACAGGAAATTTGTAAAATGGCAAATAAAATAGTGGTGATGAGCCATAAAGCTATTGAGTTCCTGGTTAGTATTTACAATGTACAGGAAGACAAAATTGTTTTTATAGAACATGGCGTACCAGATATTCTCTTTAACCAGGAAAAATCGAAAAAGGAGTTCAAACTTGACAGTAAGATGGTGTTGCTTACTTTTGGCTTTATTGGACGTAGCAAAGGAATTGAAACAGTAATAAAAGCACTGCCCGAAGTTGTTAAAAAACACCCGGATGTTATTTATATAGTTTTAGGCAAAACCCATCCCAATGTACTGCGACAGTCAGGTGAAGAATATCGTATTTTCTTAAGGCATTTAGTTAAAAGTCTTCATCTTGAAGAGCATGTTATCTTTCTTAATAAATTTATTGATGAACAGGATTTGTTCAAATACTTGTATGCTTCTGATATTTATATAACTCCTTATTTGAACGAAGCCCAAATTACCAGTGGAACACTTTCGTATGCTATTGGAGTTGGTTCGGCCGTTATTTCAACACCCTATTGGCATGCCTCAGAATTGTTAGCAGAAGGAAGGGGAAGGCTCATTGACTTCAATGATCCCAAGGGACTTACTTCCACTTTAACAGAACTTCTGGATAAACCTGAGGTGCTTAATGAGCTTAAAAGAAAAGCCTATGACTATGGTCGGAAAATTACCTGGCCGAAAACAGGAGAGAAATATATAGAGGTTATCAGGGATGCTTTTAAGGAACAGCAGAGTGTAATGGTAAATAATGATACCGAACTGGATCTTCTTGCTATGCCACTTTTTTCTCTATCACATATCAATTGTTTAACAGATGATACAGGCATTATCCAGCATGCAAACTATGGCATTCCAAATTTAAAAGAAGGCTATTGTCTGGATGACAATGCCAGGGCCTTGCTCATGGTGTTAATGGCATACAGGCAAATGAAAGATAATCGGGCCCTTGAGTTATTACCCATCTATTTAAGCTATATCCATTTCATGCAGAATGATGATGGTACTTTCAGGAATTTCATGAGTTTTAACAGAAACTTTCTGGATGAGGTTGGTTCTGAGGATTCTTTTGGCCGGACCATATGGGCATTGGGATACTTGTTGAACAATGCTCCCAACGATGCTTATTACCAGACTGGCAAACAGATATTTTTCAATGCATCGCCCAATTTTGAAAAATTGAAGTCCATCAGGAGCATCGCCAATACCATGATCGGAATAAGCCATTACCTGAAAAGCAACCCCTTTGACGACTCAATGACTGAAAGGTTAAGAAATCTGGCCCAGATCTTAATTAAACATTATGAGGAGAATGAGTCCCCTGATTGGAAATGGTTCGAATCACTGTTAGCCTATGATAATGGTATCTTGCCATTAGCTCTTCTGCATTCAGCCGAAATATTAAATGATGATAAAATAGAAAGAATAGCACTCGAATCTATGGACTTTCTAACAAAACATACCCTTATTGAAAATTACTTGTCGATCGTTGGAAATGAGAAATGGTATCGAAAAGATGGGGAGCGTTCTGTTTTTGCCCAGCAACCCATTGATGCCATGGCCATGGTATTAATGTATCATCAAGCCTTTCTATTAACAAAGGATAAAGAGTACATCAATAAGTTATATACCTCATTTTTATGGTTCCTGGGTGAAAATGACCTGAGATTGAGCCTGTATGATTTTGAAACCAAAGGATGTTGTGATGGATTTGAAAGCTATGGTGTGAACCGTAACCAGGGTGCCGAAAGTTCGCTGGCATATTTAATCTCTCATTTAACCACAATGCAGGCATATGCAGAAATTCATGTGTCAGATGAAAGACGTAGCATCAAAAAAGTAGTTTAATCGCAGTAATGTTAATAAATTAATCATGAAAATCGCAATACTCTCACCAGTTGCCTGGCGAACACCACCACGAAAATATGGCCCATGGGAACAGGTAGCATCCAATATTGCTGAGGGAATGGTTGAACAGGGCGTTGATGTCACATTATTTGCCACAGGCGATTCTTTTACAAAAGGCAAATTAGCAGCTGTTTGTGACCGACCGTACGCCGAAGATTCGAATATCAATGCCAAAGTTTCAGAGTGTCTTCACATCAGCTCTCTGATGGAGAATGCAGATCAGTTTGATCTGATTCATAATCATTTTGATTTTCTGCCTCTGAGTTATTCCCGATTAATTAAAACACCCATGGTAACTACTATTCATGGTTTTTCTTCTCCAAAAATTCTCCCTGTCTATAAAAAATACAACAGCACCGTTAATTATGTTTCCATCAGTAATTCCGACCGCAGTCCCGAACTCGATTATATCGCAACCGTATACAATGGCATCAATGCAGCAGAATTCAAATTCAGTCCTGAATCAAGTGAATATTTGCTTTTTTTTGGCCGCATTCATCCAGAGAAGGGGGTCTATGAGTCTATACAAATTGCTAAACAATCAAAAAGAAAACTCATCATTTCCGGATTAATTCAGGATCAGGAGTACTTTGACCTGAAGGTTAAACCATTTATCGATAATAACAATATCGTCTATATTGGTAATTCCGGGCCAGATGAAAGAAATAAGCTTTTGGGTGATGCGTTTGCCCTTTTACATCCAATTAGTTTTGAGGAACCTTTTGGCCTCAGTGTGGCTGAAGCCATGTTTTGTGGAACACCCGTTATAGCCTTTAACAGGGGTTCAATGTCTGAATTAATTTTTGATGAGAGAACCGGTTTCTTAGTGAACACTGTTGAAGAAGCCGTGGAGGCAGTAAAAAATATTAAATTGATTGACCGGAAATATTGCAGGGAATGGGCTAATTCAAGATTCAGCAGGCAGAAAATGACAGAAGGATATATGGAGGTCTATCAGCAGATTCTATCTTGAATTTTTCAATTCGCTCAGTAGTTCATTTAAATTTACAGTGGCATAAGTTGATGCGTAATCGGACACTGCGTAGGGTATGATCAAATCATTGTTATGAGTCATAGATCCGCAGGAATAAACCACATTGGGTACATATCCTTCTCTCTCATCCACATTGGGCATCAATAAAGGTGATTTTAGCCTTCCTATTTCTTTCTCCGGATTATCAAGATCGAACAGAGCTGCCCCAATCACATATTCCCGCATCTGGCCTACCCCATGTGTTAGTACTAACCACCCCTCACTGGTTTCTAAGGGCGATCCGCAATTTCCTATTTGGACGAATTCCCAGGGAAATTTAGGTTGCTGTAACAATTTTGCTTCACGCCAAATAGTAATTTGATCAGAATAGGCGATGTAGTTATTAACTCCATCCAACCGGCAAAGCATAGCGTATTTTCCATTAATTTTTCTTGGAAACAGGGCCATTCCTTTGTTCTGGGCTATTTCTCCATGCAATGGGCATATCTTAAAATGATAAAAATCCGTGGTTTCCAGTAGCTTAGGCAAAATCGAGTTACCGTCATTAGCCGTGTAAGTAGCATAATATATGACTTCATCATTATCATCTGTAAATTTCACAAAACGGGCATCTTCAATACCATTGGTTTCGTTGGAGGATACAGGAAAAATAACTCTTTCAGATATGTTTGTGTCTAAAGAAAATTTTAGTTCGTAATGCGATGAAGCCAGCCACATAATCTGATTAAAAAACATCTCTTTATAGGCGGCAAGGTGCGGTCTCTTTTTATCCTCTTCAATGCATCTATAGAGTTCGCCATAGGTAAATTTATCATTTAGCTTATCCAGTATTAAACCAGATGGAATAATACCCTGAAAATCCTTCATTTCATCCAGCTTGGAACTAAATGATTTCTTATCGTATTTATGTCGCAGGATATGTTCAGCCTCCTCCAGCATATTACCTACGGGTGTTATTGATAGATTGTTATCCCGATCGAGAATACCCATCCGGAAAACTATCGATGAAATATGCCCCTCCCCTGTTGCTCTGAAACTTATGATTACTCTTTTTTCATCTACGCCAGTTTCGGACTGATCTGGATGTTCAACAATGGAAGGATTAAAAATTGCTGATGCTTCAATCGAATATTCCATCGTAAAATAGGAACCAATAATTAATTTTTGGGATACATTAAGCGATTCCGGATCAACGTTTAACTGGGCAAACAGATGGGTAATGTTATTAAAATGCTTTTCAAAAATTTTTGAAATATTCCGGTGACGCACTGAAAAATCCCTCAGTACCTGTTTTAAGGCTGTAGATGTCTCTTCGTCAGACATATTTAGTACAGAATGTATGACACTTAGGGCCCTTTCATCACCCATGTAAAGAAAACGCGCAATTACCCTACTGGAATCTGGTAGGAATTTTAAATCCTTTCTGTTTACGGAAACTTGCATTAGCTAATTAAATTTATCATTTCTCTAAAGATAGTAGCTAAAGTTTAATACGCCAATTTTTTTGTATATGTTAATAATCACGCAGAATCAAACGATATATGAATTGAATTTTTCACCAATGCTTGGATCTAATAGCTTCTTGCTAAAAGTATTGTACCTAATAATTGGAGTAAATCGAGCTTGCTTCGAGGGGGAAAGAAATAGACCCGGCTATATTGTGTAAAAGATAAATATCCTGGAGGAGTAATTTGTTCGATTTATCTCCGCCATGCCCCACAGAAATAAATGAAGACCCTGCTTTTTAGCAGGGTTTTTTTTATTGTATAAAACCATGGGAAGAGACTGTCGAATCTTATAAGCCACATGCAAACTGGGTTTCACATTTAGGATTGCCCTGTCTCCGAAATATTTGGTTGACAGAACATTGTTCTTTTAAGAAATCAAGTCCCAATAGCGCTAAAGTAGGGGAAGCCGGGAGTTTGCACAGCTCAATTCCTGTTACTGAAACTTTAAGACCTAACACCAAATAACACTTTCCTATTAATTTCATCAATGGTTTGTTTGTTAATTGATTTTGCACGCATTCTAAATACTTAAGCTTGAATGGTTTTGAACAAATTACCTGTACTGATTCATTCTATCTACATCGACCTTCTCATACTTTCTGTGCAATAACCACATTGGTCTTTCCAGTGTCAATTCCCACTCATATAAGAGTTTGAACATTTCCCTTACTTTTTCGGGGTAAGTACTCGCCAAATTATTGTGTTCACCAATGTCTTCTGAAATATCATACAGCTCTGCGGGCCTGTCAGAATAACGTAGTAATTTCCAGTCTCCCTGGCGAACCACAGCCCTGGTTTCCTTTTTCCAATATAGTATCTCATGTGGATGTTCTTTCTTTTCTCCTTTTAAATAAGGAAGGAGATCCACACCATCAATGTCATTCAATGCTTTTGAATCACCCCCGGCAGCAGCGTAGAAAGTTGGTAAGAGATCAAGGGTAATGATAGGGTTTGAATACTCTGACTTCTTTTTTATATGACCGGGCCACTTCATAAGAAACGGAACCCGAATCCCCCCTTCAAGATGATTTGATTTAGTGCCACTTAAAGGATCATTTATAGAGGCATTTTTATCTGATGGCCCTCCATTGTCATTCGTGAATACAATAAGCGTATTTTTATCGAGATTCAGTTCATCCAGCTTGTCAAAAACCATTCCACAAGCTCGGTCCATCGCCAGGGTCATCGCTGCCAATTCTTGTCTTGTACCGCTCAATTCAGGGAATTCCTGCAGATCTTCTTTTGTAGCCATCATGGGTGTATGCACCGCGTTG
This sequence comes from uncultured Bacteroidaceae bacterium, assembly GCA_964538375.1. GTDB lineage: Bacteria > Bacteroidota > Bacteroidia > Bacteroidales > JAUUZQ01. Next base: position 105,902 of record CAZIFQ010000008.1, on the reverse strand, counting down.
AATGCAAGAACTACAAAGAATGGATTGTCCTTGTTCTTTTCAATAAAAAAATTCGTTTCCTCCGCAAGGACATCAGTCAAATAACCTTCATGCTCCTTGTAATTCCCAAAACCTCGTTCCATTTTATCAAGGTGGCTTGGTGGTGGATTTTCATAGGCAAAGTAACTTCGGGCACCACCCCGGAAACCATAGAACTCTTCGAAACCGCGTTTTGTGGGATGAAACCTGTCTGCTCCACCAAGGTGCCATTTTCCAAAGTAGGCAGTATTATATCCCAGGGTTTTCAAATGGTCTGCCATTGTTGTTTGATCAAGAGGCAAGCCCATTTCTTCTCCATCCTTAGCTGAGACTTTGCTCATGAATCCAGGTACATTGTTTTCTTCAAACCCAAATCTCTGTTGATACTTTCCTGTTAGAAGACCGGCCCTGGATGGTCCGCATACGGATGCTGAAACATATCCTTGTGTAAACATTACGCCCTGCTTTGCCAACTTATCCAGGTTTGGAGTTAAGATCTCGTTGCTTCCATGAAATCCAAAATCCGCATATCCGGCATCATCTGACAGGATAAGTATAATATTTGGTTGTGTATTTACCTGTGCTATTATCGGGCATATGGAAAATACAGGCAGGATAGAACACATTAATAACGACTTTCCTGGTCTCATTATATTCTTATATTAATTTGTGAAATTTAAAAATAACTTATACCTCTTTCTTAAAGGTTTCCTTCAAGAATATTGCACATACAATGGCAGCAATAAAAGCAATGGGCATCACCCAAATAGCAGATTGAAAAGCTTCCTGCATTTGAATCGCACTACTGCCCTCTCCTCCGCCAAAAACGGCCACCAGCTTTCCAAACAAGGGCTGTCCAATAGCTCCAATTCCCATCAGAACAACAGATGACAGTCCATTTGCAGTACCCAGAACATTATCTTCATTCGATTCAGCGATAACAGGATAACCAATGCTTTGAGCAGCGGTGATTATTCCCAGCAGGAGAAACAAAGCATAGAAAAATCCGGCATTTGTCGAAAGGGGGAAAATAATTAATAACATGATACCCAAAGACAAAACGCCTCCTCCAATCATGGTGTATTTCCTGGTTCTTAGTTTATCGGAAATTAGTCCACTCAGTGGGGAGCCAATAATTGTTCCAATAAAGATCATTCCAATAATACCGGTAAAGGTAGCTTCAGAGAATTCAGGATTAACAATTTTTAAATATGTGGTTCCCCACATTGCGCCGAGCAATAATACTGACAAATTCAGTAAACCGATATAAAGTCCAGCTAACCAATTCTGCTTGTTCTTAGCTGCAATTTTTAATCCTTTCAATAATGACAGGTCCCCAGATGTGCTCTCATTTTTATATCCAGAGGGAAAATCCTTCAAAAATGCGATTGCCAGAATCAAAATCACCAGGCCAAATCCTCCATTGATTAACATGGCTGTTTTTCCACCAAAGGCATTTATCAATCCTAACATCGGCGAGCCGGATATCCAACCACCAAAAACACCAAAGGCAACAAGTAAGCCGGATACTAATGCTAATTGACGAGAAGGAAACCACCGGGGAGCAAGACGAAATGGCGCCATAAAAGCCACACAGTGCGCAACACCGGTTAAAAATCTGAATATCATGGCCAGGTATACATTGCTGGTTAATGTTAGTCCTATCGTACTTATAACCACCAGTCCGATCATCGAAATTATTATCTTTCTAACCGGAAATTTGTCTAAAATAATTCCGATAGGTATCAGCATCAATACCGTTCCATAAAGATACATTCCGGCAAAATTTCCAAATACAGTTGTTGAGTCAATAGACAAAGCACTCATGAAATATTCTTTCATGGCTTCTGTACTGAAAAGCGTCATCTGAATAAAACTGTAAAAGAAAAATGCCCCGGCAGTAAAGACCACAATTGATGACTTCAATGAACTTGTCTTTGTTGTTTCCATGTTTTTATGTTTAACTCCGCTTAGTTATGTTTGTTTAAATACTGCTATACTAGCGAACAACCCGGCCTGAAGCAGACCCTCCCATTAAACTCTCAACTTCAGCACGGGAAGAATAATTGAAATCTTCATTGATGGAGTGACACAGACAGGAAGATGCCACTGCAAATCTGATAGCTGTTTCTAATTCAGCCAGCTTAGGAGTATTTAATGCAAAAATCAGTCCGGCTCCAAAGGAGTCTCCTCCACCAACACGGTCAACTATTGATTTTATCTCGTAAGGTGCATAGTCCCCATTATTATTCAAGGGAGCAAAATGAGCGTTATCCAATTCGGCATCATACAACATTGCTCCCCAGTTATTGTGTGTCGCTGACAAGCTTTCTCTTAAGGTAATGGCTACTTTTTTAACATTTGGAAACTGTTTAACAATTTCTTTTGCAACATCAATGTATTTATCTACATCCAGCTGTCCCCCTTCAATGTCAGTATTATCAGCTGATATACCCAGCACGTCATGAGCATCTTCTTCATTAGCAATTACAACATCTACATATGGTAATATTGTCCTCATTATTTTTTCTGCAAGCGATGAGGCTGAAGTTCCATTTTTCCATTGCCATAATTTCTTACGAAAATTCAAATCACAGGAAACTGTTAAACCTTTTTCTTTTGCTGTTCTTACAGCTACTTCTGTTGCACTTGCAGCCATCTCAGATAATGAAGGAGTTATGCCTGTAGTGTGCAACCAGCCAGCATCCGCCATTAGCTTATCCCAGTTGTAAGCATTTCCCGGGGTCATGGAAACTGCAGAATAATCACGGTCGTATAAGACACGACTCGGACGCTGATTTGCTCCGCGTTCAACAAAATATAATCCAAAACGGCCCTTGTTTACTTTCTTAATTCCACTTACATCCACATCAATACCCTTTAACACATCAAGACAAGCCTCTGTAATTTCATTATCAGGCAATGCTGAAATAAACTTTACCTTCCCTCCCAAAAGGGCTATGGAAGCCGCAACATTTGCTTCAGCCCCGGCAAATGTCATATTCAATTTTCCCGGCATACTCTGTCTAAATCTTTGAAAATTCTCGGGACAGAGACGGCCCATTATCTCTCCAAATGTTATTATTGTCTTCATCTCTCTACTATTGAATGTTCTAAAGTTGTATTATTCTTTTTCTCCTATTTTCTCAATCAATACCCTGGCTGCCTTAGCATTATTACTTATTTCACCCCAACTCCTGTTTTGTATCAATGATCGATTTGCCAACCAGGAGCCTCCAATCGCTGTGATCAAAGGAGATTCCAGGTATGAAACAACATTTGACATATTACATCCTCCCAGGGGGATAAACTTCAAATTGAGATACTGGTAAGGTGAGGCCATGTTTTTCAAATGTGCCATCCCTCCTGACGATTCAGCAGGAAAATATTTGAGTACCCTGCAACCCTGTTCAACAGCCACTTCAATATCGGTAGGTGTCATTATTCCAGGAGCAAAAGACAAGCCCTGCTTGATCGCTTCCGAAATTACCCGCGGATTACATCCAGGGGCAACGGCAAAGTCTGCTCCAGCGCCTACGGCTGCTTTAACTTGCTCTGTGGTTAATACTGTTCCGAAACCCAGGGTGATCTCAGGAACTTCCTTTTTAATGACCTCTGCAGCCTTTATTGCTGCCTCTGTACGCAAGGTCAGTTCAATCGTGTCAACACCTCCCTCCAGTAGAGCATGAGCTAAGGGAACGGCGTTTTGAACTTTGTCGATGACCAGGACAGCTATGATCCCGGTTTCATCAATTTTATCAATAATTTCGGCCGTCATGGCCTTTTGACTAATGGGCTGCATTAAGAAAATTTTATTTCCAGATGATGGGCATAAACACGGTCATTTCAGCATGTCCCCTGTTGCTCCAGGAGTAATAAGGCACAAATTGAGTCGTATACTTTTCGAATTCAGGTTTCTTTACCGTTTGGTACATCCTTTCTTCGTTATTATTTTTACGAAGCAGTACGTCTCCCTTAATAACTGTAACGCCATCCAAAAAATCAGCTTTAAATTCTGCTGTTAAGGGAGTGTCACTCTCCAGGTAAACGTCAACAATCTTTGTGTCAGCAGGTAAATCAGGAGACTCAATACAGTAAACTATGGGCCCTCTCTTAATAGCAACCTGGTTGCGTACTTCTTCTATACGAGTATGTCCTTCAATAAAAGTTATCTCCATTGGCATTTCCAGGGAAATTACGTCTCCCTTCTTCCATTCACGACTAATAACTGCAAACTGTCCCGTTTCCACATCAACACCAGCAGCTGTGCCATTAATACTGATCTTTGAGCCGGCAGCCCACTCTGGTATACGGAGCATAATATCAAAAGCGTCTTTCTTGCACTTGTCTACAGTAATGTTCACGGTTCCTTCCCATGGATATCGCGTTACCTGGCACAGTTCAATTTTTGAACCATCCAGCAATGTTGTAGAAAGTGTATTTCCTCCATAAAGATTCACAGTTATTCCATTTTCTGATTTACTGTATGCCCATCCGGAGATTTTGGCTACAGTACGAACCAGGTTGGGAGGACAACAGAAACACTCAAGATATGGTTGGCGTACCGGAAACTCTGTCACCATTTTTTCATAGTCTATAGAACCATCGATCATGCGAAGCGGGTTGGCATAATAGTAGTCTTTCCCTTCTAAACTGATTCCGGAAAGTCCACTATTGAAAGTCACCAGTTCCATAATATCAGCATATTTTGATTCGCCATGTAAGCCCAACATCCTATAGCTAAACATCGAATTACATATGTTGGCACAAGTTTCATTGTATGCTGACATATTAGGCATCATATATTCATCGATGAAACCTTCCTGTATTAAATCCCTGTTCGTAGATGCTCCGTAATGTGTTTGTCCCACAGCTCCTGTAACATACATCTTTTTATCTGTCACATTTTCCCAGAGTCTATCCAATGCTTTTAAGAGGGCTTTTTCTCCGGTCTCAGCATAAATATCTGCTGCTCCCGCATAATAATATAATGCAAGAACTGCATGTCCAACGGCTTCTTCTGATTCACGAAGAGGGGTTCTTTCCTGCACCATATCACCAATTGGATATCCCTTTGTTGTTGCATAATCCTCAACCTTGTATTTCCCACGGTTATTAACAAATTTCTCCGCCAGTTTCAGGTATTTTTCTTCTCCGGTCGTCCTGTACAATTCCACCAGTCCCATAATTTGAGTCTGGTTAAATCCAAAACGACCATAATGCTTATCATCTGGCATGAAGTAGGTACATAGCAAATCAGCATTTTTGACTGCAACGTCAAGAAAATTTGTTTGTCCAGTAATTCTATAGTGGATACAGGCGCTGGTTAATAGATGTCCGGTATTATACATTTCATGATACTTCCTGTTTTCATATCGATCGACTTTTGGATCCAATTGAACTTGTGTCTGCAGATACCCGTCCTCATCCTGGGCCTTAGCAATAATGCGAATATATTCGTCGAGTTCTGCAAGGTGTTTTTTATCCCCGGTTTGGGCATATACATAGGTTTTTGCCTCCATGTATTTGTAGAAATCGCCATCATGCCATCTCATTCCTTTATGATTACCTTGCTTTTCTCCTGCAGCAATTTTAAAGTTATTTAAGGCGTGTCCTGTTTCTCCGCAAAGTAGTTCTCCCATATAAGGAACCATTGTTTTTTCCGCCACTTCAAACCTCTCTGCCCAGAATCCTTCAGTCCAGATACAGTCTCCCATGTCAATAGACTTAAGTTTTACATACGGACTTTTTGAATTATTAATTATTCCATTTTCCTGGGAATAAGAAAATTGAACCAGGAAAATGCTCAATGCAACAAATAATACCTTTTTCATTATATGATTCTTAAAATATATTTCTATCCAGAACTATTTATAAGTAGTTTATCAGGCTCTTTAAAACCGGCCTATAATACAAACAAAATCAAAAACAGGTATAATTTATGCATGAATATTAACATAAAATTGCACTATTTTACCCATTCAATACTAGTTCAGGGCACTTAGCACAAACTTGAAGTTATACTGCCCCGGCTTGATGGAGTACTTCGGCAGAATATTTGAAAGGGTACCCCCCAACGGTCTTTGCACCAGATCAATATTTAACGTATAAAACCCTTGTGCTTTCAAATCAAATGGATGATTAGATTTTTCAATATTCTCAGCTGAATAGGGCCAGATTGAAAAGCCAAACAAAGGCATGCCAGTAACTTTTATGCCCTTCTTTTGATTTATCGTACTCATCTCTAGCCAGCGTGTTTCGCTCCTGTGGCCATTCTCTTGAGGCTTAGTATAATTAGTAAACAAGTCATCTGTCATGACACTGTATTGTCCCACTTTAGCACTTCGCTTTCGATCGCTATAATTCTCCCACGGACCCTTCCCATAATAGATTGTGGATTTATATTCTGGAAGTACACCCATAGTCATTCCAAAACGTATCAGGTCAGGCATGTTTTCATCAGCTTTCAAGTTTATTTCCACCACTATTTTACCATCATTTAATACAGTATAAGTAGTCTCAAATTCAGCTATGCTCTCATATCTTTGCTGCACATGCAATTTCACATATTTTTGATCAACGAACTCGATATTAGTAAAATTGGTGATCAAATTCTCAGAAAATTGCCCCCAAACTTCCTTCGACATCTTAAAGTTGTTACTGTCGGCTCCCCGCACATCATTATCAATTGGTGGGCGTGAAAAACATGGACGTAAAGGCGATGCCAATTGCTCCTCTCCAAAGATCTTATAGGAAATTAATTCACCATTAAGTTTTGAGACTGTCACTGAAAAATCTTTAGCCGAGATAAAGTATTCCGTACTGCTTTCCTCAACAGATATCTTGTCTTTTGATTTAGAGTCAGGAAACTGAAGAATCTTTCTTTCCCTAATGAGGAATTGCTCATGAGCAAGCTCAAATCCAGCTTTACACCATTGGCGATCCTCTTTTTCATGCAAACTCAGATTTAGCCAATAGTCAGCATCACTTCGATATTTCAGTTTTTTAAATACTATTTGAGTATTTTCTGATTCCCCGGCTTTAATATCCAGGTTAGAAAGCGATCCGGATTGTAATATTTTTGCATTTTCAGAGACGGACCAACGAAGTTCATATTGATCTAGATTAGTAAAGGAAAATCTGTTTTCAATCTGTAATATACCTTTCTCAATGTTCAATGCTTCAAAAGCAACAGGTTGAAAAATGTATTTGCACTCGTAGGCATGGGGATTGGGTGTACGATCTGATGCGAAAACGCCATTCATACAAAAATTCTTATCATTTGGGATATCACCAAAATCGCCTCCATAGGCATAAAATTTTCCACCATTATTATCTTCTTTTTCAAGCCCTTCATCTATCATATCCCAAATAAAACCTCCTATAAGGTTTGGCCTGGATCGTATTGTATCCCAGAAATCTCCTAATCCACCGAGAGAATTACCCATAGCATGCAGATATTCACACATCACAATCGGGCGATCGATATACTCACTTTGAGAAAGGTTATACAACTGCTGAAGATTCGGATACATGCGACTTACCACATCTACATAAGCCCTATCATCCGGGTTCGCCATAGAAGGCCAATTCGTTACTTCATAACCTACATTCTCGCCTTCAATATAATCCTTATGCAAAGGATTTCCCTGAGCTCCTTCGTAATGGATGAAACGTGAATGATCATATTCCTTAATCCAGGCAGCAGCAGCGGCAAAAGCCGGGCCCGTGCCTGACTCATTTCCAAGCGACCAGGAAATTACACAAGGATAATTCTTATCCCGTTCAACCATGCGATATACGCGGCTAAGAATTGGTGCAGACCAGGAAGGCGTATTGGGAATATAACTTCCAAGATGATGACACTCGATGTTGGCTTCATCCATAACATATATACCATATTCATTGCATAATTCAAGAAAAAATGGATCATTTGGGTAATGAGAAGTCCTGACAGCATTAAAATTATATTGCTTTAGCAACTCAACATCCCTGCGCATATCTTCCCTGGTCAATGCTTTCCCTCTTAAGGGATGATGATCATGACGATTGACTCCCATTAATTTTACAACTTCTCCATTGATCAGGAGTTCGTTTTCCGGGCTAAACTCTATTTTACGAAAACCAATTTTCTGATTTCTTGCCTCAATTATTTCCCCCGAAGAATTCCTGACAGTGAAAACCAGATTATATAAATATGGATCTTCAGCAGACCATTGTCGTGGCTTTGAAACGTTTGATTCCATCAGGGCCCAAACAGGCATATCCCTTGGCGGCCAACGTTCTTCATAAATCTTTTTAACGGATACTTCTAAAGGATTACTCAACACTTTTGCATTTTCAGCGTTGTACAGCATTGCAGAAATCGTCCAATTCGCAAGATCTTCTTTATTGGTCTTCACCCACACCTTGGGCCGGATTTCTAATTTAGCGTTTTCGAAATTATCATTGAATTTCGTCCGAATAAAAAAGTCATTTAAAGCAATTTTTGGTTGAGCTAATAACAATACCTCACGGTGAATTCCACTTAAACGCCACATATCCTGATCTTCCAGATAACTTCCATCACTCCATCGAAACACCTGTACTGCTAATCGATTTTTCCCGGGCTGAATATACTCGGAAATATCAAACTCAGCAGCCAGTCTGCTTCCCTGGCTATAACCAACTTCTTTCCCGTTGACCCAAACATAAAAAGCAGAAGACACCCCCCCCAAATGAAGAATAATTGAAAGGTCCTCCCACTCATCAGGCACCTCAAACTCCCTGAAATAGCTGCCTACAGGGTTATCACGATAGATTTTAGGAGGCATTGGCGGTTGAGGCCCCTTCCAATTGTATTTCAGGTCAGGATCGAGGATGCCGGGAGTAAAGGGATAAGTAATATTTGTGTAGATTGGTTGTCCATAACCTTTTAACTCCCAATTGGATGGAACTTCAATATCATCCCAGGAATTCCCATCATAAGAAGCGGTAACAAAATCCAAGGGTCTTTCTTTGGACTTAGCCACATATTTGAATTTCCAGATTCCATTTAATGATTTGACTCGTGCTCTTTCTCTGTCACCCGTCAAAGCATCTTCAGCGTTTACATATGAATATGATGGCACACGAGCACTTATCTTATTCTTCTCAATGACATGCTCATTTTCCCAATCAACTTGTGCATGAAGTCCTTGAAAAATAATAATCAGTATAAAACCAACAACACAAAGCCTTGCATTCATAATTCAGCTTTTCACTTATACCTTGTCTTTACTATATTGAAAGATATTAATAGTTCACCCTACAACAAAATAACTATAAAATGTTTAACAAGAATTTACCCAAATTGCCTTTTTATTGTACTATTTTATCTTCAAAGACAGGTAAAAAAAGAGCTGTCAAAAATTGACAGCTCTTCCTTGTTTTGGATTTTTATCTATTGTATTTGAATCTTTGTTGTCTCTGACCACTGCTCTCTAGAGAATTTGATCAAATAAATACCTGCAGGTATTTCAGAAGTATTCACAATTGTCATTCCTGAGGTTTTGGAAATTTGCTCGACAGCACTTCCAAGCATATTATAAATAATAATTTCACTTCCATCAGGAGCAACAATATTCAAATGATCTGTTGCAGGATTAGGATAGACTTTCACCTCACCATCAATGATTTTGTTTGAAACCGTCACTGCTGCTTCTACAGTTGTAAAAGTAGTACTGGTAGCTGCAGTTATGTTTCCGGCAGCATCTTTAACCATATTATCCAGTAATGTTACTGTGTAGCTCATGTCATTTGCCAGGTTAGTAGCAGAAACAATTGTAATAACTCCGCCAGATATTGCAGCGGTAAATGTTACAGTATTTGCTGGAGTTGCAGTTTCCGTAAAGGTGAGCATTGCAGTAATATCTTCATTTTCGGTAAATGAAGATCCATCGCCACTCTTGACTACATCTTCGTTAAAAGTTATTGTCACGCTAGCATCAACAGCTATATCTATTGCATCAGTTGCCGGAACAAATGTTGCTACTGGAGCATCAATATCCGGTTCAACTTCTGTAGTAAAATCCGCACTTACCACGAGATTCTGGTTTCCAAAAACATCTTCAACCACATCTGCCAGGACAGTAAGGGTATATCCGGTACTGTAATTCAGATCAGCGGCAGGCACAATGGTAGCAACATTACCCGTTATAGTAGCGGTAAAGGCTACGGTATTGGCCGGAGTTGCTGTTTCAGTAAAGGTGAAGAAACTTGCCACATCGTCGCCATCAGTTAAGGCTGTACCATCCGCTTTTAAAACGACTTCACCAAAATCAACTGTTGGGTCTATATCAATGGCAACGCTGCCCAATGCAACTCCTGGAAGGATTGCTGGTACAGGTGGATCGACATCAACAAGAATTTCAAAAACCTCACTCTCAGAAGAATGAATTATACTACTTTTATCATCAGAGATACGAATTTGGTAAGTTGCAGAAGCAGTTAAATCTGTGGGAATAGCCCAGGTATAGGATCCATCATTAGTTTCACCTGTGGCAATAACCGTATAATCTGTACCATTGGTAGTATATTCAATGTCAACAGTTCCGGTTCCAAAATCAGAGTTTGTTGACCATGTAATATCCTGCGAAGTACCTGCATTCCAAACTTCTCCCCCGGTAGGTGAAGTAAGCTCTAAAGGATCAGGGAAAATAGAAAGAACTGCATATTTGTCCAGATACATTTTCCACATACTTGCAAAATCGAATCCAGTGTAACTGGCCTCAAGCTTTAATGCGGCTGCATCCAGGGGAGTAGCGTCTTCATTACCTGCAATTCCAACAGCAACTGTTGCATCGTAATAGAAATTTCCTCCAGCTATAGAAACCTTTACACCACCTGGTGCATTAAACTGTGGACATATCGCTCCCACAGCCGTACCAGTTGCAGCTGGTCCTAAAGCTACAGTACCATAAAATGCAAAGTTATCAAAGGTTGCTGGATCTGTATTATCTGATAGTGCCCCAAAAAGACCTCCTGCCTTGTTATCTAACGCAACTATATCTACATCAGCGAAGCAATTTCGATAAGTTCCCAAACCAGGTAAAAAGCCAACGAGTGCAGCAACATTTTTTAATCCGGTAATGGTTCCTCCACTTACATAACAATTCTCAATATAACGCAAAGCATTATTATTTCCCCAACCAACCAGGGCAGCAACAAAGGATGAGGTCGGGGCATTAACTGTGACATCAATCAGTCCAAGGTTCTTTACTCCGCCTCTCATATCAGATATGAATCCTACATTTGCGCTTCCGTCCAGCACCTCAATGGTCAGATTGCTGATAACATGACCATTTCCATCAATATGGCTATGGAAAAAATTTAGACCAGAACTCTTAAGTGGGGCCCAGTCTTCCCCTGTCATATCTATATCCGCTGTTAACTTAAAGTGTTTTTCCCAACCTGCTGGAGCGAATGCCCTTAGTCGTTGCAGCTCAGCAGCATTAGAGATTAACCAGGGATCACCCAGAACTCCCGTACCTCCTGCATATTCATCTGCAGGCAGTGTTTGAGCGCTGAGGTTTAATGACATAAATACACTGTTAGTAGCCATGAGAACTACAAACAATATTACAATTTTCGCTAAGTAAAACTTTTTCATAATAGTAGTGTTAATTTAAACTTATTGTTTTAGTTATTTATTCTCATAATCTCAGAAGATTACTTTAATTACCATTATATCAATAACTTTGATAATTTCCAGTATACTAAATAATGAAATCAAGACAATAGCCAATTCCTATAATTATTCTACTATTGGTACTATTTTACCCGAATCTGTACAAGAGTTACTCTAGCTTGAATGTTTGATCAAATCTCGGCATCTGCAGTTCCTCCCACTCAATTCCTGTCTGATCATCATGAAACCATCGTGGTTGCATATTAGATTGGCTCCATTGTTCTGCTTCTTTAACCATTGACTCCAGAACTGCAGGATACTGAACACTCAGGTTGTGCTCCTCTCCCAGGTCTTTCTCAAGATCATATAACTTCCATGTCTTTTCGCCTACCCGAAGTGCTTTCCAATTGTCCTTCAAAACGCCAACATCAGAATATCCTTCCCTGTGACGCAAAGTAAATATCATCTCGTGTTCATGTGGATTTCCCCCGTTTAACAATTTATCCAGGATATCTTTACCATCCAGAACTTTATCATCGGGAATTTTCGCTTCGGCCAACCGGGCAAATGTTGAATAAAAGTCCAGCGTTGAAACATGATAAGTGAATTTTTGTCCTCCTTCTATTTGGTCTGGCCATTTAATAAACATAGGGACCCTGTGTCCTCCCTCACAAGTACTTCCTTTTCCATCTCGCAGGGGATAATTGTTTGCACCAGCAGAGACCTTACCTCCATTATCACTTAAGAACACGATAAACGTATTTTCTAATTCCCTGTTGGCTTTAAGTGCATCAACAATCTCTTTTACTCCCCTGTCTACAGCATAAACCATTGCAGCATAATTCCTCCTCTTCAGATCCTGTATATGTGAAAATAATTCCAGATCATCCTTTTTCGCCTGCAAGGGTGTATGGGGTGCATTGTAAGCGAGAAATAGAAAAAATGGCTGATCTTTTTCTGAGGCAGTATGAATGAATCTAAGGGCTTCACGCGAAAAGGCATCTGTAATATATTCTGTTTCTGCAATTTCTTTTCCATTATGTTGCATGGGTACCATATATTCTGGGATTTCATATCTTTCTTTTCCCTCTTTTACCAGTTTCTCATATCTTTGCTGAGCCTGATCCATATAATAATTGTGTCCTCCGCCCAAAAATCCAAAAAATTCATCAAACCCCCTGTTATTCGGATGAAAGCGTTCTGCTTCTCCCATGTGCCATTTACCTACCATTCCAGTATAGTATCCAGACTGCTGCAATACCTTTGATATATATGTTTCATCTACTGAAACCCCTTCGTCAATCATGTAACTATGCGGAGGTAAATTAAATTGTGCACCTATCTTATGTGGATAGCGACCTGTCATCAATCCCGCACGACTGGGACCACAAAATGGATGACAAACATGAGCTGATGAAAAAATTATACCTTCACTGGCAAGAGCATCAATGGATGGAGTTGTTATATCCTTTGATCCGTTAAAACCTACGTCTGCATAACCCAGATCATCACACATAATAATAAGAATATTTGGACGAGTGTCATTCTTACAGCCGCTGACAATGCAGACCAGGCTTAACAATACAAACTGTATTTGAAGTTTTAAATATAGTTTCATCATACCTGTGCTAATTTCTGATTATAATCCTTAAATTGTTTTATGACATGCCTTCCATTCCTCGTTAAATTGAGACAATAATTTCTTTAACAGTGAAGGGTCATTGTATGCAATATTTTTTGTTTCCTGTGGATCAACATCATGATCGTACAACTCTACATACAAGGGTTCAGATTCCGGTTTCGTATAGTCTTTCCAGACAATCAGCCTGTAGCGGTCAGTACGCATAGCATAGCCCATTAAATTATTCTCGAATAGTTCCCGGTCCCACTTTTCTTTTTGTTGTAATTTAATTCTTTCCTCTACCTCAATAATGAGGGGCCCGAAATAAGTCTCACGCATTTCAGGTGAAAGAGGATTTGCTGCCCATTCTCTTAGTGCAGGTGTGGGAAACTGGCTAAAGGCCACAGATTTCCATTCCTGATCAGGATCCTCCAGCAGAGGTGCATAGCTGAGACCTTCAAGGTGCTCAGGTTTATCGACTCCTACCAAATCACATAGTGTTGGAAATATATCCACTAATTCAACCAAGGCATCAGTCTTTGATCCACGAACTTTATTCGACATATCGGGTGTCCATATCATTAATGGAACCCTTGTTGATATTTCATAATTAGTTGCCTTACCCCAAATTCCCATATCTCCCAAATGCCAGCCGTGATCTCCCCATACAACTATAATTGTGTTATCTCTTACACCCGCTTCATCTAATGCTTCCAGTACCTTGCCAATTTGGGCATCAATATAACTAACACATGCCAGGTAGGCATGTATCAGTGTCCTTGCCATCTCATCATCGATATCTCCCTCCTTAGGAATACCATATCGAACCCTGAGCTCAAAGGAGGGATGCAAACCCATTTCTGCAGCACCTTCAGGAGCGCTTACCTGACTTGCCAAAGGAATCTCTTCCGGATCATACATATCCCAGTATTTCTTTGGTGCAACCCAGTTCAAATGAGGCTTGAAATAACCCAGGCCAAGAAAGAAAGGTTTGTCTCCTTGTTCGACCATTTCTCTTATAGTAGCTATAGCCAATTCAGTATTATACCCGTCCAAATATGTCTGATCAGGAACATCTGCACATTCATAGGCAGGTCCATTTCCCAAGCCCCGTTTTGCCGCTTCCCCATATTTGGCTATCATATCGGTTTTATTATTTTCAAATATCTCTTGATTCTCCTTAAGGGCATAAGCTCCCGTAAGATTAGGTTTCTGAACATCCACCTTATCTGTAGCTGGTTGTCTGCTCCATGAAAAATCTGCATCATTGTATGACCCATGATAGATCTTTCCAATATTGACCGTCTCATATCCATTAGCCCACATATGCTGAGGCAGGGTAATAATAGAAGGGTTTACATCACGAAAGTCTGTATAGTTCTCAATAACACCAATTGATTCAGGCCGGGCACCTGTCATTAAACTGGCCCTTGATGGGCTGCAAATTGCCTGTTGACAATATGCCCTATTGAATAACAAGCCTGTTTCAGCCAATTTATCGAGATTAGGCGATATAGCTATTTCTGACCCATAACAACCCAATTCAGGACGCAGATCATCAATAGCAATGAACAATATATTTGGCTTTTTTTTCGTGCTATCTACTGAATCACAAGCTGAAAGACCAAACTGCAGGCATACAGCAAGCTTAGCAAGATTAGTAATTGAAAACATTCTTCTCATCACACTGAAATTAAATTGATAATATTCTTTACTGCAAATCAGAAATAAGGGCCTGATAGCAAACTGATTATTCTGTGCTGAATTCTCTAGATACTGTAAAATAAGTGTGTTGGACGATAACCAAATAGATATATTTTATCATACATCTACACTATTTTACCTAATTCTTATATTATCTGAACTTACAGGGTTTGTTTGAAACCATTTGGCGTAGTTCCCATGATCCGTTTGAATTGCCTGTTGAAATTTGTAATCGATTTATATCCAACAACATAGCACACTTCGGATATAGGTAAATCTTCCTGGGCAAGCATGCGTGACGCATTTCTAATTCGCACCTCATTTAGAAACTGCGTAAAAGATTTATTTGTAGCTTTCTTAAAAAACCTGCAAAATGAATTGCTGGTCATACAAGCTATATCAGCAACATCATTTAAGCTGATGTAGCTTGTGTAATTATCAGATACGTATTTAATCACATCGTCTATTCGTTGTGAACCCTCTGTGGTATACTGACGCATATCTGAGGAGGAAAGTACTTGTTTGTCTTTCGTCATTGATAAGCGACTAAGAATATCCAATATTTTAATTGATTGTTGCGCTGGGGTAAGATCGAGTATGTTTACAAGTTCATCGTGAATTTTATCACTCACTATATTCCCAAAATACACGCCATACTTAGCCAATTCGAGCAGGTCATTAATTTCAGCAAACTCCGGATTATTAAAGGTGTCGACACCAATAAAATCCTTTGTGAATTTAATAATGATCGTGTTTACTTTATTGACATCATCTTCATTATAATAAGAAAGGTCATTTCTCCAAAGATGAGGCAAATAGGGACCTACTAAAACTAGATCACCAGGAAAAAAATGGGATACATTATCACCAACAAATCGAATGCCATAACTTTTAGAAATGTACAACAGTTCATACTGGGCATGGTAGTGCCATGATGAATCCAGGCAAGGAATCTCCTTTTTTGTGATGCTTAATCGCTCATTGGCAACGCTTTCAGTATTTTTTAATATTAGCTTCATTCATCATATCCTCATTAAAACAACTTGAAAATTGCTAATAAAGTTACTTCAACATAAAGATATTATTTAAACACGTAAAGCCAAAATTTAGCTATCTGTTTAACAAGTTTGAGCTAAGTTTACAGAGAGTCTTTTTCTTGAGTTACAACTTGAGACGCAATTACTTATATATTTAAATTCGTATAGTAATACGCTTCTTTTCTAAATAATCGTCCAAAGCCAGATGCGAACAATCATGCCCCAAGCCACTTTCTTTAACTCCACCATGAGGCAAATAGATGGCATATTTGAATCCGTTTACATGAACTTCACCTACTTCTAATTCATCTGAAAATTTTTGAATACGAGTTATATCTTTTGTGTAAATGTAGCTTGACAAACCAACTTCACAATCATTGGCCATGTCTAATACCTCATTCTCAGATTTGAATGAATATATGGCAGCCAGGGGACCGAAAATCTCTTCTTTGAAAATAGTCATCTCGCGTGTTACCCCTGAAAATACTGTGGGCTCATAAAAGAATCCTTTTGGTTTGTCTTCCGGAATTTTACCCCCACACTCCAACTTTGCTCCCTCTGAAATCGTTGTTTTGGCCAACTTTATAATTCGATCCCTGGAACGTTGGTCAACAATCGGTCCCATTCCAATTTTTGAGTCCTTGCCAAAGCCCAGTTTTAGCCCTTTAGCCTTTTCTACAAAACGTTCAACAAACTCTTTATAAAGGCTTTCATGAACAAAAATCCTGTTTGGAGAAACACAAACCTGGCCACAATTACCAAATTTCAAAGCTGATAAGTCATTGACTGCCTGCTTTAGGTTGGCATCTTCAAATACGATGGCGGGTGCGTTTCCACCCAGTTCCATACTGAAATGCTTGATGGAGGTAGCCGCTTGATGCATGGCAATTCTGCCTGATACTGAAGACCCAATCATGGTAATTACCCGAGGTATCTTACTAGACGACAGGGTGAGTGCAACCTCCTCATTTGACCCTGCAATGATATTCACTACGCCTTTCGGAAAACTTATGCTTTCCATAATCTCACCAAGTACATAGGCTGAGAGCGGAGCGTTTGCAGAAGGTTTTAGAATAAGCGTGCAGCCCGCTGCCAGGGCTGGTCCAATTTTAAAACCAAAATTCAGAAGAGGGAAATTCCATGCCAGGTAGCCTACTGCTACTCCAGCTGGGTGTTTTACAATCTTATGTGCATGTGTACCGTCAGGATCAGGAATAATCTCGTCTCTTCTGTGCAACATTTCCTGGGGATACCATTCCAGCGCATTGACAACCGTTTCATAATCCTCCATTGCCTGGTTATAGGTCTTCCCCATTTCATACATGACAGATTCCCTAATTACCTCTTCATGCTCCTTTACGGCATCTCGCAAACGATCCATCCACATTTTGCGGGTTGTCAAACTCATTTTGGACCATTTCAGAAAAGCCATCTGGGCAGCTTCCAGAGCCAACTCAGCATCTTTTGCACCTCCCCAGGCAATTTCTGCAACAGCTTCCTCGGTTCCAGGACAAATAACCTTCTTTGTGCTTTTATCAACAGCATCCACCAATTCACCTCCGATGTATAGCTTTTTGTATCCGAAGTCCATATGCTAATCTTTTAAAGTGTATTTTTTTAATGCGTCTTCATTTAACTCAAATCCCAGTCCGGGCTCATCTGAAATTTCAATGACTCCATCCTTTGCCACCATTTTAGTAGTGGTCAGTGCATCCCGCAAACCATTTTCTGTCCTGTCGTATTCCAAGTAAAAGACAGGCTTTTTCATCCTCCCGGGAAAAGTATCCAAGTTACTGATAAAATGTGTTGCGGCTGCAATGGCTATCCCGGTACCCCAAGTATGGGGAACCACCTCAACTCCGTAAACCGATGCAAGGACTGCAATTCTTTTTGCTTCAGTCAGGCCTCCCGTTGCACATATATCCGGCTGAACAATATCAACAGATTTAGATTTGAGCAATGTCTGAAATCCAAAACGAAGGTATTCGCATTCTCCTCCTGCGATAGGAATTGTTGTTTTGGATCGTAATTCCGCATACTGTTCATAATATTCCGGTGAAATGGGTTCCTCAAACCAAAAGATATTAAAGGGTTCAACAGCTTTTGCTAAATAAATTGCTTCTCGCAAGTTATATGCATGATTTGCATCAATCATCAATTCAATGTCAGGACCAATTGCTTCCCTTACCTTTTTAACATTTTCAATATCATCTTCTATACAAAGTCCCACCTTCATTTTCATGGCTTTGAATCCAAGTTCAGCATATTGCCTGGCTTCTTTTGCTAGAATATCACCTAAGTGCTCACCATTTCCTTTAGAGAAATACATGCCTGTAGCGTATGGTATAATCTTGTCTTGCTTCTTACCTCCCAACAATAAATGAACAGGTTGCTCCAATAATTTACCTTTCAAATCCCAAAGTGCTACATCGATGGCACTTAAGGCTGAAACAAGAATTCCCCTACGCGCAAAATCCAAGGTGCGACGATACATAATACTCCAAATAGTTTCTGTCTCCAAAGGATTCTGTCCAACTATGAATTGAGTAAGATGTTCTATCCCCGCCCGTATAACTTCTGCCGGACCATAACCTTCTCCCCATCCTACATGACCTGAATCACTCGTTACTTTTACAATGCATATACGCCTCTCGGAGTATTCCCATTGAGAAAAGTAAAAACTTTCCTTCAATTTATCCGATAAGATGAAGCTCTCAATAGATTTTATTTTCATAGCAATATTATTTCACAATCAACATTCCGGTTATTAGATCATCCAACACCATTTGCATAACCCAAGATTATTGTAGCAATGATCAGGATTAATAATCCGAACAATAGCCACATAAATGGTTTTTTTGCATCTTTCCACTCTTTATTCAGATAAGCCCATATATTGCTTATGATTAATGATATCCCCAACAATATCGGCCATCCAATGACGGGTCCCATTTCGCCCATTAAAGTGGCGCCCTGTCCATAAACACCCAGTGCAGCAAACCATAATAATCCTGCTGCTATTGACCACAGATAAGCCTTCTTCGATTTAGGAACTGAGAAGGAATTCCATGTTTTATTCTTAGACAATAAAATAATTGAATAACCCGCATTCATTATGTACGCTCCAATGAGAACAACTACCCAGGAGGCCAGGCTGCTATTCCTAACTAAAGCTCCATTTTCCCGGGCCAGTTCAGCAACAGGTTGTGCATTCACAAAACCCACATTCAACAAAGCGGAAAGTACACCACTAACGATTGCTATAGTTAAACCTAATTTTATGTTTTTTGCGGCCTCATTACTTTGACGCGAACGATCCTTCAATATTCCGGCATATGCTGTAATCACAACTCCTATAAGCATCACAACAACTCCAACAATAATATATGGAAATGCCGGCAGACTGCTTGCGTTCTCAATCTGCAGCAAAGGAATAATAGATCCTACAGCAGAACATGTTCCCATAACTATTCCATAAGTTAAAGAGATGCCTATATAGGGTATGCTCTTCCCAAACATGATTCCGCCGATACCCCAAAGGAATCCGAACAACATTCCAATTAAAACTGCTTTTGAAGGGGCTGATGCGATAATTCCAAATAAATCGGGAACCACAATAAGCGCCCATACTATTGGGAATACCAGCATGGCAACTGTTGCGTGGACCAGCCACCAGGATTCCCATTTCAGGGGAGCCATGAATTTCATTCCCAGGCCAAAAGAGCCCTGGAATATACTGGCAAAAAGGACTATTGCTAAAGGTAAAAATGCAAATTCCATGACATTATAATTTCTATTTTTCAAATAGACTGGAATTTTAGCAAAAGTAATTCACATAAATTACCCTGCTCTTACATTATTTTACCTTATGCACCTTTACTAAGAAATATTCAAGAAATAGAAATTTAGAACTTGTCTGTTTGTTGGTTCATTTTACGGTTTGAATCCCTCTTAAAGACAAAGATCAAGCGCACTTTAGAGTTTGCTGATGAAATTATAAATTTTATCTGGTGATTATAAATTTTTCTGTGTATGAACCATTTTTCGTTTCAGCTATCAACACGTAGTAGCCCATAGGAATACCACTAAGGTCTATTTCAATAGATTGACAAGTTTCGGGTGTTGACAGGATTGATTTTGAAATTATCCTTTGTCCTAAAGTATTTACAATATGAACATGATGAATACCTGATTCTGCTCCAATTAACTCAAGCCAAATATGATTGCTGGCAGGACTTGGGTACACGTGGAGGTTACCCTGCTCATAGATTACTGATTTATCAATAGAAACATAAGGATTGTCTACTTCATATTGGTCCAATTCATTCAACACATTTGCATATCTTGCTGCGATAAAATATTGGGTATTATTAACATCCTCATTGTAATCAGATAGTTCCTGGCCTGAAGTATTTGCTGCTACTCCAGCAGAAAGAGAATCAATAATTTCAGTGATGGAGGCAACAGTTAAAAAAGATTCTATTGCCTGTTTGTATTCATAAATATACTGATTGCGAAATTTCTCAATTTCCATCAATCTCCACACCAATGGCCTATCTAGAGGTTCAGTTGGAGTATAATTGTATGCTTCAATTCCATCAAAGTAGTAAAAAACACTTCCCGTAATCCCAATACTATTTCTACCGGTCCCCACTTCCTGGAAAGTACCATCTAAATCCCATGGGATAAAATGCCATTTTCTATCCAGAGGATTTACATAGAGAAAATAGTTTTTTGGTCGAAAAGGATAGCCGTCCCAATTGGCAGTGAAGTTTGCTACAACAAGGTAATTGATAAATTCCTTTACATCAAATTTGTCCATTATTTGATTTGCGAACTCATCATCGGTGGAATAATTTATGAAATATATGAACTCTCTAATGGAACTGTAGTCAAATTCCTTTTCAGCATTATTATTGGTTTGTTTCCTGTAGTGCAAAAAATAGTCTTCATCATTGTCTCCCAGATAAGTTAAATCGGCAAAATATTTGTCCTCCCCAGGTATATCGTACGCAGCCTTATAAAGATCTCCTTCATCATAGCCAAATGCATATGACAACCAATCTTTATTATCAGGATCCTCATATTTTAAATATAGTCCTTGTCTTTGCCCATTTACAGAAAGAATAACGTTTTCTGTTGATACGCATGGTACACCTGCCTCCCTGAAAATGTGATAGGCTAAATTCTGTCGAATATAGTTTTCGTAATTAAAATTCCACTCTCGCCTGTTTTCCAGTTTTTCAGACTTGGAGAATTTGATCTTCCAATTGCGTAAAGAACCTGTTCGTATTAGCTGCCACAAGTTGTAGGCGCCTCTGTAGTGAATTTCAACAGTATCAGTGCTTACCCCATCAATAATGAAACTACCGTGGACATCTTCATTTGTATATGGGTGGCTTTCAAGCTCATCTATGCTATCTTGCTCAATCACAATATTAACCTGTCGAAAAGATTGTGAACTTACTGAAAGTGTCGCCAGTAAAGAGAGACAAAGAATAATAAGGAGTTTTGTGAAATATTTTGACATGTTATTTTGTAGCGATCAATAAATACTTACTATCGAATTATTAATTTTTGAAAATATACTTCTTTCAAAGTTAGAATTTTACAGATATATGTACCCGGTTTAACAATAAGACCAGATAGATTAATATCTAGTATTGATTTATTCGTAAAATCATGTTCATATATGTTATTTCCTTGTATATTAAACAGTTGAAATATTCCATCAGCGCTTTCTGCCATTTTAATACTTAATGTGCCATCAATATATGGATTAGGGTATATTATAATTCCGGTTTGCTGTGCCTCCAGATTTGACTTTACACTTGTGGCTGGAGTCACAGTTATTCCTGCTGAAGTTGTTAATGTTTTATTTTCTACAGAAATCACTGTAACCGTAGCAGTTCCTTCACTGATAGCTGTTACCAATCCATCTGCGTTTACTTCTGCCACCAAATTATCATCAGATTCCCAGATAATTGTTTTGTAACTAACGCTGTCGGGAGAGAATATCGGGCTAAGCTGTATGCTTTCACCTACCTCAATATCGACCTCAGACTGAGACATACCAATTCCTTCTATGGCTACCAGTGTTGTGTCACCCACAATTATTAATCGAAAATCATCAACATAAATCTTATGTTCTGCGTCACCGTTCCACACCCAGATATTGGCTGTTGTAGCCATATCAGTGGTTGTGAAACTAATGGTTTTTTTATCATAGAATGTTTCAGTAAACAATGCATTTTGTACATCAGCACCATATTTACTGACACCCAGGTAAGCATTATATCCATCTTCAAGCACTTTGCCCCAGCATGAAAGCTCATAGCTAGTATTTGGCATCACATTAATCAGCTGTTCAAAGGCTCCATTCCCACTAAGGTATCCACCGTAGAATCCGGAATGCACATTCTCTGTAACCAGGCCGGAATTTCCATAACTCAAATCCCAGAATGGATCAAGATTACCAGATTCGAATCCCGGATCAAGTATTTCCTCATTTCCTAATTGTGGACCTTGAATTCCGTAATCTCTTTGCCATAGCCGCAGGTATTCAATTTCATAATCTACTGTTCCATCAGTTCCTATCTCTTCTTTTGAATCAGGAATCCCAAACCACGTAAAGGTTTCCTGATCAAACCATAATTTCATGGCTTTGGTAAGAATCCAATCATCCCCAAGTTCTTCTGCAGTAACACCTGAAAACTGTTCACCATCAACATAGAATTTTAATCCTTCAGGACTCCAATCTATTCCATATACAGCAAACCTGTCTGCAAGACGGAAACCTAAATCATGGGTTTTACGCATTATTCGTCTGCTTGGACTCGACGACCAGTCAATAAGGTTCCACAGATATTCTCTGTCTTTGTCTAAGTTATTGGGGTCCCTGTGATCACCAAATAATTCAAACATATCTAATTCTTGTTTATTTCCAGTCGCCCAGAAAGAACTGGTAATTTCCGCATCTGCAACTTTGCATTTTACTTCCATATACCCATAGGTGAATTCAATTCTACCAAGAATACATGCAGTAGTTATATTCTCATAAGTTACTCCGTCATTGTCTGGTTCTGAACTAAAAGGAAAATCAGGTTCCCATCTGGTTTCCAGTTTAAGTTTTCCGTCTTCAAGTCGGTAATTACGACCTGAAAATTGAGATGGTCCTCTTCCTTTCCATAAATCCTTGTTTGGATTATCTACATTCGTATAAGTTGGGACTCCTTCCACAAATTCACCAGCAACTTGCCATCTATCCCTATTTAGGGAAGGATCTTCGAATTCATCGCTCAATGCTTCATTTAATACCCATTCAGCGATATTTGTAGGATCAGAAATCGGGTAATAAGCCTCCTGGCCAGACACATTCGTCATAAAAAATAAAAACAGCAGGCATACGGCAAGAGATAGTTGTAGGCCAGTTTTTTTTATATCATTCATGATATTGCATTGATAGGTTTTTACATTTTCTGTTGCTTTCAATACTTCTCTAATTTTCGTCCACTCAGATAAGCTACAAACAAGACGGATATAATAAAGGCCGGTTAAAAACCGGCCTTTATTTCTAGAATTTATTTCCCGGTAATTATTTTACCATAAATTTTTGAGCCGATGTACCAACCTGCACAAAGTAAATGCCAGGATTCAATTTGGAAACATTAACACTCATATTTGCGTCATTTGCAATAGTAGAAATCACTCTCTGACCAGCAATATTCATGATACTGACATTGGACCCAAGTTCAATATTCTTAATGTTTAGTATCTCTGATGTAGGATTCGGATAAATGTTGAATGCTAGATCTGATACTTCAATATCCTTTATCCCAACTATTGTTGAACTGATAGTAGCACGACTTATATCTTTAGGTATAGTCCACCAAGTTGGCTGATCTTTATCATGATTTGATCCAATAGTCCACTGTGCATCCCTTCCGGTTGCTGTTGCTGGAGCCCAACCTGGAGGAGGAATAAGCTCATTTGCATCACTGTCATTATGTTTACAATCGAAAAGCATCGTACGACCTGTAAATGCTACGCCATCTACTGCCGAAGTTGAGTCAAGGTGTACTAATGGGATTGCTACTTCAATAACATAACCAACATCGGCAGTTATTTTCTGAGCAGCAAGAAGAGTATCATCCACAACTGCTAATGGTTTACCCGTGCTGTTTTGGTAAGCCATAATTGTAGAAAACGTAGTATCGGTATTTACTCCGTGCTCCAGTCCAATGGTAACCCAGAGAAAATCTGATATATCAGAACCAAGAGTACCTTCAGTATTACCAAAACCAACAGCCATATCAAAACAATCGTCAGTATTACCCCATATTTTACCTACTGGTGAATCTTTGGACAATACTTGATCATTCACATTGATAAAAACATAGAGAGTTGTAGGACTCATTAAAGTCATTACTGATCCTGATGTAAGATCACTACTTGCATTATCGTCAGCAAGAACCGGAATTGATAAATATGGCCATTGTTCAGCATTATCCCAGAGAGATTCCTGTACACCGTCAACGGTGATTTCACCTTCAATCTGTATAACCTCGCCAACAACCGCTCCCTGTGCCATCAAACCAACACTGAAAGCACACAGAAAAATAAGACATAGTAGATTTTTTTTCATAATAGTAGTATTAAATTAATAGTAGTATTCTTTTTTTGAATCACATGATTCGATTAGCGTATTTATTTAATAATAATACAAAGTTTGTTTATTAAGTGTTGCAACTATTACCAAATTTTACCCATAAATAGCTGTATTTTATCTATTAATACATTCATCAAGATTTGGGATAATTTGCAATATCATATTTATTAAGCAAAAGGGAACAATAAAAAGCGCTGCAATTATTTATTTAATTATAAACAGATTAGAGCTGCAAAATTCAGTTTTAATAATGTATAATCCTTTGGATAATCTTGAAACATCTATCTGCTCATTTGTATCGTTTCTCAGCATCCTGCTTGAAATCAGGGAACCGGTTATATCGTAAATAAATACTAATGTTTCAGTGTCGCTAAGATTATTAACTCTAACATTTATTTTGTCTGAAGCAGGATTCGGATACACTTCGATATATTCTTTATCTGTTTGATCCATAGGAATACCGATGCTGATATCATCGACTATCGTAATATTCCTGATTCCATTTTCTATAGTTATGGTGGTATTTTCGTTTGATGTTTTAAATGCAGGGACCAGGACATATGAATGACCAGCCGGTAAATCAGCAGTTGGTATTAAATCCGCAAGAGTGAAATCAAACGTGCTCTTCCCCGCTTGATTTCCAACTCCGGTAGCATCTACTAATATAATTTCATTAACTATGGCACCATTGATCATGACCTCTTTCAAAGTACAGCTTATCCCTCCATATTCATCAACTAGTACCTCATAGCCATTACCTGCATCCCAATAACATTCAAAGCTCAGTATGCTGTCAACATGAAATTCACTTTCCTGATATTTTTGTTTATCTGCTATTAAATATGCAGGAGTGTTCCACATGCGCACATAATCGCAATACATTTGAGTGGGGAATCCGGGTTCTGGAACATCATCAGGATAAGGCATTATAGTGCGTACTCCGTCAATATATTTCTCATATGGTGTTCTCAATCCCATTGAAACAGTCATATGCATAGGTAAGTGCCAGTAATAATTCTTCTTTGATCCCCTTTGTACGCCATCTACATACCAAAAGATAGAATCCACTCGGTTTAGCACCCCGTATGTATGGTACTCATCTCTTGGGTCCCAGGGGGCAAGCCATGTATTATGGCAGAGTTCAGTATCGCCCTGACCTGGCCGTTTCCAGGTTAAAACACCATCTTCTATAATTCTAGTGTGCAGGTTCATCTCTAATCTCTTGATATCATTCGGTATCTGAAAAATCTCAACCACATCAATTTCACTGTACTTAACTCCTCCCTCTTCAGTTGGAGTGGGCTGACCGACACTATATAACCAAAAGGCGGGACACGTGCCCTGACCCTTGGCGCTGGCTTTTATTCGTGCTTCAAAATAACCGTAAGTAATGGTTTTATAATTCTGGATGATTCCCGAATTGAAGTAATACTCTGAGCCTCCCCTCGTATGGGTTTTCTGCTGCATTTGTAGGACAAGTGTAGTATCCTCCACCCAGGCATTTTCAGGTTCCCATGACCAGGTTCCCCAATCTCCTACGTTATTATTCCATTTACTTTGATCCAGGGTTCCACTAAACTCATCGGAGTACTCGGAATCTAATTCCCACAAAGCAGTGGGATGTGACGTGGGCTGTTGGCCAAAAATCTGGACTGATGCGATGACCAATATGCATAGCATAAGATTTAATCTCTTCATAGTATTCTCCATTTATAATGATGCCATGCGCTTTGTCATGCTATTTATATTAAACAAGTTAGAATACTAATTATAACCAGGATTTTGATCCAGTATTGATATACGGTCCATTTCATCCTGTGGGATTGGCAAATAAAACAATTTGTCGTCCCAGTCTCTAATATCTGCTACAACGATTTCTCCCCTTAATCCGCCATCTGAAGCTAAGACAATTGAATCCTGACCACCTATATCCAGAAGTGAATCAACACGCGACCACTCAACACCAAGTATGTCCGTACTAAGAGCGGCAATATCCATCCATCTTCTCAAGTCGAAGAAACGATGTCCTTCGAAACAAAGTTCCCACATACGCTCATCCTTGATGGCCTGTAAAAGATCTTCACCAGAAGCAGTTACCTCCGGCATATTAACCCTGCTGGTTATCATGTTCAGGTATGTTCTTGCTTTTCCTTCTTTTGATGTATGATAGAGAGCTTCGGCATAATTCAGGTACAGCTCTGATAAACGAGCCAATGGATATGGCCTGCTTTCAGATGCTTTTGTACTCACATCTTCAATAGATAATGACTCGTCCTGGAATTTACGCATGAAATAGCCAGTTTTTGCTGAATGAGCTCCGGTAGGAAGAGGTCTGTCTTTGGAATCATAACCATTTGGAACCCACAATTCCACCTCACGACCCCTGTACATAGCACCATTAGGGACAAAATTTGCATAAAATCGAGGATCGCGATCAGCATATATTGCTAATGTATCATACATTATAGTCGGATCCAGCTGTGTTCCATCTGTTTTCTTAAATGACATTGCCAGGTTATGTGAAGGCTGACTTGTGGCCCAGAATCCATCACCACTTACTCCTTGAGCAAAATCCGGCAGGGAAGCAATACCCAGACCGAAAGATCCAATATCTGCAGCATACGTACCATAACTTGTGTTATATGTACGACCAAAGATTAGCTCAGAACTGGGTGTAATAAACATATCCTGGTAAGCTCTTGAATTGCTTCCAGTTTGCGGAAGAGAATAGCCGGCGGCTTCAGCCAAATCAATCGCTTCTTTAGCAGCATCAGCGGCATCCTGCCATTTACTTGCTACATCATAATCCCAATAACTTCCACTTGGCTCCGTACCTGGATCATGTAATTTACTTGCTGCGTATAATAGGAGCCTCGATTTCAGTGCAGAAGCAGCTTCTTTTGTGACCCTCCCAAAATTACTAGCATTTCGATAGAGGTCTTCTGTAGCACTTGGCAACAAGTCTATTGCTTCATCCAGTTCATCTGCTAGGACTTCAACAATAGTCTGATAATCATTACGCGGCACTGCAAAATCATCATCTAATTCGAATGGTTTGTCAAGGTAAGGTACACCACCAAAATAATTTATCAGTCTGAAATATGTCCGGGCACGCAGATACTTCATTTCACCTTTAAGATGCTTGGCCTTGTTAACTACAATCGGATCAGATGAATTCATCACCTCACTATCGTCGATTTTTGAAAGAAATACATCTGCATTCCGGATATGCTTGTATCCATCTCTCCAGGCATTTTCAAAAGCAGCTCCTACTGAAGAAGGACTTACATAATCAGGATAAGCAAATGAAAACTCAATATATCTGACCTCCTTAAAGTGAAACATAGCCTCATCGCTGACATTTTCCAATCCACAACGAGCTGTCCACCAGGTAGTTCCTAATTTCCATCCTTCCAGGGTATTATACGTTTGAAAGACCAATGCTTCTGTCAAGTTAATAGTTCGATATATATCAACCTCAGAGTATGAATCTCCAGGCTTTGTGTCTAAGGCCGGGTGATCTTCGCATGATTCCAGTGCGAAGAATCCCAGTACAAACAATATTAATATTCCTAAATTTTTCATTTTTTGATGTTTTTATATATTAAAATGTTGCATTGAGTCCAATTGAATAACTACGTAATTGAGGATATAATCCAGCATTAAAGTTGTGATATGCAGCCATTTCAGGATCTAACCAGCCGATATTGTCAATTGTAAACAGATTAGATCCACGTGCAAACACGCGCAGCTCTATCCACTTTATCAATTCTTTCGGTAAACTATAGCTGAGTTCCACTTCTTTTAAGCGAATGAAATTAGCGTTGAAAAGATATACATCAATTAAACTTCTATTATAATAGTCTACATCTCTTGCATTAAATGGATCTCCTATCTGAAATGCACGTGGAAAGATAGAATTCCGGTTGTCTGGTGTCCAGCGTTCAGTAAACCAAAACTCTGGTCTGTTTTCTATTGAGTAGAATATCTCGATTTCTGATTTGGCTTGTCCCTGGAAGAGGAAGCTTAGTCCAATTCCTTTCCAGGAGAGATCACCATATATACCATATTGAATTTCCGGCACTGCAGATGAGTGTTTTCTGATCCTGTCGTTGGAAGTAATCGTTCCATCTCCATCTGTATCAATGTAATCGATGTCACCTTCCTTGGTTCCTATGATTGCATCTGGATCATTATCAACGGCCTCCTGATCTGGATAAATACCATTAGTAGGGTACAGGATGTACGAATCGATAGGATGTCCTTCACGCTTTCTCCATGCTGGCACATCAACTGCTTCATCCAGATACTCCACCCGGTTTTTAGCATTGGTGAAGTTACCACCAAATGAATAATTAAAGTCATTCAACTGGCCGCTATAAGCTAATTCGAACTCCCAGCCGTAATTATCTACTATACCAAGATTCTCCTGCGGCAATGTAAGAGCTGCATATGAAGGGATTGAAGCGCTCCTCTGTACCAGGATATCGCTACGTTTCTGGAAGAATAAGTTTATGTCTCCGGAAAGTCTTGAGTTGAATAAAACAAAGCTAAGCCCAAGGTTCTTAGTGTCTGCTTTCTCCCACGTAATATATGGATTGGCAACCACACTTTCATAAAATGAATTATATAATATTGGAGTTTGCCCAAATACATAGAAATTTGGGTTCCAGTTACTACCATTGACTCTGACGCCTCCGAAGGTGTACCTGCTAAAGTACTGGAACGCGTTTACCCTGTCATTACCCATCATCGCCCAGGATGCACGAAGCTTTAAGTTGTTTAACCAATCACCCTTAATATTATCCATGAAAGATTCTTCAGTAATCACCCAACCCAGCATTGCTCCGGGGAATAAACCAAAGCGGTAACCTTCCGCAAACCTGTCAGAACCATCATATCGCAGGGTAAAATCAAGCAGATACTTACTTTGATAGCCATAGGCCAGTGTTCCAAAATAATTTACGCGGCCCCATTCAATGGCTTGTCCATTGGCCTGCAATCCTTCCTCGCTCCCTGAGAAAAGGTCCGGATGATCTGCTGAAATAAGGCCTTTTTTATATGCTTCGAACCAGTTTTGATCTCCCCCCGATTGCTCGTATGCCATAAAGCCGCGTACAGTGTGCCCGCCACTGAAGGTCCTGTTATAATTTAACTGGGCATTTAACTGGTAACTCTCTGTATTTCTATACCAGTCTTGTACGGAAATCGTATTTTCCCCAAAGAAACTGGGAATTGGATTATAAGTATCGGTACCTGCAGCATATTCGTATGTTGTCCAGGTATTACGGAATGATTTCGTGAATTCATTAGTGATTTTATAATATGCTGCACCTGTCAGGCTTAAACCCTCAGTGATCCAGTCAAGGTCCCAGTCAAAATGAACTTTTGCCTGCTTCATTGAAGCATTACTATTTTCAGATCCCGATTCATTACCTGAAAGCATGAGGGGATTATTTCCATTCTCACGAGCCTTCGCTACTAAACCATTATCATATATTCCAACAACATTTGGCTGTGTATTGTATATAGCCTTATATATTTCAGTCCTTTTTGTGGATGGTGATGTACGCGTAGACTTATTACCACTCACATCAATGCCAAGTTTAAAATTCTTATGTAATTGAAGATCCAGGTTGGCTCGACCCTGGTATTGTGTAAAATCAAGAATATCTGATTCAAAAAGACCACCCTGGTTAATCGCATCCCCACTAACAAAGTATTTAACTTTATCCGTACCACCTGAAATAGATAAAACATTGCGCGATTGTGGCGAATAATCTCTTAAAACGATATCTATCCAGTCAGTATTTGGGTACTCCAAGTTATCCGGGGTTTTGTAGTTTTCAATATCTTCTTCAGAGTATGGAGGACGTAAACCTATTCGTTCGTTGATCTCATTCTTATATGTAGCATATTGCTCAGAGTTCATCATCTTAGGTGTACGTGTAAACTGGTCCCATCTGTATGATGAGGAGAAATTTATTTTTGCTTGTCCGCTTTTGCCACGGTTGGTTGTAATTACAATTACACCATTTGCTGCTCGTGCTCCATAAATCGCTGCTGCCCCATCTTTCAAAACAGATATACTGGCAATATCCGAAGGCGATAAAAAAGAAAAACTGCCTACTGCTAAACCATCCACTATAATTAGAGGGGCATTGTTGTTCAGTGTTGATTTCCCCCTGATAAGTAGTGTGTTATCTTGACCACTTGTTGATCCTGGATAACCACCACGGTCCTGAACAATAAGGCCTGATACTTTTCCGGATAATGATTTAGCAAGGTCACTGTTTGAGGTTTTTTGAATATCTTCTGAACTAACCGTGCTCACTGACCCGGTAAGTTCTCCGCGCTTGCGACTTGAGTAACCTGTTACAACAATCTCTTCCAATCCAAGTATGTCTGGCTGAAGCGTAATATTAATTACGGATTCAGTACCTGTTTCTACCTCTTGGCTTAAATATCCGATATAAGAAAAAACTAAAACGCTACCGACTTGATCAATGGCAATTTCATAATTTCCATCATAATCAGTGATTGTACCAAGAGTGCTACCTTTAACAGTAATGTTCGCACCAATTAACAGTTCTCCAGTCTCATCAATTACTGTACCTGAGACTGTGATTCCCTGAGCAAAAACACTCGAGAAACTAAGTCCTAGGCAAAGTGCTAAAGTGAATGTAACCCTGAGTAGACCGGAGGCACATTTTCTCTTCAAAACCGAAACTGTTTCTTGAGTTTGCTTTTTGTTAATACTTTTCATTGTTTTATTTGAGTTGGTGTATAGATTTATTCAGTATTTCAATATCGAATATAGTAGTTTATTGCAAATGACTAAATTCATACTATTTACTAATACAAAGAAAAAGAGATGAATCAGAATTAGATTAATGAATGTTACCCTCTATTTACACTATTTTACCTTTCTTCGGTTTTTGTGAGTAAGAGCCAAAAGACAATCTTAATGAAAAAAGTCAGCCTAGGTAAATAAGAAATTATGGTATACAAATTATCTTCGGAGTATGGGCTATTGGTGGATGGATGTGGGGTGGAGCAGATCAGGAGGATGCAGTTGATACCCTTTATGGATCAGTGATTATTGGGATATTGACGATTGATACAGCACAAGTATATAGCAAAGCAGAAAAGGAGGCCCTGGTAATCTTTTTTGATAATTGAGCTGAGATACTAGAAGCCTTTGTGGATTGCCGAATGAGAAAAATGGGTGTATCAATAGAAGAAGAGTATGAAAAGGGGAAGCTCCTCAGGCGTCTTAAGTCTATACTTTGAGACATAACTTCTCCATTCTTACGAGGATGAATTTCGCCTCATAAGGACAAATGATAAGCGTGCCTCTGCAATCATCCTTCATTAAACAACCTCATAGGGATCCCAAACAACCAGAACTAATGCACCCTCTTTAGAATAATAAGGACCATGATTTTCATGCGCAGTAAATAGCTGGTAGGAACCTTCGTGATATGTTATATCGTTATAAGTAAAGGAACCTTTAAGTACAAGGTTTTGTTCCACAGTTATGTGAGAATGCTTTTCCATGCTAAATCCAGCGGGCAATCTTAACAAAATTGTTTTAGCCCCGTTCTCATCTCTTAAGGTTTTCTTGAATGTACCTTCTGGGTAATTGTCTGCTTTCTCCCAGTTCATCTGATCAAATAAATTTTTTAAATTTTTCATCATACAACGCTTTTTTATTTATACCTGTACATGTAAAAATTCAAATCAGGTTCTCAATTTAAAGAGTCTATTTTTTATTCTTGACCAACTCTTCCCTGATCATAATATGACCACATCGGGGGCACTTCAGCTTAGTGCATTTTACCCCTCTGCTGTGTGTGACTTTTTCGCCACACTTTGTGCAAATGCAATATCCACCGGTGCCATAAGAACCACCGTTATTACGGCCTTGTCCGCCGCCATAACCCATTCCCTGGCCCTGACCTGTACCAGAAGCTGATCCCTGGCCCAGGTCCATCTCTGAACGTTTTCCTGACTTTTTCATAATTTCTGAAAATTTTACTTTTTTTCTCCGATGCCAGAAAGCCGGCCTTCAAGTGCAGACAATTGGTCTTTTAGAATACGGATTTCATTCTCAACCAGGGTTTTTTCAGATACATCTGATACACCTTCGTCATAATAATTTCCCATACCTCCCCTAAATCCAAAACCTGCTCCCCGGCCATTTCCTGGTCCACCGCGGAATCGTCTTCCATATCCACCTCCCCAATTCGGGGATGAGTTCATATAACCAGGATGATCATTGCCTGCGCAATAGCCCATCCCTCTTCCTGTGTTGGGTCCTTCACCTGATGGACCCATTCTGTTACCTCTTGGCATAATTACCTCCTTTTTTTATATAATTTATATACAACATTTACCATGGCCAAAATTCCCGGCCATATTTATAATTTTCTTTGAATTACATACCGGACATTCCTTAATTTTTTGTTCAAAGTTTACCTTAAACATATGTCCACAATTCTTACACTGAATAATATTAACCCTGAAATGAACCGTACCTCCATCAATTCTTAGCTGTCTCCCAAGAACAATAAAATCAGCTATTTTTTTTCGTGCCTTTTCAATCAACCGGGAAAAAGTAGAACGGGAAATATCCATTTCTTCAGCAGCCAATGCATGCGAGAAACCCAATTGATCTGCCAGGCGAAATGCTTCAAATTCATCAAGTGTTAAAACAATCTGTTTCAACTCATTCGCTCTTACTCCGATAGGTTTAAAATCGGTATACAGCGGTGGTTCATTTACGATTCTATTATATTGAGGTCTTGACATTACATGAATATTATTTTTCAAGATTACAATCATCCCGATGACCAAATAGTTTTGTTCCCACCCGGACCATATTAGCACCTTCTTCAATTGCAATCTTATAACTATTGCTCATACCCATTGACAGATAACGCATTTCCACATTGGGTATTCCGGCTTCACTTAATCTGTCGAATGCTAACCTGGTTGCCTTAAAATAAGGCCTTGCATCTTCCGGATTTCCAAAGCGAGGCCCCATAGTCATTAATCCCTGGACTCTCAGGTTAGGAAGATCATGTATTTGCATAATCAGCTTGTCAACATTTTCCGGTAAAACACCAGTTTTATTCGACTCCTTACCACTATTTATTTCAATAAGTACTGGCATTACCTTGCCTTCCAAAACACATCGGCTACTTACGGATTCAGCCAATTGAACTGAGTCGATCGTCTCAATCATGTCAAATAACCTAACCGCTCTTTTTACTTTATTCCTTTGCAAATGTCCAATCATATGCCACTGCACTTCATTCCCGATTGTTTGATAAATATTTTCGGCCTCCTGAACATAATTGTATCCTAATATCTTAATACCGGCATTTAAACCAGCCCTGACCTCTGATGGTAACCTGGTTTTTGCTGCAGCAACCAGCAATACTCCCGGAGGAAGTGATTGACGAATTTCATTGACGGTTGTTTTAATCATATGGGCACTGTTCCTTTCTGTATATACATTTTGCACATTCGTTCATTATCCATATTTAAAATATTATTAAGTCATGGATAAATAGTAATGCATTCATTTTTAGCATATTTATCTCCATTATGTGATCCGGTTAAATAAATATTATTACAAATATAATGCACATATGCTCATTATTCAAATAATATCGACCAATATTTCTGTTTTTTTTACGAAGCTGATAGTAATCCAACTGCCCGGTTATTATATTCGGCTTAATTGATGGAAAGAATTTTAGCTGTTTTGCAAGCGACAGGGCAATTAATTCATTTGCTGTTGAATGCTCACAAACAAGTTCTCATTTGGTTTATAGCCCGGATGCCGCTTGAATTTTTATCAAACAAAAACAGGAAGTCGAAAACAATGCTAAGCAAATATAGAAAACTGCCCTTTTAAGAAAACCATCTATATAGTTTAATTGAATTGATGTCTCAATTTCCCAATGGCTCCTGGCAAGGGGGTGATGTCTTTTATTTCATTGTCCCCTTCCTCACAACATAATCTCCTTTTGTTGTACCCATCCTCTCTCCTATCAACTCGCATTTTGTTACAAACAAAAAGTAAATGTTAGGGTGGGGAATTTCTATCAGCCCTTCCAGGTTACCCTGTCCTTTTGAAATTACCACATCCACCTTGCCAAACAAATCTTTGAATTCCTTAGAAGAAGTGTCCCATGCTACTCCCGGAGAATCATCCCCGGTGGTGATTACATCAGCTACCTGTTCCATCTGTACAAAACTGGCATCTTCAATCGTAACATCATTGATGATTGGGGCTCCCCTCACCACGAAATATTTCTTAGCAACATCCATTTGTTGAAGAAACAACTTGTCCATCACGATCTCGCCACAATTGTCACCAATATACATCAACGAGTCAGCTTTACTAAGCGCTTCCCTCAATATTTCTGAATGATCAACGGCCAGTTTTTTATCAAGGATCTGCGATATGGCCTCCAAAATATTATACTGGTACTTGGCCCCAAAATCAATTACATTACCGGCAATAGCCAAACGCAAAGCTGTATTAAAAGAATCATCCGAATCAGTGATTTTCTTCTCCAGTTCAGGCACCAAATCCATTATTTGCTTATTAAAACGCTCTTTGATTGCCTTATAAGGATCCGGATTATTTAGTTCCCGGCGTAACATTCTATGAATCTCTCTTCCCAGGGCCGGGGGTGACAATTCATAAGAAGTTTCTGAAAGAAGGAGCAACAATTTTCTTAATATCTCCTCCCTTAACTCTTCTTTTACAACCCCGGTCTCACATAAACGCAAATAGCTGTTCACCGCACAAGGGATACACTCAAATTCTGTTTTCATATGCAAATCATAGTAAAATATTTACCTGGACACTGTTTTTGCCTTCAAAATGCAATTTCAGCGGAGGTTTCGAATTATGCCACATAATTAATAAAAATATTATGAAAAGAGGATCCAATATGGATATTAAATCAGGAATAGTTTAGCATGAAAAATGGAGGTCACCCTGGCAACCTCCATTAATTAAACACTTCAACTTTATCGAATTATTTTTTCAAAAATTTCCTTACCACCATCTTATCATCCATCTCCAACGTGATCATGTAAAGTCCCGTTGGCAGCTCCGACACATCCATTACATCGCCATCTCTTTCAACATCCTCACTGAATAATAGTTGGCCACAAATATTATATACCCCGGCATGTGCAGAGCCAGTTAATCCACTTATTATTAGCTTTTCGGACACAGGATTTGGATAAACTACAACCTGGTCAGAGACAGATTCAGTCATACCAGTCGAAAGATCAATAGTTTCCACTCTTTCCCGGGCATTAACCATCATCCTAAAAGTTATTGACCCATTTTTATTAAATGGAATCTTCAGAATAGCTGTCCCTTCAGCCGGAGATACATCAGTGCAAATTCCTACATTGTATTTTGCCTCTCCAATATTGATTGCTGACATAAAATTATCCAAAATGACTGTTGGTATTTCAAGTCCGTGATCTTCTCCCGTAACACTTACATTCAGGCCGATCAGGTCACCTCCAGAATAAAACACAATATGATTTTCTTCCATGGCAAGGGTAACTTCAGCATTTAACAGGGATTTTTTTTCCTGTGCGGTGAAATCTGAAATAATTCCGGCTGAATATTGTAAGATCAGGCCAGCATCATAAGCGGTAATAACCCCGATACCGTCCACATTGGCAGTACTGTCTCTCCAATTCTCCCAGGGCAGAGGATCCGTTTCAGGCAAAGGATCCAGCCCAACGGAATGCTGCAGGGTAAGTGCCGCATCATATGCCTGTATCTCACCATCATCATTTACATCTCCAGGTCTGAGTGCAACAATAGTAAAAATTTCACCGGAGGTGGGAACAGCCATGACTTCATTTCCCCAGAGATCAGTTCCATTGCTCAATCGAACACTGACAATCCCTGCTGAATTCGGGATAGAATAAAGATACGCATAAGATGTGTCATTCAATCGGGTCATTGCTGCATTTGCGAGGGTCGCTGCACCATCCATGCTGAGCCAAACTGGATTCGCAATATCCATTGCTTCTGTAAATGTAGCAGTAATCATGAGCATGTCCGCTAACCTGTTCTCACTATCATCATATGTGACTGCAGCTGTTGGCGGGGCTGTCTCTGCTATAAGTATCTCCCCATTTGTTAAGTCTGTCACAGGTATATTATTCAAAAAAGCATTGGAAATCTGCAGTCCGGTTGTTCCCATTTGCAATGAATTAAACCGAAGTATTAAAATCTGCCCGGTACCCGTAATTGGCTCGGTATTCATATAGCTAATTGAAAGTTCTCCTCCTGTACCATCATTGTCTGCCAATGTTCCTCCCTCAGCAAGTGTTCCCAATACTGAACTATAGCTATATTGCAATACAGTATGATCATATTCAATGTCAAACTGGAAAGAAATAATATCATCTTCACTACTTAAATCACTCACACTGATTGCA
This sequence comes from uncultured Bacteroidaceae bacterium, assembly GCA_964538375.1. Lineage (GTDB taxonomy): Bacteria > Bacteroidota > Bacteroidia > Bacteroidales > JAUUZQ01. Next base: position 68,709 of record CAZIFQ010000008.1, on the reverse strand, counting down.
ATATCTATGGGCTGACCGGATTCCACCGTATCGCTGACTACCTGGAGTGCAAAGTCTCCAGGTTCCGGACCAGGATTCACCGGTGTAGAGCCATTGTGTGTTCCAGGATCGCAATCTGCAATGTTTGCCGGAGTGATATCCCATTCAGTTGCAGACCACAGTATCCTGGGATCATCCACATCGGCATTCCTTACCGCCCTGGAATCAGTATATTCCCATGATTCTCCGGTCCCATCAGTATCTGTTTCACCAAAAATATCATGAATCATTCCTGATTCATGTCCACCGCCCTCATACAAAGAGTATGGATCATTACCATTACCTGTCAGGATGCCAGTAACTAAATCCGGCGAAAATCCATAGAGGGATTCAAAGGCGGAGCCACCAATTACATAGGTTGAACCAGCTGCGACTGATCCGGTAAGCTGAACTTCGCCCCAGGTAGTCCCGCCGTTGCTCTGTCGGCTCAGGTAAAATACAGAATTCCCGAAATCAATATCCTCACTTCCTGCATTAAAGAGTTCAATAAATCGTCCGGTGTATTCATCTGCCGGATCTGCGACCTCGGAAATGAATAATCCATCCTGTGCCTTAGCTGAAAATGAGCCAATCAACAATGCACCAATAATTACATGTGTAAAATTTTTCTTCATCATAATAAATGTTTTTAATGATTAATGTATGCATTGGTTAATGTGATGAAGAAGGAAAATATCGGTGCGGGGAATAAGATATTTTAAAATTAATATAAATAAGCCCGGTAAAATTGGATTAAAACACTCCTGATTTCAGAAAATAATGTTGCGCTTTATAAAATATATTATATCAACATATTAATATTTCTTATTGATTATCTGGACATTACAAAATTTTAATTACGTAATTAATTACGTAATTAATTATGTAATTCTTTAGATCCAAAAGATGGGGTTAAAAAAAGCACCTGAAAAGGTTCATATATCAATCATAAAGTTAAAAATCAGTATAAGAATCGTACTTAAAACATTTTTATTATCTTGGATTTACTTAGTCTGCGCAATGCAAGCGAGCATTGTATCCTCTGACGCGTTTCTGTACCTTGTTTTTTGCTAACGATGACCCCCTCTCCTTAGTTGTAATAAGAAAATCGGATTATATGTCAGTCAAGAACAATCACATTCATCTGGGCCTTGATATCGGCTCAATTTCTATCAACACAGTTGTAATGGATGGTAATGCGTCCATCATTGATAATCGCTATGATTTTTGTCACGGCAAACCCTTTGAGTTATTAAAAAGTATCCTCACGGATATTGAGAAGACATACACAAAGGAGCGTATCGGTATGATAGGAGTCACCGGAACTGGTGGCAAATTAACTTCGAAACTAATCGGGGGTGAGCATATCAATGAAATCGTGGCACAATCGTCATCAGTGGCCAGGCTTTATCCTCAGGTTAAAACCATCATCGAAATGGGTGGTGAAGATTCTAAACTGATCTTCATGGAACAAATCGATGAATCCACATCACGACTGGCCGAATTTGAAATGAATGCCCTTTGTGCTGCCGGAACCGGATCATTTCTGGACCAGCAGGCAAAAAGAATTGGAATCTCCATAGAAAATGAATTCGGAGAATTATCACTTAAATCCGAAAAACCACCAAGGATTGCCGGAAGATGCAGTGTGTTTGCTAAAAGTGATATGATCCACCTGCAGCAAATTGCTACCCCAGTGCACGATATTGTAGCCGGATTATGCTTTGCTGTTGCCAGGAACTTTATCAGCTCATTGGGGAGAGGGAAGAAATTTGAATACCCCGCCGTATTCCAGGGTGGTGTTGCTGCCAACATTGGTATGGTAAGAGCTTTCAGAGAATTGCTGAAAGTGGATGAGGAAAATTTAATTATTCCTGAATATCATGCTTCCATGGGAGCTATCGGGGCCCTATATGATATTATGGATAAGGGAGAGGATGAAGCGATCAAACACCCCTATAAAGGTATCGACGAACTGACCAAACATATTGAAGGCGAGAAGTCGAAGGGAAAATCATTTAAACCCCTGAAAGATCCTAAATCTGAATACCGAAAAGAGGTATACAAATTACCTGAATCAAAAGAAAAATATGAAGTTTACCTTGGTTTGGATGTTGGATCTCTCAGTACCAACGTTGTCCTTATCGACAAAGAAAACAGGGTAATTGCCAGGCGTTATCTTCCTACTGCAAGCAAGCCCCTTGAAGCCATCAGAATAGGAATGTCTGAAATTGAAGAGGAGATTGGACACAGAGTTGTGGTGAAAGCTGCAGGAACAACAGGATCAGGTCGATACCTTACCGGCGACTTTATAGGTGCCGACCTTATCAGAAATGAAATTACTGCCCAGGCAACAGCGGCAATTGCCTATGATCCTGAAGTAGATACCATTTTTGAAATCGGCGGCCAGGATTCTAAATATATCAGCATTGACAATGGTGTTGTTGTCGATTTTGAGATGAATAAAGTATGTGCAGCCGGAACAGGATCATTCCTGGAAGAACAAGCGGAAAAACTTGAAATCAATATCATTGAAGAGTTTGGAACTATGGCCCTGGGCGCCAAAAGACCAGCTGGCCTGGGTGACAGGTGCACTGTGTTTATGGAATCTGATCTCAATTCCTTTCAGCAAAAAGGTGTGGAGAAAGACAACCTGGTGGGTGGCCTGGCTTACTCAATTGTACATAACTATATACAGAAAGTTGTCAGAAAAAAAAGGGTGGGAAATCATATTCTTTTCCAGGGAGGTGTTACCAATAACCGGGCAGTTGTGGCCGCGTTTCAGGAAGTTACCGGGAAAAAAATCTTCATACCGCCTCATTTTGATGTTACAGGAGCTATTGGTGCAGCCATGCTGGCCAGGGACCATGTACTGAAAAACAACCTGAAAACAAGTTTCAAGAGCTTCGATATCAGTAAAATTCCTTACAAAGTCGATATATTTACCTGCAAGGGATGCTCCAACCAATGTGAGATTCGCAGGGTAAAAATCGAGGGAGAAAATAAGCCCCTTTATTTCGGTGGAAGATGTGAAAAATATGAAGTAGAAGAAAGAAAAGGTAAGGGAGCAGGAATTCCTAACCTCTTTGAAGAACGATTGGAGATTTTGCTCGATGGATTTGAATCCAAGCCGAAGGAAGAAGGGAAAACCACTATTGGTATTCCCCGTGGTTTGATGGTTTTCTATCAACAGTTTCCCTTCTGGCGTACCTTCTTTGAAGAGCTGGGATTCCAGGTGGTCATCTCTGATGAAACAAGCAACCAAACTATAAAGATATCCAAAAAACTTGTTGTTGCTGAAACCTGCTTCCCAATAGAAGTCATGCACGGCCATGTCCAGGAATTCCTGGATAAAGGCATAGATTATATTTTTACACCCTTCATGATAAACGCACGGGCAGAAGAGGATAATCCAACCAATAATTGTAATTGTCCATGGGTACAATCTCTGCCATACATGGTGAAATCTTCAATGACTAAAGAGCAAGAAGATAAGTTACTTATTCCTACGCTGACATTCAGGTATTTTGGAAAAGTTACTGCTCAACAGTTATATGAATACTTTGGAAAGAAATTTAAGATCTCCAAAAAGAAGATAAGTAATGCCATGTACCTGGCTGACGATAAGCAGGTGGAATTTGAAGACAGGGTAAGAGCCCGTGGTAAGGAAGTCATGGCTAACCTTCCTGAAGACAAAGAGTGTTTAGGAATCATTGGAAGGCCATATAACACAGGGGACCCTGCTTTGAACCTGAGCCTGGTTGACAAGTTGATCAACATGGATGTGTTGCCTATTCCTTTGGATTATCTGCCAATAGACGATGAGAGCATTACCAAGGATTATGTAAGAATGTATTGGCCCAATGGTCAAAGAATTTTAGCTGCAGCCAGGATTATATCAAATCATCCAAAACTGCATGCCATCTATATGGGGAATTTCCGTTGTGGTCCGGATTCATTTTTATCACACTTCGTACACGAGGAAATGGCCGGTAAACCATTTATGGAGATAGAAGTTGATGAACACAGTGCTGATGCAGGGCATATTACTCGTTACGAGGCATTCCTGGATAGCTTAAGGGGTTCCAGGATAGTCAAGAAAGAACCGAAGAAAGTTATTGTTCCCAAAACAACTGCCACTACTCCAATGAAGGACAGGATTTTATATTTCCCATATATGAATGACGCTTCTTATGTGATTGCTGCAACCTGCAGAAGCTTCGGGATTAATTCAGAATCACTGCCACCACAAACGGCTGAAGATGTTGAGCTTGCAAGGAAATATACCTCTTCAAGGGAGTGTTTCCCAATGATTGCAACAACCGGAAGCTATTTGAAAAAGCTTATGGAACCCGGAACTGATCCTACCAAGGTAAGTTTCTTCATGCCAGACCACAATGGCCCGTGCCGCTTCGGACAGTACAATAAATTCCAGAGAGTACTCTTTGACAGGTTGGGTTTCGATAAAGCTGAGATCATATCTCCAAGTAACGATAATTCTTTCGCAGATATATCAGCCGGACATGGTACAAAATTCCGCTACAACAGTTGGCGGGGATTTGTTGCTGTTGACATCATCAGAAAGTTCAAACAAGAGCATAGACCCTATGAATTGATACCGGGTCTAACTGATAAAGTATACCAACGTGGCCTTGATGCTCTTGTCAAGTGTATGGAAAATGATGCAAAGGGACTCGCTGAGACCCTGGAACAAATCGGCAAATCATTTAGCGAAATTCCTTTGCAGAATGGAAAAAGAAAACCCGTTATATCCGTGATGGGTGAAGTATTTATGAGGGATAATCCCTATTGCAGTGCTTTCATGGTTGATCGGCTTGAGAAGTTTGGTGCGGAAACCCTGATAGCCGGTTTTTCACAATTCCTGGTCTATTTCACCATAAGGTACCTGAGAGATAGCAAATGGAAAGGAGACTACGGAGGTATTCTGAAGTCAAAGATCCAGGAATTCACGCAGACCATGTCATCAAATAGAATTACAAAAGCTATTTATGAAATGTATGACAATAAATTGGATGTGAGCGTAAATGAAATGCTGGATTCCAGCGCTCCTTATATTCACAGGCACTATGACGGAGACCCGGCAGTGAACCTGGGAACCTCTGTTGCCCTTGCTAAACGGGGAGTATCCGGACTGGCGAATATCATTCCATTCACCTGCATGCCAGGAGCTATCGTTGAAGCAGTCTCTCATAAATTCAGAGAAGACTACAACCATATTCCTGCTGTACATATCGCATTCGACGGCCAGGAAGATACCTCTATTGATTTACGTCTACAGGCATTCATGCACCAGGCCTATCAATACAGGGACCAGCATGGATTAACAGGATTCAGTGAATCAATGAAGACACATCTGGAAAATCAGAAGGAATTTGTCCCTTAATCTTTAAAAAATGCAGGAAATAATATTTTCCTTATTCAAATAGGTCGTATCTTCATATCAAAATTACGATCATGAAAAGAATAATAGCATTATTGGTAATCAGCATACTTACCATAGGAATAAACCAGGTGAGTGGCCAGAGCTTAAAAGATCTTGTAAAAAAGAAGCAGGACACTAAAAAAGAACAGACGGAGGAAAAGAAGGAGAACAAGGCCGAAGGTGCCGTTAGAAAAGGGGTTAATAAAGGCCTGGATCGTCTTTTTGGAACCAGTTCAAAAGATGAAAAAGATGAGCAGGATGAAGTAGAAAAAGATGAGAGTAATGACTACAAGGAATCTTCAGATTCCAACGATAATGACTTCACATCAAAAACCAGTGCTACTGGAATTGGAATGAATACAATATTATCAGGACTGGGAATTACGGGAACGACGAATGCGAAAGACTCCTATAATTTTGATGCCTTCATTGAAATGACCATTACCAATTATGATACAAAGGGCAAGGAAGGTGAATCGGGGAAGTATATCTCTTATATAGATGCTGACTCACCCGATTATGCTATTGCTTTTGCCGATGACGACAAGGAAGAAGAAATGTTGATGATCTTCGATACTGAAAATCAACTTATGCTTACCCTGATAAACTCTGATGGTGAGAAAACCGGTTTTGCCGTCGCATATACTGAAGATCAGATAGAAGCGATTAAAGAAGGTTCCGAAGTAGAGGAAAATGACAGTGAAGTTGAATCAGATTCCTACGATGTTAAGAAAACAGGCAAAACAAAAAAGATACTTGGATATAAGTGCGAGGAATACGTCACAGAAGATGAGAATAGTATGGTTAGCATCTGGGTAACGGATGACCTGGGTAAAAATATTGACAAAGCATTTATGAAGAACTCCAATTTCAGTGGTCTCTTCATGTATGCCCATTATACAGATGGATTTGTAATGGAATATGTCATCGAAGAGAAAGACGACCATGAAAAGACTGTAATGACAGTGACCGACATCGATGTTAAGAATGAAACCAGGATCAAAACCACTGGCTACACTATCATGAATACGGGTGCCCTGGAGGGAATAATGGGAGATGACGAGGAGGAGGAATAAACCCGAAGAATGGATCAAAAAATCATATTCATACTATACAAACCGGCTGTTCCTGGCAATATTGGTGCAAGCGCCCGGGCAATGAAAACAATGGGGTTTACGCAGCTGCGTTTGATAGACCCCGCCAATCACCTGGCCGATGAAGCCCTGATGATGGCACATGGATCAAGAGATATTCTCGAAAGTGCACAGGTTTTTGATAGTTTTGAAGAAGCCGTCGAAGACCTTGACTTCATTATTGCCTCAACAGCAAAAAACAGATCTGCAAAAGAAGACTATTTGAGCACCAGGGAACTGGGCGATTTCATTGCCAACAAAGAAAATTCATTAGGAAAAACTGCAGTGCTCTTTGGAACTGAAGAAAGTGGTCTGCCCAATCGGCTTATTATTCAATCCCACATTGCCGTAAACATTCCCATGATTGATTCATATCCTTCTTTGAATCTTTCCCAGGCGGTAATGATAATGGCATATGAATTATCACAATTATCTCTTTCAGCATCTCGTCCCAGCAAAGATGTGATGTCACCCGAAGGATGGAAACAGTTGGATATACGGGTAAAAAATATGCTCGCGGCTGCAAAAATTAATCCTCAACATCCTTTGTATAACAGGATATTAGAAAGAGTTTCTTTCCTGAATGCAGGGGACGCCGGGCTGCTTCACTCGGTTACTAGCAGGTTAGAGAAAAAATAAACTACGAAAAAAGGCACCCTTGTTCGAGGTGCCTTTTTCTATACCAGGAGATAAAATCTACATCAATTTCCATCCTTCTCTATAGTCGTGCTTGATCATCTCTTCTGCAAAATGCTTTGCATCGATCTCTTCATGCTTCGTATCAAAGCTTGGATGTCCGTTATGGATAGTAAATGTATCAGATTTAACGATTGAAACTTTATCAGATGCGCTGATATTGGTGATTTTCATCGCCTCTCCATCCCATTTCAATTCACGCTTGAGTCCTTGCAGGCGTACTGCCAGGTTACCCATAACAACCATTTCATTTAATGGTCCTGAGTAATCAAAGTTTGAGCTTGATGGCACCCTGTTTTCAGTACTCTCCTTACATGATCTTACCCAATCCATTTCGTGGGAAGTCTTAATTCTTCTTTGCATCTCAGGTGCATTGAAATCTTTTGTAGCTTCTTTATCACCGATCCATAATCTTGGGTTTTCACCATAGCAGCCACACATAATTTTGCCTTTGGATCCGATAAAGACAACTCCACCACTCCAGTCTCCCATCATCTCTCCATCTTCCAGTTCAGACATTCTCTTTGGCATCATACCTCCATCATACCAGGTAACATGTACAGCAGGCATCTTTAATTTGTGATGTTTCTCCCTTTCCGGAAACTTATAATCCACTACCTCTGCCTGGGGAGCACTTTCAGTGTTGAATTGTGTAGAACTAGCCTGTACTGCACTTGGATGACCTAACTGCAGCCCCATAAATACAGGATCGAGAATATGACATGCCATATCTCCCAGGGCACCTGTTCCATAATCCCACCAGCCCCTCCAGTTCCATGGAGTATATGCTTCATGATAAGGGCGCCATTTGGCTGGTCCTAAGAAAAGATCCCAATCCAGTGTGTCAGGAACTGCCATTTCTTCTGTGGGCCTTTGTAGTCCTTGCGGCCATATCGGACGATTCGTCCATGCGTGTACACGCTTCACCTCTCCAATAGCGCCATTCCACAACCAATTACAAATATCGCGAACTCCGTCGCCTGAATTTCCCTGGTTACCCATCTGCGTGGCAACACCATACTCTTTTGCTTTCATACGAAGCATTCTTGATTCATAAACTGTATGAGTCAATGGCTTCTGCACGTATACATGCTTTCCCAGTGACATGGCAGCCAGAGTGGAAATGGCATGGGTATGGTCAGGAGTAGCAACAACTACTGCATCAATCTCACCTGACATTGTATCAAACATCTTGCGGTAATCCTTGAATTGTTTAGCATTTGGATAATCCTTGAAGGTTCCGGCTGAATAAGCCCAATCTACGTCGCATAAGGCAACAATATTCTGAGATTTCATATTGTCAATGTTGGAATGTCCAACACCACCAATACCAATAGCGGCAATATTTAATTTATCGCTTGGGGCCGTTCTTCCCTTTGCACTGATCACACCGCCAGGGAGAATAGTAAGACCAGCTGTCGCAACAGCTGAAGTCGCCACAAATTGGCGTCTTGATACCTTAGCTTTTCCTTCGCTCTTTTCAGGTTGTTTCATAATTCTGATTTATTTTATTTATTAGATTGTAAATTTCAGCTTGTGCAGATCGCTATTTATAAAGCAGCCAGAAAGTTAATAATTCATCCCAAAAAATCCTATTTGTAAAAAATTTCTTTGCCTGTTTTAACTCTTATTAAGAAATGGTTTTAATTAGAATAGAAAGGAAAATATTATCTTCGAGGCCACATGAGTGATGAAGAAATCTATATTGAAAATCTCATCTTAGAGGGTGAGCACCAACAGCAGGATTTCAAATTTGAAATCACAGAAAAGGGAGTGTTTTACCAATTATCAGAAAAACCTGTCTGACAAATCAGGTGATTGACATTAAAGATTCCAAAATCTTTTTCCCGTCAGACGATCCACTATAGCCCATGAATCCCCGTTCAGGCTGAGGAATCATTCCCACAACATTTTTTTCCCTGTTGCAGATACCCGCAATATTGTCAACAGATCCTGTATAATTAATTGATTCCGTGATTCTTCCGGAATAATCACAATATCTGAAAATGATTTGATGTTCCTGCCTCATTTGAATAAGTTCATGATCTGCTGCCTCGTAATTCCCGTTATAGCTTGCTATTGGAATCCGGTATGGCTTTTCGTTATTCAGATACTGGGTTAAGCTACCCTTATCGTTGTCAGGTTTTATATAAACCGGTTTACAAATGTATTTCCCCGATTTGTTCTTATTAAGCTTCCCAGGCAATAATCCTGCTTCACATAAGAATTGAAATCCATTCCCAAATCCAATGATTATTTTGCCTTGCGCAGCGAAATCTGTTAAGTAATTAAGTGCCGGTGACTCTCTGAAACGTTCAAATCCGGAACGGCTTTCCCTGCAAGGGAATCCACCCGGAATAAGCAATATATCAACATCAAACGGCCCGGCATCTTTATGCCAAATGGTCTGCACCTCCTTATTAAAGTGATGCTCAAGGACGTCCCTTAAATCAAGGTCTCCATAGCCTCCGGGAAATATGAGAATTCCGAATCTCATTTGAGGAATGTTTGATTTCTTCAAAGATATATATTATCCTGAATGGTACAAATATGCCTTATAGCTTAATCCTGACCCCTAAGGGCTCATACCTCACGCTTCATACCTCCTATCTTCCACCTTTGTCTTTAACCTTTTAATCATTAGATTTACAATTCAATTCTTCCTTTAACGGTATTGATGAAATATGGATATTGAGGATCGTGATATAAAAATCTTCCAGGAAACTATTAGTGATTGCTCATCCTACGATTTCACAGATTATTCAGTGAATTCCCTGAAGAGGAGAATCAGCAAAGTTCTTGAAGAATATACAACTGACTTCTACTCCTTGATTATAAGAATGCGGAAAGACCCGGAATTCATAGAAGAACTTGTCAGGCACATTACCGTAAATACAACTGAACTATTCAGGGATCCTGCTGTCTGGAAAAAACTTCTTTATAATGTACTTCCACGGTACAATCAACTCTCTTCTATAAACATTTGGCATCCCGGATGTTCCACCGGGCAGGAGGTCTATTCGATGATGATCCTTCTGGATCATATCGGACTACTGGACAAATGTATTATCTATGCAAGTGATATCAATTCAGACGTACTAAAAGTTGCAGAGAAAGGGGTGTATCGTTATCGTTTTAATAAGGAATATATTAACAATTTTAAAGAGGTATTTAGTTCTGTCGGGAATGTGCCCGAAACAAAAACATATTTCAAAGTAGACGAGACAAAGGATTTAATAATCATGCAGGATTTTCTTAGGAAGAAACCTGTCTATACTAAATTTGACCTGGCAAAGGATAAAAATATCTCCAACATAAAATTTGACATTATAATTTGCAGAAATGTGATCATTTATTTTAATTACGAATTACAAAACCGGGTGTTGAATATGTTCCGGGGAAATCTTCATTCCAACGGATGTCTTTTACTGGGCCTGCATGAATCAATCATTGGTCCCTATAGTAGTTCGTATATAAAGGATGGGCAGTTCTATTTCAAAAAAGACGTGTCTGGAAATGAATATTAATTTACCAGAAATCGAAAATTTAATGTGTAATTGATTAATAATGCATAATTTGTAATATTATCGGATAAATGAAAGGTTCACGACACATATCCATTCGCTTAAAATTTATCATTCTTGCGCTGGTAGTTATTGGTTTTGGAATTTTTTCGGGCTTATATTTCCTGCATTCTGAAAATTCCATCAAAAAATATCGTGAGGTAGAAATAAGTTTTGAAGACTATTTTTCTGCCCTCCCCGAGATGGATGAAAGTTTAATTCACCTGAGCTGTATGAGCTCAGTAGACTCTTTATCAAATGAATTATCAGCAGAGCTCAATAGTTTCTACAAATCATCTGATGCGCTTGTTCAACATTTAGAAGCATTGAAGCCATTATCATTAATTGAGGATGACACCACCATTGTGAGCATTATCAATGATGTTCAGACCATGGCAATGAATTTAAAATCCAGTGTTAATCGAATTGCCAATGACAGCAGCGTCCTACTTACAGATATCACCTTAGCAAGTTCCTTTCATCAGGTAATTGACCAAATTTATCTTTCGAAAAAAGAAATTCACGAAAAGATCAGCCAACAGCGCATACACAATCATAAGCAGTTCACTAAGAATATCATTGTTGTATTATTCATCTCTTTACTTATTATGCTCCTCGGAATCCTTGCCTATGCATATACCTTCGACAGGGATCTTTATAAGATTCTTAACTTCACGAAAAAGTTGGAAACAGGAGAGAAACCTGACAAACTACATATTTTTTCAGGAGATGAGTTCCAGGATATTTCAGAGGGATTAAACAATTACCTGGATCAGCAGGAAGCAAAAATTTTGTTCTTAAAAACTATTGGGAAAGGAGACGAGATTAGCACTCCTTCTCTTAATAAAAGTGATGTGCTTGGACATGAACTAACTGTAATGGCAGATCGGCTGAATAAAGTTCGGCAGGAGGAAAAAATTCGGCAGGAGGAAGAGAAAAAAAGAAGCTGGAAAACTGACGGAATTGCTCAATTTGCTGAAATTCTCAGATCGGAAAGAGAAAATGTTCTTGAATTATCATTTAATATTATCCAAAAACTTGTTACTTATCTGAAGATTGAAATGGGAACACTGTTTCTAACCTCAACCATGGAAGATGAAGAGCAGATTCTTGAGTCGCTTGCTTCATATGCATATGACAGAAGAAAATATTTAAAGAAAACATTCAAATTTGGTGAAGGTCTTCCGGGAACATGCGCCCTCGAAAAAGAAAAGATCTACATCGATGAAGTACCTGAGGATTACGCAGATGTAATCTCTGGTGTTGGACAGACCAAACCTCGATATGTGCTTCTCGTTCCAATGAAAATCGAAGAAGAAATTTTTGGAATTCTTGAACTGGCATCTTTCAGAGAACTTCAGGAGTTTGAGTTGGAATTCGTTGATGAACTTGCTGAAAGTATTGCATCAACCCTTGCAGGAGTTAAAACCAATGAAAAAACTGCGGCACTTTTGAAGCAATCCCAAAAACAGGCCGAACAGCTCCTGCACCAGGAAGATGAAATGAAGATTAATGTGAAGGAGCTCGAGAAAGCACAGGAGGAATCCCGTAAAAAAGAATCAGAAATCACTGGAATTTTGAATGCTATGAATGAATCATCTCTTGTGGCTGAATTCGATATGAATGGCAGGTTCTTCAAAGTCAATGATAAATTCCTTTTTTTGCTTGAGTCTCCAAAGGAACAAATACTTGGTAAAAATCACCATGAATTTGCCATGATTGATAAATATTCTAAAGAGTACAAATCGTTCTGGGACACCCTGCGGAATGGTGAAATCATCTCTACCCAGGAGCAGTTTAAGTTATACAGTGGAAAAATAGTCTGGCTACAACAAACGTATACTCCTATATACAATGACCAGGGAAAAGTTTTTAAGATCCTGAATATTGCGGTAGACATCACTCAATCTAAACATCAGCAGGATAACCTGGAGAAACAAGCTGCAGAAATAACCAGGAAGAGTCTTGAAATGGAAGGGCTGAATGAAGCTGTCAATAGTTCGATTATTAAGTGTGAGCTGGATCAGGATGGTATTATTCTCGACCTGAATAACAATTATGCAGAGATAAGCGGTTTTAACAGGAAAGAATTGCTGGGAAGAAATTACCGTCTCTTCCTGAAGGATATTGAAAAGGAACAATTCGAAAAAATATGGATCGAGGTTCTTAAAGACAAAATATATGAAGGAGCTATTCGACGAACAAAACCAACCGGGGAAGAGGCCTGGCTCATGTCCACCTTCTCGCCTGTAAAAGATGAAAGCGGTGTAATTTATAAAATATACTTCCTTGCTCTTGATATAACCGAAAAGCGTTTAAAATACTCACTTCTGGAAGAAGCTAACAAAGAAGTTGACCGCTTAAGAGAAGAACTTCAGAAGTATGAAGGTTGATTATCATCCACATATTACCCTGGCCGAAACCAGGAACATCGTTATATCTGTCAGGAAACTCTTCTCTTATGACCTAAGCGTTCTTTCTCCTGCCAATCTTCAATTATTATTGAGTTTATATATCAACGAAAAGGGAATAAAATTTCCAGATGTACTTATCAGCAGATTAACAGAATATCCGGATGTATTTAATGATCTCTTGCGCTGGATTGATGTTCCGGATTCTGAAATGTTTCGCAATCCGGAAGTATGGCGCTTTCTTCAAACAAGCATACTTCCCGAACTTATAAAATCGGAAGAGAACCCCACAATCTGGTTCCCTTCATGTTCTGCCGGAGAGGAACTTTACTCCTTTGTTATTCTAGCCATTGAAGCAAAATTCAGGGAGAAAACTAAGATATTAGCCACCTCCGTCAGCCAGGAACGATTAAATGAAGCCAGCAGGGGCTTATTCAAAGGAAGTAAATTGGAAATAAGCAAGCAGAACTATACTGATTCCGGAGGGAAAGTTGACCTTGAGAATTATATTGATATCATTGAGAAGATTATTGTAAGAAAAAAAGAAATCAGAAAAAATATAGAATTTGGCCTGCAGGGTTTAATCCCTGAAAAAAGAAAAGATACAGTAGATTTGATAATCTATAAAAACCGGCTGATTTACTTTACTCCTGAAGCTCGTCTAGTGGTCCTGAAGAATTTGATCGACTCAATTAGTGAAGGCGGATATTTGGTACTGGGATATAAAGAGAATATTTTAGATGAAGAATTACTTTTAAAGGTTCAGCCGGTGCATGATGAAGAAAAAATATACCGTATAATTTGAAAATATGTATGGAGCAATTATCATAGGAGGTTCGGCCGGTAGTTTTAAGATCTTATGCAAGGTCATTGATTCTTTGCCTGCAGATTATCCTATTCCCATTATTGTTTGCGCCCATCGTTTAAGAACTGTGAAAATCGGGATTATCAGTGCACTGTCCAGTAACAGCAGGATAAAGATTTGTGAACCCTGTGATAAGGATCCAATCGAACCGGGAAACGTTTATATTGCACCAGCCAATTATCATCTACTCATTGAACAAGGCAATTTTTTCACTCTTTCTACAAGCAAACCCATTAATCACTCTCGTCCCTCCATTGATATTATGATGAAATCTGCCGCTGGAGTATATAATGAAAGACTGCTGGGAATCTTGATTTCGGGAGCCAATTCTGATGGGGCAGAAGGAATGATAGCTATACATAATTCTGGGGGAACAACCATCGTTCAGGATCCCGATGAAGCAGAAATTTCATCCATGCCCGAGGCCGCAATTCACTCCTATAATCCGGATTATATCTACAATGCTGATAAAATCATTAATTTTATTGGAAATTTAGCCCAGAGAAAATGAAATTTAGGATCGTAAAATATAGTATTTCCTGGCTTGCAGTAAGCTTTCTTATTGCAGGAGCCACTATGGGCCTCATCGTAAGTTTTAAGCATATTGAATCCAGTTGGTCAAGTGCCATGCTACTTTCTTTGGCCTGGCTCATGGTTGTCGCCTCGGGAATATATCTTTTTAACTATGCGTCAAAAGAGATCCTTCGCAAAGAATTAGCCAAAGAGGAAGAATTATTAAACAAAGAGCATCCTGAGATTAAGAGAGAAAAAAAGAAGCCCATCACGGAATCGGAATCCTTAAATATTGACCAGGTGGCAAGAAAAATAGTTCGAAGACTATCTACCGAAGATTCGCCTTCTGATTGGGGAAATGAATTGTTGGCTATGCTCTCAACCGAATTGGAAATCATGTCTGGAGTATTTTATTTTAGAAATAAAAAAAACATATTTGAATCCGTAGCAACCTTTGCCTTTGTTCATGCCCACGAACCATACAGCTTCATCGAGGGAGAGGGGCTTACAGGACAAACTGCCTCCAATAAGGCAATATCTGTCTATACAACAATACCAGATGATTATTCTGAAGTATTCTCCGGGTTGGGAAACGTAAAACCGACTTACATAGCCATGGTACCCATTGTGGTAAAAGAAAAATGTATTGCAGTAATTGAATGTGCAGGATTCAAATTTCAAGGAGAAGAAATTGAACATCTTTTTCAAATAGTAGCCCGGGAAATATCAGCGAAAATTTCAGATACAGGAGAAGCAGATAACGTAAAGAAATGAGTGAAACAGGGAAAAAATATAATCAAATACTAAATACCAGGAATATCTGGCTATTCACCCTGGTAGGAATGGCCATCGTTCTTATAACATGGATTACACTCGCGATTGATCCAAATCTGGATTTCTCACTTTCAAACTGGGTAATCGCACATAAAAACAATCCTGCAATCATCTTTTTTGATGGTTTACCGCTCTATATCTATATGATTCTCTCTCAAGCAAAGAAGCAATTCGATAAAGAGATTAATGACTATAAGGAAGAAAAAGCAGCCACCCAGGAAATTCTTGACCAAAATACTGAATTTGCAAAATCGCTTGCCGAAGGGGATAATCATCCTGCCTCAGAAAAACTACTCTCATCTGAGCTTGGCCAGTCATTGAAACTTATTCAGCTGAATAGCAAATCAAACAGAAGGAAAGAACGCGAAATTACCTGGATTACAGATGGTAAAGATATGATATCCCGGATATTGAGGGTAAACGATCAAATAGATGAACTGGCTTACCAGATCCTGAAAAATCTCAGTAAGTATATCAATGCAGTGCAGGGTGCAATGTACCTCTATGATGAAGAAAACAAGCAATTGGAAAATATCTCCCTACTGGCATATAACAGGCAAAAATTCATTAAGCAGACTTTTAAATTAGGTGAGGGGCTGGTTGGTCAATGCGCCTATGAAATGGATTATATCTATAGAACTGAGATACCCGATGATTATGTTACAATTACTTCCGGAATACTGGGAGATCAAAAGCCAAAATGTGTTTTACTCGTACCATTGATTACCAATGAACAGTTGCAGGGTGTTATTGAATTTGCTTTTTTTGAACACAGGATACCAAAACTTACCATACAGTTTCTTCTTGAACTGGGTGAAATAATCGCACGTACATTCTACAATCTGAGGGTAAACGAAAGAACAAGATTTCTATTGGAGGAATCCCGGAAAATGACTGCGGAACTACAAAACAATGAGCAAATCCTGAACGAGAATGCTGAAGAAATGAGGGCCACCCAGGATGAACTTCAGAAAGCCAACATTCAGTTAAAAGCAAAAATTGAAGAAGCAAATAATGCGCAAAATCGTTTGCATTGGTTGCTGGAAAATGCTTCTGAAATAATATCTATTTACGACGAAAACTTCAAATTAAAATATATTAGTCCTTCAGTAGATCATATTCTTGGCTATACTGTAAAGGAGATGATCGGGGGTAAGGATTTCGAAAGAGTAGACCAATCAGGAAGCAATGAAATCCGCAAAGCATTCGATAATCTAATGGTTCATGTCGACCAGGTTATGGAGATTGAATATACCTTTGTAAAAAAAGATGGCAAGCGGCTCTACCTCCGCTCTACCATTCGCAACAGGATGTCTGACCCATCTATTAACGGATTTATATTTAATACGAGGGATATTACCGAATCCCGTAAAGTTGAAAAAGAACAGCGGCTCAAGACCCGGATGCAATCTCTTTCTGAGAATTCCCTGGATATGATCCTTCGAATCAGCAACACGGGAACAATCCATTATGCCAATCCAATTGTAGAAGACTATTCCGGCATTTCACCTGCTGCACTCCTGAATAAGCCAATACATGATGTTCCCTTCCCGGAAACATTGTCTGAAATAATACTCAGTTCTCTGCACCAGGTAACAGAAAAACCAAGGAAACTAAACAGAACAGAGAGTATTCCTGTGCACCTTGGTGATAAAGCAAGTGAACGCATCATTAACTTCGATGTTATACCGGAATTTGATGAAGGTGATCTGGAGACAGTTCTATTTGTGGGACACGATATTACCGAAGCAAAACGTATCGAGCAAGAAATAAAAATCACCAATCGAAAGATTCAAGACAGCATTAACTATGCCGAGAGAATACAATCATCCATACTGCCGGAAATTGAACAGATACAAAAAGCATTCCCTAAAAGTTTTGTTTACTATAAACCAAGGGATATCATTTCCGGTGACTTTCCGTGGATGTACGAGACAGAAGATGCATGGTTTATCTCGGCAATCGACTGCACAGGACATGGTGTTCCGGGCGCATTGCTTTCCTTTATTGGCTTCTTTCTCCTCAACAATATAACAGCACTGCACCCTTATATGTCGGCCGGCCAGATTTGCGACAACTTAAACAGTGAGGTCAGAAAAACCCTGAAACAAGATCAGAAAAATCCGGACGCAAGGGATGGAATGGACCTCGCCCTGGTTAAAGTATTTAAGAAGGACAATAAAATTGAGTTTTCCGGGGCACACCGACCCCTGTATATATTAAGGGAAGGAGAAATAACAGTCTTCAAAGGAGATCGGAAAGCTATAGGCGGACTGAGACACCCAAAAAAGAAAGAGGAAGATTTCATTACCCATGAGTTCGAGTACAGAAAAGGAGATAAAATATTCTTCTTCTCAGACGGATTAACTGATCAAATGGGAGGCCCTGATGGCAATAAATACAGTCCGTCCAGGGTGAGAGAAACCCTTCTGAACAATCCCGGGTTTACTATTCGTCAGTTTCACAAGTTTTTTGAATACGATTTTACCACCTGGTTAGGTGAGGAAAGGCAGCTTGACGATGTGCTTCTTATCGGTATTGAATTTTAATTTTATAAACTGCGCGATAACATTTTTAGCATAAAAATACCCTCTATTACAGTGATATTCCTTATCTTTAGATACCGTCAGGAATAGATGATTTTTCATCAAACTGTCTTAAAAACGAAGTAGAGTTAACAATTCGTCAAGTTATGAAAGACACAAAAGGATACCTGGAACTGATCCATAAGCCATACAGCCAGTTGCTTGCGAGCCAAATCATTATTGCCTATGAAGGAAATGTTACGCACCAGGTGATGAAAACCTTAACATCAGTAGTAGAAGAAAGATTGGATGATGAAGATGAAGGTGAAGCGGTCCAACGTAAAGTTTACCACATCATGGTAGAGTGTTTGCAGAATATTAACCGGCATGCAGAAGCATTCAATAACGATGAAACAGAGTATCCCGGCAGGGGAGCAATGCTGGTTACAAAGCAAGAAGACGACTATACGGTCACAACGGTGAACCTTACAAAAAACACACTGGTGACTGACCTGAAAAAATTCCTTAATACAATCAACCCTCTTAGTGAACAAGAATTAAACAACCTGTATAAGAGTCATCTTACTGAAGGAAAAATAAGTTCAAAAGGTGGTGCGGGACTTGGATTTATTGATATCCGCAGAAAAACAGGAAACGCGCTGGAATTCAAATTTGTGGATCACGATGAAGAGAACTCCTTTTTTATTTTCAAAGTAATTATTTCAAGATAAAGTATCATGGAAGCTTTAAGAATTGACCCAACTGATGATTGTCCATCTGTTTTACTTGACAAAAGCAATAACAAATTTGAGATCTCCGGGAAATCGCTCCCTGAAGATGTGGTATTCTTTTATCAGCCCATATTAGACTGGCTGGAGGAGTACAAGGAAGCACCCCTGGATAAGACCATCTTCGATTTCAAACTGGTCTATTTCAATACTGCCTCTTCAAAAATGATCCTCGATGTATTGTTGGTTCTTGAAGAGATCAAAGAAGAAGGAAAAGATGTCCTGGTAAAATGGCATTCTCTTTCAAAAGATGAAGACATGCAGGAAGCAGGAGAGGAATATGCAGACATGGTTGAAGTAGATTTTGAATACCTGGTGTACGATATGTAAGCTATAAAATAGATGAGTGAAGAGATCCTAAAGGCATTGATGGAGCTGTTTGCCATCATTATCAAGCAAGATGGCGGATTAACGGAGCAGGAGAAGGAATATGTCCAACGATTTCTTATTCAGCAAATCGGCGTTGAATCAGCAGAAGAATATTTTAACCTGTTCCTCAAAACGGCCACTGAACAAAAAGCACCTGATCCCGAAAAAGCCAAAAAGAAACTTACCTCGGTACTTGACTCTGTCAAAATTCTTCACATTGGGAAAAAAATAAACAAAACCCTCAACCAGAGACAGAAAATCGTTGTCCTTGTTAGAGCCCTCGAGCTCATTAATACGGAATATCACCTTACCGACCAACGCCTGGGAATTGTCAATACACTTGCTGATGTATTCAAAATCAGTAAGGAAGAGTACAAAAGCATTATAACTTTTGTTACTGCAACAGACCAGGAGTCGATTCGTGATGACAATACACTTGTAATATACAAAGACCCAGTCAAAAAAGCGGAAGACAATTACCTCGAGGCAAGCGCTATTGATAAAGAAATTTTTGTGCTTCGAATTCCATCTGTTGAGCTATACTTCATGAGATATGGAGGAACGATGAATATCCTGCTAAATGGACGACCCATAAATGCAGCGGTCATTTATCTCCTCGCAAATGGAAGCAGTATTCGGCTACCTGTCGGCTTGCCCATCTACTACAGTGATATTACCACACAATTTCTGGCAGACAGCAGTTCTGCACACTTATCACTGGAGGCGGAAAACATTCACTATACCTTTCCGGGCAATGTAAAGGGACTTCAAAATATTTCTTTCGCCACTGAGCAGGGCAATCTCATTGGCATAATGGGATCCAGCGGATCCGGGAAAACGACATTGCTTAATGTTCTATCAGGCATCTACCAGCCCTCTGAAGGGAGCATCAAGATCAATGAAATTGATATTACCAATGATGATGGTCGCCTGAGAGGAGTAATTGGCTACGTGCCACAGGATGACCTGCTCATTGAAGAACTTTCGGTTTTTGATAACCTCTACTACAATGCCAAGTTCTGTTTTCGCAATCTCTCAGAGAAGGAGATCACCGGGAAGGTAGAGCAAACACTGAGCAGTCTTGGTCTCTTAGAGAAAAAAGACCTGAAAGTTGGTTCTGTGATGAATAAAACCATCTCCGGGGGACAGAGAAAGCGCTTGAATATAGCCCTTGAATTAATCAGGGAGCCATCAGTATTGTATCTTGATGAGCCCACTTCAGGACTTTCATCAAGAGATTCTGAAAATGTACTGGATCTGCTGCGTGAGCTCACCCTGCGGGGAAAACTAATCTTCGTTGTCATTCACCAGCCCTCATCAGAGTTATACAAGATGTTCGATCGCGTTATTCTCCTTGATGTGGGAGGACGACTGGTCTATTACGGAAATCCGGTTGAAGCCGTTATTCATTTTAAGCGCATAGACAACCAGGTGAACTATGGCGTTGGCGAGTGCCAGGTTTGTGGTAATGTAAATCCGGAACAGATTTTTAATATCATCGAAGCACAACAGGTCGATGAGTTTGGAAATTATACGGGACAACGAAAAATTAGTCCCGGCAAGTGGGAAGAATTATTCCAGGAGACCAATGTGCTAAATGAAAAAGCCACAAGTAAAGAGATACCTGCCAACAACCTGAATGTGCCGGGGTGGTTTGGACAATGGATCAATTACCTGCGAAGGGATTTTGTGTCAAAGGTGAGTAACCGCCAGTATCTCATCATGATGCTCAGCGTTTCACCAATTCTTGCCCTAATCCTGTCTTATATCATCCGGTACATAGCAGATCCAACCAGTCATAGATATATTTTCCGTGAAAACGAGAATATCCCCATCTACATTTTCATGGCGCTGATTGTTGCACTGTTTTTGGGACTGATTATGAGCGCAGAGGAGATTTTTAAAGACCGGAAAATTCTCAAGAGAGAAAAATTTCTAAACCTGAGCCGCTCCTCCTACCTGCTGGCAAAGATTATTAATATCCTGGCCCTTTCAGCTCTTCAGTCTATCATATTCGTTTTGATTGCCAATTCCATTCTTGGAATCAAGGAAATGACTTTGCATTATTGGCTTGCGCTATTTACCACAGCAGCATGTGCCAATATGATCGGGCTCATCATCTCCTCGGCCTTCAATTCAGCGGTAACCATCTATATAATTATTCCACTGGTAATGATCCCCATGATGGTTCTCAGTGGAGCCATGTTCAACTTTGAAAAACTCAATCGCAATATCACCAGCGTCAATAAGGTACCTCTTATTGCAGAAATAATGCCCACAAAATGGGCCTATGAAGCCCTGATGGTAAGGCAGTTCAAGAACAACCGATTCAACAGCAACTTCTTTGAGCTGGATAGAGAAATCAGCAGTGCAAATTTCAAATCTGCCTACTTAATTCCCGAATTGCAGGAACGTATTGAAGTACTCTACGATACGTATGAAGACGGTGGTGAGCTCAAAGAGCACATGGCCAGGTTTGAGGTGTTGAAAAATGAAATATTGAGGGAACAGGACAATATTACCGGCTATTCTTTCGCTGCAGAAGATTTTACGCCTGAGATGTTTGGTGGTAAATTTGCAGCTACTGTGAATGATTTCCTCGATGACCTTAATGACTTCTACCTTCAACGGTATACCAAAACCAATAAGAAAAAGCACAAGTACCTGGATGAGCTCATGGAAGAGAAAAGGGAGACCTATTTCAGGTTACTAAACCAATATCACAATGAAAGCGTAGCCGACCAGGTGAAAAAGATTTATGAAAAAAATCCAATTGTCGAATCGGAGGGTCGTCTCTACCAACAGAAAAATCCCATATATCTGTATCCTGAATCCACACGGTCACATTTCTACGCACCCGTCAAGATGTTGGGAGGAAAATACTTCGACACCTACTGGTTCAATATCAGCTTCATTTGGTTTCTCACCATCATACTTTATGGGGTGCTTTACTTCGATTTGGTCCACAAGTTGATTGATGCACCGCTGTTTAAAAAGAAGATACGGCATCGACTGAGAGCTTGACTGGAGAGTGAATTCACAGGAGAACAGATTCACCGCAGAGTAAATAGGAGGCGCTGCGCTTAGGCGCAGAGTTAAACAGAGTTTTTATCTGCATGACGTGGGTGGAGTAATGATGGAGTTGGAGATAAATCTCCAAGGAGAATTGGGTTCCTTCCATTGGAAATTCCATTCCTTCAAAGGGAAATTGGGTTCCTTCCAAAGGAAATTAGGCTCCTTCCATTGGAAATTCCATTCCTTCAAAGGGAAATTGGGTTCCTTCCAAAGGAAATTGCGTTCCTACCTATGAGAATTGCGTTCCTACCAATGAAAATTGCGTTCCTACCAATGAGAATTGTGTTCCTTCAAAGGGAAATAGAATTTACCGCAGAGTTTAACGGAGGCGCTTCGCTTAGGCGCAGAGTTACGCGGAGTTTTTATCTGCATGATGTGAATGGAGTTATAATGGAGTTGGAGATAAATCTCCAAAGAGGGGGGGCGATTTTGGAATGGAGTAATGATGGAGTTGGAGATAAATCTCCAAGGAGGGAGGGGCGGTTTTGGAATAGAGTTTTGATAGAGTTGGAGATAAATCTCCAGGGAGAGGTAAAAGCCTCTCTTGATAAAAATAATTTAGCTTTTCGCCGATATTTTGGTTTTTGATCACATTAAGGATTAAAAACTATGGAAACAAATTATTTAACTTATGAGATCCTGAAATGTGCTTATAAAGTTCATTCTGTTTTAGGTCCCGGTTTACTTGAGTCCTCATATGAATTCCCTTTGTATTATGAATTACAAACTGCGGGATTTAATGTTGAAAGACAAAAGCCCCTGCCTTTGATATATAGGGACAAACGACTAGAAGTAGGTTATCGCCTTGATATCTTAGTGGAAAACAAGGTAATTATCGAAATTAAATCTGTTGATGCATTTGAGGATATTCATGAAGCACAAGTACTAACCTATCTTAAACTTTCGAATTGCAATATTGGATTACTTCTCAATTTCAATGTGGTTTCTCTAAAAGATGGAATTAAAAGGTTGGTGAATAATTACAATCCTAAAGAGGAGCGCTAAGTCTCCCACCCCACCCTCCTTGGAGATTTATCTCCAACTCCATCATTACTCCATTCACGTCCTGCTGATAAAAAACTCTGTTTAACTCTGCGCCTAAGCGAAGCGCCTCCGTTCAACTCTGCGGTGAATCTTTTTCTAGGTGAATTCTTCTGTGGTGTATTAACTTTAGTGTACTCTTCATTTGAAACTAAATCCCATTCTCTGCGTTTAATCAAAGAGTGAAACATTTTGTGCGAGAGCGCATATGCTGTTTTACACTTTTTTACTACATTTGAATAAACAAATGCATATTATGAAAATACCTTATACCGTGTTGTTCGTTCTCTTGCTATTCATTGCAGGATGCGGCAACAGCAACAAAAAAGAGGACCTCACTGTTCAGTATGAAGAGGAGGACCTTACACAACTTGTTGTCTCAGATGAGGCAATGAATGAAGTGATACAGAATATTGCCTCCCCAATTGAGGTAGCATCCCTCCTGAATGAGCTGGAAGTACCCTTTTCTGTCTCTTATCTTTCAGATCCGGATAAGATGTCGAATCATGCCACCAGCTTTGAGATGGCATACAATCTTGGGCTATTAAGTTCCGACCTCGGGTATCTGAACATGTACAGCAAAACGGGATCGTCCATCAACTATTTAAGCACCATTAACAAACTTGCCGACGCCCTTGAGGTGGGACAGTTTTTTGATTTCGTGTTGATGAAGCGACTGGCCACAAGCGACAATACACTTGACTCACTGATGTTTGTTTCCATGAGCAGCTTCAATCGCATGGATGAATTTCTGCATCAGACAGAAAGAAGCAACCTGAGTTCGCTGATGGTTGCAGGAGTTTGGATTGAAGGTTTGTACCTTGCCACGCAGGTGGTTAACAAGGTAGATCATGCAGATATTCGCAATATGATCGGCGAGCAAAAGCTGATCCTCAATGACCTGATGATTATCATGCAGAACTACGCATCTGATGAAAAGTTTGCCGGCATACTTGAAGATTACAAGGAAATCAAGAAATACTACGACGAGGTATCCATAACCTACGAAATTGGTGACCCGGAAACTATAGAAATTGACGGTATGCTGATGGTGGTGCAGAGCGAGTCCAGCACCATAACAATGAGCGATGAAACCCTCTCAGAGATTATTGATGTCACAGAGAGAATTCGCAACAAACATTTAAATATCTGATGACATGAGAAAATTTTATAACATATTAGCCATTGTACTCTTTTTCGCAGTATCCGCCTTCATGCCAAATTCTGCCGGGGACGACATACAGGATTGTGCCTCCAGGGCAGGAGATAATGCTTTGTACCTGAAAGACTTTCCGGTTAAACTTGCCGCCTCACAACCCAACCAAAAGCCCCAGATGTTTCGTCAGGCTCTTGTTTTAAGGGGAAACAACGTTTACAGGTTCAACGTCTGTAATACGCAAGGTGAAGCCGTTATTCGCGTCTATGACAGTAGTCAGATGATTCTTTCCTCTTTTAATGCCTCAACCGGCAAGGAGGACAATCCCATCAATTTCCTCTGTAAGAAGACTGGTCCGTATAATATTATCATTACGTTCAAGAATGGCAAGGCCGGCGAGGCCATCGGGATCATGAGTCATGTGAATATGAGTCCGAGTAGGAGAAGCCGTTGAGCAGTTAGTGGCCACCCATAAATTTGCGTATACGCCAGCGTTGGATGATGCTCCATAATACTGTCCATTTATACTTAAATCCGGGTTTAAGGCCAAGCAGGAACCTGTGTCTTGCTATTTTTAGCTTCAAAGTTTCTGTTTCGGGTCCGCAGATACGTTCATGACAGGTATTTATCAAGCGCTGATCTCTTTCGGCCCCAAGAAATTCTGAATAGGCAGCAGGGGGCATAACATCAAAATAGTGTATCACAAGATTGATGCTTATACCAAGCATTTTTCCCAATCCTAATTCCTTCATTCGTTGAAGGATGCTCTCATGATCCAGGTCCCATTTTTTGATGCACTCTGCCACATCCCGCAGCCAGAATAGTCTGAAGTACTGGTGCAGACAACCATGGTACACCAGGTAGATAAAAGTTGATTCCTTGTCGAGCACTACCACATCCTCATTTTGTATGCGTATGGTCTCTGTGGCTTCGATCAGGTGATATTCTTCTTCCTTTTTCAGCAATTCGTGCACATAGATCCCATAATGCAGCTCAATAAAGATCCTTCGCTTTTTATTGTGCAATCCGATATCCTTTTTATACCTGAAGTAGATTTTTTCCTGTCGCTGGCTCATCTCACCGGGATAGGCAAGCGAATAGCCAATCTTAATCAGGGCATCCCTGGTTTTTTCAAGATCTGCCCTCTCAACAAGCAGGTCGATGTCGTTGAAATGCCGCATTCCCACATCACCATACAAATTACTCGCCAGCACCGGTCCTTTCAATGGAATAGCCATGATGCCCAGCTCTCTAAAATGATCAATGATTTCAACCGTTTCAGAGGTGAGTTTAAGTGATTTCAGGGTCAGTTGCTGATGGATCTCCTTCCACTTTTCCTTCTCCTCCCCTTCCAAAAGTTCTTTTACCGGACCGGAAATAGCGAACAGCTTATGCCTGCGAAACAATTTAAACAGCTTTTCATGGTCCAATGACACCGGCAGGGAGACTTCTTCACCACGAAGCAATTGAAATAAAATTTTATGTTCCGGCGAAATCATGATCATAAAACGAAGGTAAGAAAATTACCAGCACCCCTCGCCCCCAATCAACCATGGAATACTTATTATACCCCTGATACCTCACACCTGATACCTCACACCTCTTTAATACCTGATACCTGATTTATACTCCCCATTCCGTTCCATTTCCTGCAGGAGGAGAATTTGGAGGGAGTTGAAGAAAGGTCCACCAAATGCCAGTTTTTTATCCTTATATCTTCTATTCTTTACTAGAACCTGCCATTGCAACATTTTATCGTAATCAAGATAGTGATATTTATTGTGCTCTTTACTTCGAAGAATTAGTTGAGTAATTTCTTCATAATCCTTCATAAAAAGCTGCTGTACCGCTGGAACTATCGCCCCTGTTTTATCATTTCGGAGACGAATTATATCAGGCAGGATTCCCTTCATCGCATCTCTGTAGATGGCTCTACCTATTCCATTCCTGAATTTAAACTCAGCTGGCAGGGAGTAGTAGAACTCCAAAAGGTCAATATCCCAGAGAGGATAGCTATACTCAATAGCATAACTTTTCGCATCTAAATAAGAATATTCGAATCGCTGGGAAACATGATCGTGCATAATACGTTTATACTGACGAGCACGGACATCAGGATCATCTGGGAAATCTATACTTTCATAGAAGCGATCTATAATACTTAATCTTTGTTCAAATTCATGATTGATTCCAAATCCGGGATACTTTATATCGTTCCAGTTGTTGTTTCTAATAGTTCCCTTAAGAATCTTTATAACAATAGGTAGATTTCGCTTCGAAATGTATTTTAATCGGCTAAATAATATACGCTGATTATTTATTTTTGCTTTTGCAAAATACTCTTTTCGGAAAGTCTCCCACTTTCCCAATAAAGCCATTTCCTCAAAAAAACCTCCTGCCCTAGATGTAACCCCCTGATCCCCTCCAAATCCGGATAATAGATTTGTAACTCCCATCTCCTTGCCTTTTTTGTATAAATCGGTAGATATCCTGCTGAAGCCCTGCTGTGTTGGACCTGATTGTACAAAGATATTTTTCTTCAGTAAACCTAGTATACTATAATCGGCACTATCACACAGCACGTGATTCTTCAAACCGATATGTTGACACAATGCAATACTAAACTTACGTTCATCCTTAAATGGGATAACCTTACCCAAAGATTGGTCGGCTAAAGTGTGTGAAAGTGCAAAAAAAGGAATCTCTCGACTATTTGCATAAGAATAAGCAAGAGCTGTAACTCCGGAAGAATCTAGTCCGCCACTTAGCTCTGCAGCCACTGACCCTGACGATTCAATACGACTTAGCACTGCTCTTTTCAGCATTTTTCGAAGTAAATCTACAGCCTCTTCATATGCTATTGTTTCAAATCTATTAATTATATTAAGGTCCCAGTAGGACTCCATTTCTAATTTATTTTTAAAAATAAGCATGTTCCCAGGAGTCAATCGTCGAATATGCTCATAAGGAGTTCTCCATTTCTCAGAAGTTACATGTGAAATTGTATCAGCAATCCACTGTTCATCTATCTCAATATTCGCTTCATGAACAACTTTTAAAACCTTCATCTCTGTGGCAAAGACAAAAAAAAGTGGAAGGTCTAAATAATAGAGCGGTCTTGTTCCGAGGTGGTCACGAATTAGTATTAGCTTATCCTCTTTTAAGTTATATGTTACAATTGCAAAATCTCCGCGTAAGTTTTCAGTGGATTTGTAAAGATGTTTTGATAAGTAACTATATATATCCTTTCTTTCATGTTGTTCAAGGAAATTATCAATCCTACCGTTAAAACAGGAAATATATTCTTCGTCCTCATATATTGTAAGATCTTTTTCCGCAGCGCCTATGCAATCATCCTCTATTACTCCCAATGCAAACCGTTTTGAAAATTTACGCTTCGCGGTTTCTGAGTTGTTGAACACAGACAGCATTGTATCCAACATCTTAGGATCAACTTTCTTCTGGTTTTTCATCAATATCCCGCAAAACGATTTCATTCCCATATTCTCAAGCTTTTGGATGCAAAGAATTCTTCATATTCAAACTGTTTGAAATTACACTATCTTTGCAATAAAAACAATTGGACTCTATTTTTAAATACACCTCCTTCGGCCTAAATATCCAGTCCTCCTTCGAAATTCCAGAATTGATCCCCTCCAATTTCGAGATTCCAGAGGTTAAAATCTCTTTCGGGAATAACCCATTAGAATTGGAAAATATTAAGGGCAGGGGACTACTCTACCAAGCAAATAAAAAAGATTTTTTGTTTCGCTTGGATACGGTTGGTTCATACAGGGTACAAAATGGCAATTCAATTACAGTGAAAAGATTGAATAATTCCACTGATGAGGAAATACGGCTATTTCTCTTAGGATCTGCATTTGGCGCAATGATTCATCAACGAGACCTGCTACCTATTCATGGAAGTGCCGTCGTTAAAAATGGTAAAGCAATAGTCATAGCAGGAACCAGTGGTGCAGGGAAATCCAGTCTGGCAGCAACCTTGATCAAACGAGGATATCAGCTGTTGGCCGATGATATTTCTGTAGTAAGAATCGAAAATGAAAAAGTCATGGTTTATCCCGGGATTCCCCACTTGAAACTTTGGCAAGATGTAATGGAGAAACTGGATGAAGATATCGACGCCTATCCAAAAGTAAGACCTCAACTCCTCAAGTATAGAAAACCTGCTGAAGATCAATTTATCAACAAAGCGATACCCCTCCATCGAATTATTATTTTAAGCCCTAAAAACAGTCTTGGATTTGAGGTTGAAGAGAAAAAGGGAGTTGAAAAATTCGAACTTTTGAAAAGAAATACTTACCGCCAACAGTACCTTGAAGGGTTAGAAAAAACAGGGCCTCATTTCAAATTTACAAGTATCCTTGCTGCAAAAAGCAGAGTATATCATATTCAAAGACCCAATTCTTTACTTCTACTAGAAGAACTTGCCGATTTTATTGAAAAATTAGGGTAACATTAAGAGTACATTACGATGGGAATAGACCGAAAAAAAATAGTGTGGCTCGCCTCTTACCCCAAATCAGGGAATACCTGGTTCAGAATATTTCTCTCCAATCTGTTGAATGAAGATGAGTCTTCTATTAATATTAATAACCTTAAAGCCGCACCTATTGCCAGTTCCAGAATATTGTTTGATGACAATACTGGTGCTGCTAGTTCTGACATGACCACAGAAGAAATTGAAGAGCTTCGCCCCGAGATTTATCGCCAGGTTGCAGATGAAGCAGTTGAAAAACTTTTTTTTAAAGTGCACGATGCCTGGAAGTTAACACCTTCTGGAAAATCCATGTTTCCCAAGGAGATCACAAAAGCTGTCGTCTATTTCATCCGCAATCCCCTTGATGTAACGGTATCATATGCATTTCATTCCAACCTACCTCCATCTGAAATAATAAAGCAGGTCAATAATGAAAGAAATGCCTTTGCTCAAAAGTCAAATCGTTTAAACAAACAGATAAAACAAGATTTATGCGACTGGTCAGGACATGTAATAAGCTGGGTAGATGGATCTGGCCTCCCAATTATTGTATTGCGCTATGAAGATATGATTACAGATACATTCTCAACTTTTCAGAAAGCATTGCAGTTTATCGGAATTGAAAAAAGCGAAAATGAAGTACTGAATGCAATTAAGGCCAGTAGCTTTAGTAAACTTCAGGAATATGAAAGCATCGATGGTTTCAAGGAAAAACCTATAGGAATGAAAGCCTTCTTTCGAAAAGGCAGTATTGGAGACTGGCGTGAACATTTGAGCAAGAATGATGTTAAATCACTTATTGAAAAACACAAAGTATTAATGGAACGTTATGGTTATTTGGAAGAAAACAATCCTGTTTTCAAGTAGTTATATTGATATTTTACTAAATTTGCCTGAAGGAAGTTTTTTTGCAATCATTTAGTTATGAATCTCAAAGAGAAAATAAATCATATAACTTTGGAAACTATTGTGCAAAGAGATCCAGAGCAAGAATTCTCTTTCATTGATGACGAAATTGTAATGTTAAGTTTAAAAAAAGGACATTATTTTACTCTAAATCCTGTTGCCTCCAAAATTTGGGGCTATTTAGAAAAGCCTATTAGAGTAGAAGATTTGATCGGTAAACTTCTCACTGAGTATAACGTTGAAATAGAAGAATGCCGGGAAGACACCTTGGAATGCATAATGGATCTTGAACAAAAATCTTTACTGAAGAAAATTTTTGATGCTTAGAAGATTGCTTAAATATCGAATACTAATCATGCAGGTATTATGTCTTACGTTAAAATACCAGCTTATGATATATTTTTTACCAAGCCGGATAATTGCTCAAACAGTTATGCGTAAAAATAATTTAAAAATTGCAACCAATAATGAATATGAAACCATGCAACCAAAATGGAGTTTAATTCGTTTAACTGATAGAATAATCGACATTATTTTTGTTAAGTCGAGTTGCTTGGTCAGAAGCTTAGTTAAAAGAGAAATATTAATTAAGTATAACTATAACACACTAATATCACTTGGGATGGCTATTGATGGAGGTCATATTAGTGCACATGCATGGATCGAAGAATCGAATGGTAGAAACTTTTTAAAAGTACTCTAGAAATGAAAGAGAAAAGCAATCACAAAAAGCCGTGGGTGAAACCAAAAATAGACATGCTGAGCATCAAAAATACTTTTGGCGGAAGTGGGGCTTGGCCCGAAGGTATTTTAACTGCAACACAGGGTTCATTATCATGACATTTTAAAAATTAAGATATGAAAAGAATATATATTACTTTAATCTGTATTGTAATTTCAATACCATTAATGTCTCAAGCTTGGATATCTTCTAACATGCTGTTTAGCTCCTCAGATATTACTGAAATTAAATCAGCGGCTACATCTGATGGTGGTGTAGTGACTTTTGGAATCTATTCAGGAACATTGGAAACAAACTCTGGGTTATCATTTGAATCCCTAGGATTTAATGACTGTTTTATCGTAAAGTTCAGTTCAGATGGTACGATCGAATGGTTAAAATCTTTGGGCAGTATATCAAATGCATTCCTCAATGGAGGAATTGCTGAAAATTCTCCGGGATTCATTTATGTTACAGGTAGTTTTCGAGATTATATAAAATACACCCCTGAAGATTCAATAATCAGCACAAGTGTTTATGATACTTTCCTTGCTAAGTATAGCCTTACAGGTGAAACAATTTGGTTCAAAAACATTGGGTCAGGAGTAAAGAGCCAATTATCCTCTAGCCTTATTCTAGATCAGTTTGGTGATCTTTTAGTCTCCGGCTGGTTCTCTGACAGTATAAAAATGGACGATAGTTTTACGCTCATAAATAGTAATACTAAACCTGATACATACTATGCAAAGATCAATGCTTCAACTGGTAACGTTATTTGGGCAAATCAACTTGCTGGAATTACAAACTTTGCAAGAACTACGGCCACATTGTCTAATAATGATTACTATATTTATAATTCTTTCTTTTTAGACTCTATTCAAATTGGGGAAGATACTATAGTCTCCCAAAATAACTCAGAGGATATAGTATTTTTCAAAACAGATTTAAATGGAAACATAATTTGGAAAAGAACAATTAGTGGTGCTAATAGTGAATATTCTTATTCCCTTTCCGTTGATCAAAACAATAATATTTATTTAGCAGGATATTATAATAGTGCCAGTATAATATTCCAATCAAATGAAACAGAATCATTTACAATTGATCAGAACTTTGGTGATTATGATCTGTTTATTGCAAAGTACGATATTGACGGCAATTTGATTTGGGCAAAAAACAATGGAGGAATAGGTGAAGATAGAATCTATGACCTAGCCTTTTTCGACAATGAAATACATGTTAGTGGCTTTTTCTCGGACGCTATTACATGGGGTGGTACAACATTAACCACGGCTGGAGCTGCAGATCAGGATATGTTTTATGGAAATCTTGCTCTTGATGGAAATTATAGAGGAGCCAGTAGTTACGGAGGAAGAGACAACAGTGTAGAGGAAGCCAGGGCACTGTTCCAATATGGTGACAACCTACTTACTGTAATGCGTTCCAATTCTGATATCATGGTCCTGGGAGATAGTACCTATTTAAATCCTGCTGAAACTTATGCTATGTATTTAGGTATAATTGGATGCCTGGAAATTACCGGAGATGCTACACCAACTGATGTTATTGGCTGCAATGGGGATGCAACCGGAGAAATAGATTTCACCGCAGATGAAGGATTTGGCGGACCATTCTCTTATTCAATTGACAACGGAGCAAGTTACCAGGAAGGCAATCCAAATTTCGACGGACTGGTGGCAGGAGAATATGTTGTATTAGTGCAAGATTCAAAGAACTGTGTGGAGGAATTTGGGACGATTACTGTTGCTGAACCTGATGAACTCACTATAACACTCGTAAGTCAGGAAGATATTACACCAACCACGGATGGTGAGATCGTTGTTTCTGCTGCAGGTGGAACTACACCCTATACATATACGCTTGAGCCAACAGGAACGGAACAAGTAGATGATGGAACATTTGTACTCATACTGGGTGAAAATGGAGTGTATACCGTAGAGGTTGATGACGATGAAAATTGCGGACCGGTAAGTACTGCAAGCATTACTATCCTAAGTGTAGATGTGGCTAACATGACTATACGCGAAGGAAAAATCTATCCTAACCCTTCCAATGGTATGATTACCGTTGAGTTTAATTCCGATAAGCCGGAACTTGCTCTTGAGGTCTTCAGTATCAACGGACAACGCGTGATGACCAGGCAGGTGTTCAGTGCAGGTGGACAGGTGTCTGAGACATTTGATATGTCTACGCTTGCAAAAGGAACATATTTGATCAGGGTGGATGGCGAAACGCTTTCAAGCGGTGTTATACTAAAATAAATACTCTTGACTACCAGGATATAAAGGCGGGGCCGTGTGGCTTCGCCTTTTTTTTTGGCACCACCCCGTCCCGCAAGCGGGACACCCCTCCTCAAAAAGGAGGGGAAGTAAAAAAGGCCGGAATAAATTCCACCACTTTTTACTTTTTACTTTTTACTTTTTCCTTTTTCCTTTTTCCTTTTTCCTTTTTCCTCTTACCTTCGTAACTGAAACGTAAAACCTATCACAATGAACATCCTCATCCTTGGTGCCGGGGGGCGTGAACATGCGCTGGCATGGAAAATCGCTCAAAGTGATCAGCTAACAAAATTGTTTATCGCTCCGGGAAATGCCGGGACGGCAACGGTCGGAACAAATGTGGATATCTCTACAGATGACTTTGAAGCAGTGAAGATGCTTGTCCTGGATAAACAGATCGATCTGGTAGTGGTTGGTCCTGAAGCTCCACTGGTAGCGGGAGTGCATGACTTCTTCCTTGCTGATGATGAATTGAAAAAAATTCCGGTTATTGGTCCTACGAAAGCAGGTGCTAAGCTGGAGGGCAGCAAGGACTTTGCAAAAATGTTTATGCGAAAATATAACATCCCCACTGCTGCATTCAGAACATTTATCGATTATTCCCTCGACGATGGAAAAGAATTCCTGGAAAAACTGAACCCTCCCTATGTGCTGAAAGCTGATGGTCTGGCCGCAGGAAAAGGGGTGCTGATCCTCGATGATCTGGAACAAGCTAAAACAGAACTCGAAAATATGCTGCACGGGAAATTCGGACAAGCATCCAAAAAAGTGGTGATTGAAGAGTTTCTCAGTGGTATAGAAATGTCGGTGTTTGTGCTTACAGATGGCGAGGGTTATGTAATCTTGCCTGAAGCGAAAGACTATAAACGCATTGGTGAAGGTGATACCGGCCTCAATACCGGTGGTATGGGTGCCGTTTCACCGGTTCCTTTCGCTACTACAGCATACATGGATAAAATTGAGTCCCGCATTGTTATTCCCACCATACAGGGCCTCAAAACCGAGGGGGTTCCCTATAAAGGGTTTATCTTCCTCGGACTCATAGATGTTAAAGGCGAACCCTACCTTATTGAATATAACGTGCGAATGGGAGATCCTGAGGCAGAAGTTGTGTTGCCTCGTATTAAATCTGACCTGGTAGAATTGCTCCGGGCAACAGGAGAAAACCGCTTAAAAGATATGAAAGTGGAATTTGAAGAGGAGACCGTCACTGCTGTAATGCTGGTTTCAGGCGGATACCCCGGATCATATGAGAAAGGGCAGGTAATGACTGGCTTTAGTGATGTTACGGACAGCATCCTGTTTCACGCGGGAACAGCATTTACAGAAAATGAAACAGTAACAAATGGGGGTCGCGTGATAGCTGTCAGCTCTTTTGGTAAAAATATGAACGAAGCGCTCTCCCTTTCTTATAAAAATGCTGAAAAGGTGAAGTTCGAAGGAAAGTATTATCGAAAAGACATTGGTTTCGACCTTTAAACCATGACATGATTCTTTTAAGATTACTAAAAAATAACCGGATCGGTGGGGCCATTTTCATAAGCCTTCTATTGCTGGGACAGTGGATGCAATCCATCATCTCTCCTCCTGCAGTCACAGAATGGAATACTATGCCATTCTACCACCTGATTTTTGAACCACTGCAAAATCTGCCCCATCTTTCTGTTATAGTGGCCTTACTGATCTTCAGTGCCATGGCTATCCTGCTGATCAGGTTAAATGTGAAATATTTTCTCATTGCGGATCGCTCATTCATGCCTGCATCCATGTTTATCCTAATTGCCGGGTCATTCCCTGAATTACACCAGCTTAGCCCGGTACTGATAGCTAGCTTATTCGTGTTAATTACAATTATTATCCTCTTCAATGCACAAGAGGATAAACCAGATTCCTTCCGCATCTTTAACGCTTCGCTGGTCCTGGGCCTTGGAAGCATGTTCTACCTCAACCTTATCTGGTTCATTCCAATAATCTGGATCACCATTTTAATTATTCGTCCCATGCGCTGGCGAGAACTGGTATATCCCCTGGTTGTCTTTGGAATGATTGGTCTTTTCATGCTTACCTACTATTGGGTAATATTAGATGATACCGCTCGCCTGGGCGAATTGCT
>CAZIFQ010000008.1:29100-33638 GCA_964538375.1 uncultured Bacteroidaceae bacterium | reverse complement strand
AGAGTTTTTTATCAGCAGGACGTGCATGGAGTGTTTTAAGAGGAGGAGATAAATCTCCTGAGGAAGAAGCGAAGGATTACTGCAAAATGGCCTTCATCTCATAACCGTTCTCCTGCAGATACTTCAAGACTTCCGGTAGGGCGTGATACAAATTTTTCCTTGCTTTATCTGAATCGTGGAATACTACGATGGATCCGGGCCTGACATTGTTGATGACATTTTTACTTACTGTATCTCCGCTGATCTTGCGGTTATAGTCAACACTTAACACTTCCCACAGTATAATTTTAAACTCAGGGAGTATGGCTTTAACCTGACTACGGAGAATTCTCCCGTACGGGGGACGAAAGAGCTTAGATTTGATGAGTTCATCGGCCATATGAATATCATCCAGGTATTTGGAGGTGGAAGCACTATATCCCTTCATATGGGAATAGGTGTGGTTGCCGACTGAATGCCCCCTTTTTACAATTTCACTGAAAATTTCCGGATGGGCATCAACATTGCGGCCCAGGCAGAAGAATGTTCCCTTTGCCTTGTATTCATCGAGCTTGTCAAGGACCCAGTGCGTAACTTTCGGTGTGGGTCCGTCGTCAAAGGTGAGATATACGCTCTTGCTATTGTCCCTGATGTTAAAGGTCATTTTCTTAAATGACCGGGTAATCAGTGATGGTATCCTGGCTATGAGCATACTCAAGATCTAACGGTAAATCATCTCATAATTCATAGCATACTTATTTACCTTCTCTTCCAGGCGTTTAGCTGCGTCTGTCTCGCCATAGCCCAAACAAATACTACTCATTGTACTCAAATCCCTGATGGTTTGAAGGTAATCGTTATGCAACTTGGCGGCAGTTTTCGGCTTAGCCCTCAGAATTGATTCGTAATAAATTAACTCCTGCTCGCTGATTTCTTCCATCTTCTCCAGTATAACCATGGCTTTATCGATAGCGTTAGCAGAAAAATAGCTTTGTAAAATCGGGACTATAGAAAAATTATAGGGTACCCGCTCATGTGGCATATACGCCATACAGTAATCGAGAACTTCGACCGCTTTTGCATTGTTTCCCTCGTCAGCGTATGCTTTGGCAAGGGTAGCAAATGAGTACCTGTATTTAATGGTCATCCTCAGGTTATTCTCATCCATGTATACTTTCGGATCATCAATTCCTCCCCACTCAAATTCTGTCACAAGTCGCCGATACATTTTCTCTGTATCTACAACTCCAAGCACCGAGGCACCCTGGGGAACCTTGATAGGTGCAACCCTATAAGCCAAACCCTCCTGGACAAAACTCTCTTCCAATCCAAGGAAATTATCATTTGAAACTGTGTTTGAGAAGTAAATGGGCCTTTCCCAGTTGTTAGTTGCCAGCATATCCATTTGAGCAATGCTGTTTTTGTAAACAACGCCTTCGGTAATTTTAAACCTGACCTCATCAACAACATAGTCTTCTATTACCCCTGTTATTACACCTTCCGGCATAGTTGATGAATCAACCGGGATAATGAATTTTTTTGCAGGAATGAAATATTGCCCATCCTCGAACCTCGGATCATCTGAAGCCAGGAACCTGATTCCGTCTTTCAGTGGAACATAGTCTGTGTCCAGGATCTTTACAAATTTCTGTATATCAGTAAGGACAAGACCTATACCCGCTCTGTCAATATTTATCCTTGTAGCAATCTCTTCATTATTGAAGGTATGCATGTAGGAAAGCAGCTTAAATGGATCCATGTTTCCTTCCAGTGCAGTAAACGCCTTGTAATCGTTTTGGAACGCAGTAGGTAAAGTTGAATTATCAACAAGTTTTTTTGAATCAGCATACAAGCGAAAAGCTTCCTCTTCATATTTGGACTTATTGGCTTTGTATTTCTGAGAGATCAGTGCCCCTGCTGTTTCAACCAGGTAGGCGTAATCGCGCTGACCTTGCTGATACTGCTCCTTGGTCATGCTCAATGGAAGTGCATCTGAATCATAGAACTGGCTGGCCATTTGTTCAATATACCAGTCTGCCGTAAGATAACTAAGATTCACCACCCTGACGTCCGTCCTGTATCCTTCAACTTCCTGTACATACCACAATGGGAAAGTATCATTATCGCCATTGGTAAAGATTATTGCTCCCTCATCACAGGAATTCAGATAATTTCTCGCAAATGCCCTTGCAGTGTATCGACCTGATCTGTCATGATCGTCCCAGTTCTCTTTTACCATGATTCCGGGTACAAGAAACAAGGAAGCAAGGACCACAACAGTAGGAACAATCACTGATTTGGATTTTTTCCTGATCGCTTCAATAATTCCTACAGCCCCGAGTCCGATCCATATTGTAAAAGCATAAAATGATGCAGCATAAGCATAGTCACGCTCCCTCGGCTGGTAGGGATTTTGGTTCAAATAAACAAGAATGGCAAAGCCAGTCATGATAAAGAGCAAGGCAACCACCCATGCGTCATTTATTTTTCTTCTGAAGTGAAATACCATGCCAATCAATCCAAAGATTAGAGGTAGCATGTAATATTTATTATTCGCCCAATTATTCGTAATCGAATCAGGGAGATTATCCTGTGGACCAAGCCGTGCTTCATCAATAAACTTTATCCCCGAGATCCAATTCCCTTTATGGGGCTCTCCATTTCCCTGGATATCATTTTGTCGACCTGCAAAATTCCACATGAAGTAGCGCAGATACATATGTCCAACCTGGTAGTCGAAAAAGAAGCGCATATTCTGACCAAAACCTGGCTTATCCTTTGGAGATGAACGATCGAATTGCCTATCTCCCATTCGGCCAACTAAAGGATTACCATTGGCATCTACCTTTATGTTATAAAGTTCAGACTCGCTCAATTTCCCCCAATAAATATACTCGTTGGTATGCTTGGCTTGTGTACTCCACATCCTGGGAAAAATTCCTTCAAACTTGTCGTTATAAATATATTCACGGTCTTTGTCCACTTCAAAATATTCTTCTTCCCCGCGATAGTAAGAAGGTTTCCCTTTATTGATAGATTCAGGGCGGGCGTTAAAATAAGCACCATATGCTAAGGGACGATCACCATATTGTTCACGGTTCAGGTAACTGAGAAGTGAAAATACAGTCTCGGGATTACTTTCATCAAGCGGTGTATTGGCTACTGACCTGATTACTATCATAGCGTAAGAAGAATATCCCAATACAATTACAAACAAGGATAATCTCAGGGTGTTCCATAAGAGGCTTCCTCTTTTCCATGGAATATATATGAAAGCAATCAGTAGTCCGAAAAGTAAGACAAGGTAAATTGCTACTCCTGAGAAGAACGGCATATGCAGGCCATTCACAAACATCAACTCAAATTTTGTCGCAAAATACGGAATGCCAGGTATGATCATGAAGAGTATAATGGCCAGGATTGCAACAGAAACCAGCAGTGAAGCGATAAATCCCTTATATGAAAAGGTGTATTTTCTGAAATAATATATGAAAACCAGTGCCGGGATAGCCAGCAGGTTCAAGAGGTGAACACCAATGGATATTCCCATCAGCAGTGCAATCAGAACAATCCACCTGTTGGCAAAAGGTTCATCTGCAACATTCTCCCATTTTAACATGGCCCAAAATACTACTGCAGTAAACAGCGACGACAAGGCATATACTTCCGCCTCCGCCGCAGAAAACCAAAAAGTATCTGAGAAAGCATAGGCCAAAGCGCCCAGCACTCCTGAACCAATAATTGTAATTAATTGGGGAAGAGCGTATTTTTCTGTTCTGTCATAAAATTTACGTGCCAGGTGCGTGATGGTCCAATAAAGGAAAAGTATTGTAAAGGCGCTGGCCAGCGCTGAGAGTATATTCACTGAATACCCTACTGCCATTTCATTTCCTCCTGCAAATAGCGTGAAGAATCTTCCCAAAATCATAAAAAACGGAGCTCCCGGAGGATGTCCTACTTCAAGCTTATAGGCAGTGGCAATAAACTCACCACTATCCCAGAAAGAACTTGTAGACTCAATGGTTAAGAGGTAAACAACGGCCGCAACAATAAATACTGTCCAGCCAGCAATCAAATTATAGAAACGAAAATTTTTCATATGCATATTTTATTCAGAATCCCGACAAAGATATAACGATATATTAAAGAAAAAATGGCGGGAATGCGGAAAAAGCAAGAAAGTGAGAGAAAGTGAGAGGGGGAGGGGGAGACGGGGAGATGGGGAGATGGGGAGA
Source organism: uncultured Bacteroidaceae bacterium (assembly GCA_964538375.1). Lineage (GTDB taxonomy): Bacteria > Bacteroidota > Bacteroidia > Bacteroidales > JAUUZQ01. The sequence goes on along the minus strand of CAZIFQ010000008.1, from coordinate 29,424 downwards.
GGGGGAGAGGGGGAGAGGGGGAGAGGGGGAGAGGGGGAGAGGGCCTCTTTGGCTAGTTATCCCTACCCCAGGTCAGGATGCAGGCTGCTCATGATAAAACGCCATGGTTTATTCTTCCAGTATGCCCCGGCATAATCGATCCCAACCCGAGGGTGCGTAGTATACTCCAGCAGTTCTTGTGAATCTTCAATCCATATTCTTTCGGACGTCTGCAAGTCTTCGCCATTGAACGACTTATCCAGGTGAAGAAGTTTGGTCAATCGACCGGGGCCATTGACACCAGTGAGCCTCCTGATCAACACCGCCTGGGGAACATTTTCCTTT
>CAZIFQ010000008.1:0-29000 GCA_964538375.1 uncultured Bacteroidaceae bacterium | reverse complement strand
TTTTCCTTTGTGAGCATGGCAGGCCTTATCGTTAATTCCACGATAGGCCTCTGTTTCTGAAATTCTGTATTTGCTTATTGTTCCACCAGGCGAACGACGAACAAGAAACTTCCCAAGCAATTGCGGTGCCACCTCCAGGACATCCCTTGTGAAAAAGGACCCTGGTAATCTTGAAACAAGTTCATTATGACTTTTCCCAGGATTAATATCTTGCTTTGTCCTCGTGTTCATTCCACTTCTTAAAGACTTCCGGTGTTAAATCCGGTTTAAGTTGGGTCATGCGAATTTCTCTTTCTTCTTCGCTTTTAGCCAATTGATTATAAATGTGACTGTCATCAAATCCTGCCTCTTCAGCATCGTGCCGGTCGGCAGCATAGAAGACCACCGGGATTCTGGCCCAATAGATGGCACTCAAACACATTGGACAGGGTTCACAGGAAGCGTATATCTCACAATCTTCAAGTGAAAATTTTTTAAGTTTATCAGCAGCTTTCCTGATAGCTACCACTTCAGCGTGAGCTGTTGGATCATTATCTTCTGTAACCTTGTTGGATGCTTCGGCAACTATTTCATTGTTTCGAACTATAACAGCTCCAAATGGCCCTCCGCCCTTATCAATATTCTCCATAGCCAGTTCAATGGCTCTCTGCATGAATTTTTCCTCCTTCTGCATGTTTATTTTATTTGTGCTGCAAAGATAATGATTACTCCCTCGTGAAATTCCGGAACATCTCAATTTCTTCAAAAAAAGCTTGGAGGGAATCTTAATTTTTCACTCACTGCTCACTGCTCACTGCTTACTGCTCACTGGTTTCCATGGCCAATCTGGTCCAAAAACAAACAATGCGTAGAACAGTGAAAAGAGCACTGCCCCGGAAGTTGTTTCCAGTGTATCCTCATTGAGCATGGAGAGTGACATAGTAAAAAACAGGACTACGGTCATATAGGAGCCCCATCTTCTTTTCATGAAAACGGGGATTATTAATGAAGCGACGCACAAAATTCCTCCCAATAAACCAAAAGTAATGAAGAGGGTAAGATATTGATTGTGCGTGCGACGCCTTCTTTCATGACGCAATGGAGAGTCGATCTGATCGTAATACTCATCAAATGATTTTCTTACATCTCCCGTGCCAACTCCTGTTAAAAAATTATCCTTTGCAATTGAAAAGCCGGCTTTCAGATAAAAATAACGTTGAACAAGTGATTTGTCGTTGGGACTATACCCAAGTTTATATCGGTCGAGTTCCCAAATCACTTCATATATCCTGGGATAGAGAGAAAATCTCTTCAGGTAAATATAGTTCGCAATACCTTTTTCTATTGCTGCAATATCATCGCTGTCAAGCTGTGCCATACCAATGGCATCTTTTCTCAAGCCCTTTGATGTCATATACCTTATCAGGGTAAAGCGTATAAAATTACCATTGTCTGATTTTCCTTTATATGGGTAGTTACTCATCCTTGCCCACTCACGCTCCATTTCGTCGGGACAGACATGCAGCCACACATAATTTCCATTTTCGACCTCTTTATTATCCAGGATATTTACATACCTGTTCCCTTCAATTGAAACAGAATCGATGTACTCTGGGTCAACAATTTCAATGGTATAAAACTTTTTGATCGCATTTCCTGTATAAAAAATGGCAAATAAAGGAATGAATACGATAAACACGGTCAGCATAAATCTTCCCACACGGTCTTGCACAGTTCTTACCAGCAGAAAAGAAATAAACAGAACAAGCAATATTAAAATTACGATGCCTGACAGGGAGCGAAGTATTACCAGGAAAACAGGTAACCAGGTGATCGAAAATAAGAGGAGATACCTGTATCCCGTTGGGAGCCTGTCCCTGTCGAGGAATTCCAGGTAGAAGGCAAAAGCAATAGAAAAAACAATCATCAGGGAAAAGCGGATATGAGAAATAAATATAGAGGCATTTCTATATTCATTTATCTCCACCGGAATAATATTTGTCAGGGCCATAACAACAGCGAACGATGCAATGATGTTCCCCCCAATAAATGCGACGAGTATATATTTCAATTCCTTAATTGAGGGGCTGCCGCTTGTTACGACCAGTAGAGGAAGTAAGAGCAAGGGCAATTTAACTTTAAGGTCCTTTAGTCCAAACATCATATCTTCAGACCAGAGCATCCCAATAATATGAATGGCATAAAAGCCGACATAAACCCAAAAGCCATAGTTAGTTTTGAGCTTTCTCCATTTTTCCGGAAAATCTCCTTCAATAAGCCAATTTAGAACAAGTAATATCTGGAATACGGTTGCAGCAAATATGGAAAGTGGCAAACTTGCTGCCAGCAATAGCAATAAATAGAAATATAACTTTTTATGAAAGTTCGGCTTCTGAATCAAAACTCGACCGTTATTAATATCTGTTGTGAATGATGCAAGCCTTCGTTTGCAACAAAATGCAAATTCCAACCCATTTTAGCGCTTACTTTTTTATTTTTAAAAGGATCCACAAATAGATCCAGTCTGCCATAGTTTCCAGAAGAATAGAATGGGTCTCCATACTCAAATAAAATTGGAGATCCATAGTAGTAAACTCCTTTTAAGCCGAAAATAGTATACGCCAGAGATAAATTTGTTACCCAACCTTTACCCCATTGAACCGGATCAGGTCTGAATCGATTATATGATGCAAGATATCCGGTGGAGATGCTTAGCTCATCAAAAAATGTCTTTTCAGAAAGATCAGACCCGAGCAATAGTGACATGACACCATTATCCTGAAGGTGAATTGAGTCACCAGGGTTATAACTTTTGGCATTGTGGTACATCAGAAACATGGGTCTCAGGTATAATAGGTCTTTCCCTACCCTGCCGTCAACACCAAGAAGGAAAGTTTCCCGACTGGTTTCCGAGACACGGCCCGTCCAATCAACGAAAGTTAATAGCTGTCCCCAGTTCCATGCATAATTAATAGAGGCCCCTTCTATATTTGGACGATAATAATTTAATGTATCTGTAAGAAAATACAGGGGCATATCTACAATGTTTCTTCTTTGAAAAGAGCCGAAATTCATTTTTAGATTTCTTCCTCTATATTGATAATACAGATCAACCGTGGGAGCTACCCCCAATATCAATCCCCCGTTTTCATACATATAATTTATTCCGCCCGCCACAAAATGATTGGAATCCAGATTGAACTTTGCCTGCGCATCTAATCGTGCCCCAAAAATAGTTTGGGAAAAGGCATAATCAGAAAAGTATTCCCGATTATCAAAAATCTGATCGAAGGAGAAATTAATTTCAGGACGCTGTGCATTTAAAGATGCAATACAGAGCCATAAAAGGAGGCAAAAAGTTATATTTTTTCTAATTCTCATAACATATTTATCACGCCAAAGGTATATAAAACATAAAAATGTTGAAAACTGCCGGAATTTTAGATAAATATGGCCTAAAAAACAATTCTATCTACCTATAAATCTGATATTTGTTTATTTCTAAAATTAATTGTTGATATGTTATTGATTTAATAAAAAGATTTGTATTTTTGCGAACCACAAAATAAGGCAAGTAGAATACACAAGAGAATAAAACATTTTAAACGTGGATACATTAAGTTATAAGACCGTTTCAGCGAATAAAGACACCGTTCAGAAAGATTGGATCATTGTTGATGCAAAAGACCAGGTTCTTGGTCGTTTGACCTCAAGAGTAGCTATAATACTCAGGGGTAAACACAAGCCATCATTTACTCCACATGTTGATTGTGGTGATAATGTGATCGTTATTAATGCAGACAAGGTTGTTCTGACAGGTAATAAACTGAGTGAGAAGACATATATTCGTCATTCAGGTTATCCTGGAGGACAAAAATCTGAAACTGCTGAAAATCTCTTGAAAAGAAAACCTATTGCAGTTATTGAAAGAGCTGTTAAAGGTATGCTGCCAAAAAGCAGACTGGGTAGCGAATTATTCAGAAATTTGTTTGTGTATGTTGGAGAAAAACATCCTCATGAGGCACAACAAGCTAAAAAAATTGATTTAAATACCATTAAATAATTATTCATGGAGGTTATCAACACTATTGGCAGAAGAAAAAGAGCAATTGCCAGGGTTTATTTTAGTGAAGGAAAAGGTAAAATTACAGTTAACAACAAAGACTATAAAGATTATTTTCCATATGAGACTTTGCATTATATAGTGGATCAACCACTTACTTTGTTTAATCTCAAAGACAAGTATGATGTCAAAGTTAATCTCACCGGTGGTGGTATTAAAGGACAAGCAGAAGCACTTCGTCTTGGAATCTCCAGGGCACTTATTAAATTGGACCCGGACAACAAACCTGCACTTCGTGCTGAAGGTTTTGTTACCAGGGATCCCCGTACTGTTGAAAGGAAGAAACCAGGTCAGCCAAAAGCCAGGAAAAAATTCCAGTTCAGTAAACGTTAATCTTTTTTACATATTAATATTAATGCGAAATTGGCAGGACTTCCATCGTGAACTACCTGTTGATTGCCAAGCAAAAAACAAGAAAAATGCCAAAAACAAGTTTTAAAGAACTATTGGATGCAGGTGTGCATTTCGGTCACCTGAAAAGAAAGTGGAATCCCGCAATGGCTCCTTACATTTTTATGGAGAAAAACGGAATTCACATTATCGATCTCAACAAAACAGAAGTAAAACTGGAAGAAGCTGCCAACGGTCTCAAGCAAATTGCTAAGTCGGGAAGAAAAATTCTTTTTGTTGCGACAAAAAAACAAGCTAAAGACATCGTTGCTGAAAAAGTAAGTGCTGTAAATATGCCTTATGTTACTGAACGCTGGCCGGGTGGTATGTTAACCAACTTCCCTACTATCAGGAAAGCTGTTAAGAAAATGGGGACCATCGATAAGATGGCAGTAGACGGAACATTCGATACGCTTTCAAAAAGGGAGAAACTGCAAATTACACGTCAGCGTGCAAAATTGGAAAAGATGCTTGGAAGTATCTCTGATCTAACTCGTCTTCCTGCTGCTATGTTTATTGTGGACGTAGCTAAAGAATACATTGCAGTACGTGAAGCAAACAGGTTGAATATTCCTGTATTTGCAATGGTAGATACAAATTCTGACCCTAGAAATATTGATTTCCCTATCCCATCGAATGACGATGCTTCAAAATCTATTGCACTCATCCTTGACTACATTACCGAAGCAATAGCGGAAGGATCGAACGAAAGGAAGCTGGAGAAAGATAAAGAAGTAGCAAGTGCAAAAGATAAGAAGGAGAAGAAGGAAAAAGAAGCAGCTGCAAAAGCTGAGACTACAGACGCTAAAGCTGGTGCAGACAAGCATGCTGGCGCTAAATCTGTAGCACACAAGCCTGCTGGCGCTAAAGCTATAGCAGACAAGGAAGAAACAAAAACAACTGCTAAGAAATCAGCTGCAAAAGCTGAACCTGTAACTGCTGAAGCTAAGAAAGAAGAAGTGAAGTCCCCCGACGCTAAAGCTATGGAGGACAAAGCCACCGACGCGAAAGCTAAGGATGACAAAGCTCCCGACGCTAAAGCAGAATAATAATAATGTATTAAAGTAAGTTAAAATGGCTGATATTAAAGCTGCTGATGTTGCTAAATTAAGAAAAGCAACAGGCGCAGGAATGATGGATTGCAAAAAAGCACTCCAGGAATCAGAAGGTGATTTCGACAGAGCGATAGAGATTATCCGTAAAAAAGGACAGGCAATTGCCAATAAACGGGCAGACCGTGAAGCAAGTGAAGGTAGTGTCCAGGCAGATGTAAACGGTAGCTACGGGGCAATCATTTCACTGAACTGTGAAACAGATTTCGTTGCTACAAATGATGATTTTGTATCATTTGCAAAATCTATTCTTGAATTTGCCTTGGCTGAAAAACCTGCAGATCTCGCCGCCTTGAAAGCTTCCACTATGGAAGGTAAAACCATTGAAGATTTAGTGACTGAGAGATCAGGTATGACGGGTGAGAAACTTGAACTCGCATATTTTGATGCTATCAGTGCCAAGTCTGTAATTGCATACAATCATTTTGGAAACAACCTTGCAACTCTTGTCGGTTTTAACAAGCAAGTAGATAAGCAAGTTGGTAAAGACGTTGCTATGCAAGTAGCTGCTATGGCTCCTATATCTGTAAGCAAAGATGATGTTCCTGCTAAAATTCTTGAAACTGAAAGAAAAATTGGTCGTGAAAAGGCCATTGCCGAAGGAAAACCAGAAAATCTCGTTGACAGAATTGCTGATGGTATGGTAAATAAGTTCCTCAAGGAAAATACTTTGATGAGCCAGGATTTCACAAAAGATTCAAAGATTAATGTTGCTCAGTATCTGAAAAATTCAGACAACGAGCTAACAGTTACAGCATTCAAAAGATTTTCCATAAAGGGATAGAGATAGAATAAATTCTATCTGTAAAATAATAATGGGCGGAATTAATTCAAATGGGCGGAATTAATTCCGCCCCTTTTTTTTTATTAAATTCGTACAAAATCAATTATCATGTCAACATACAAGAGAATTCTATTAAAATTAAGTGGCGAAGCACTCATGGCGGGCCGATCAAACGGAATTGATCCTGTGCGGCTGAATGAATATTGTGAAGAGATAATTGCTGTTGCCAAATCAGGCATCCAGGTTGGAATTGTTATTGGAGGAGGAAATATTTTTCGTGGTATCTCGGGTTTAGATGAGGGATTCGACAGGGTTAAGGGAGACTATATGGGAATGATGGCTACAGTAATTAATGGTCTCGCTTTACAATCTGCCTTCGAGTCAAAACAAGCAAAATCTAGGTTATTTACTGCATTTCGAATGGAGCCGGTGGCAGAATTCTACTATAAGCCAAAAGTTATTGAAGCATTGAACGCAGGCGAAATAGTCATTTTTTCAGGCGGGACCGGTAATCCTTACTTCACAACTGATACGGCTTCTTCATTAAGAGCCGTTGAAATTGAAGCAGATGTTATGCTAAAAGGAACCAGGGTTGACGGCATCTATACCAGTGATCCTGAGGGGAATCCTGATGCTGAGAAGTATGAAACACTGACCTTTGATGAAGCTATAGAAAAGAATTTAAAGATACTCGATCAAACAGCTTTTGCCATGTGCAGGGAAAATGAATTGCCTGTAATTGTGTTCAATATGAACGAAAAAGGCAACCTGAAAAAACTTATTTCCGGTGAAAAAGTTGGAACTTTAGTGAAAATTTGAATAATTTAGGGAAATTCTATAATAAGACACGTCATGAATGAAGAAGTTCAAATGGTCTATGAAATGACCCTGGAGAGAATGGTTAGTACTATTGAGCATCTCGAAACAGAGCTTAGCAGGATACGTGCAGGAAAATCCAACATCCATATACTTGATGGTATTATGGTAGATTATTATGGTGCACTGACACCCTTAAACCAGGTATCAAACATTAGTACTCCGGATGCAAAAACAATTGCTGTTCAGCCCTGGGAGAAAGGAATGATTACCCCTATTGAAAAAGCTATTCTTCAGGCCAATGTGGGTCTTAATCCTTCAAATAACGGAGAAGTAATCCGGCTGATGATTCCCCCCCTGACTGAAGAACGGAGAATTGAACTTGTGAAGCAAGTAAAAAATGAGGGAGAAAATGCCAAAGTAAGTATCAGAAATGCCCGTCGTGATGCCAATGATGAGTATAAGCAGATGAAACAAAACGGATTGTCAGAAGACAATGAGAAAAGAGCCACGGATAATATCCAGGAAATCACTGACAGTCATGTGAAGAAGTCAGATTCAATTATCGAAGCCAAGGAAGAAGATATAATGACTATCTGATCGGTAATAAAGTAAATCTCCCTAATTCAACTCCAGTATTTTATACAATTCATCCAGGTTGGGAGAGAGGATAATTTCTGTTCTCCTGTTCTTTCGTCTCGCTTCAGGAGTATCAGCCGAATCAACGGGAAGATACTCACCCCGGCCTGCCACGGTAATACGTTCCGGATCAATATCCGCAGCACTTTGAAGAATTCTCACAATGGCAGTAGCTCTCATCACACTTAAATCCCAATTGTCTTTGATGGACGATCCTTTTCTGAATGGAACATCGTCAGTATGTCCCTCGATCATGATGCTAATATCAGGATTCGTTGCCAATGCTCCGGCTAGCTGACGTAAAGCACGTTCTCCGTTAGGATCAACAACTGTACTCCCTGAGCTGAAAAGCAACTTCTCGTCAAGGGAAACATATACTTTCCCATTGCGCTGTGTAACTGTTAATCCCTTTCCTTCAAAGCCCAACAAAGCATTTGAAACTGTAGTTTTAAGAGCATTCATTAAAGAGTCCTTGCGGTAAAGCATGTTTTCCATCTCCAACAACCTTGTATTCCTGGCTTCCAGTTCCGCTTTCAATCGGGTAACATTTTGTCTCTGTGCAGTAACATTACCCTCAAGGTTTTCGAGCAACTCCTGCTTTTTTGCAAGATCATTCTGTGTGTCCTGTAATTCGTTTAACAATCTCCTGGTTTCACGGGCATTACCACGCAGCAAAGCTTCATGTGATAATTCCAATTCACCGTGCTTTCTCTCCAATTCGGCCAGCTCCTTGTTTGTTTCATTTAACTGCTTATATAACCTGGTACTGTCCTCGACAAATTTCTCCTTCATATCACGAACACTGATTATTTTGGCTTTCATTTCTGTGTTTTCCACGGTAAGAGCTTCATTCTCAGCCATTAATCCATCCCGGTCCTTTTGCAACTCATTACTTTTAGTGTCAACCTCCCTGAACTGGCTTGTTGGAACACAAGAAAATGCCAGGACGCCTAAAACTACAAATGCTATAATCTTCCTCATATCAATACCCCCAAAATTTGTTAATTTCCACTACTTGAACAACATAAACCAAGCTACTTTTGTTATAAGGTAACTAATCAGTGCAAATTACGCAAAATGATATGATCTCCTTCATTGATTTTTCACCAATGGAAATAAGATATTAACATGCTAATATTTCGTATCTTTGTACCACGACAGGAACAAGAAGAATGAGCGATAGTAAGGTAGAATATCCATTATTAGAAACGATCAATAGTCCGGAGGACATGAACGGGCTATCACCAGAAGGATTGCTTCAATTAAGCAAAGAACTGAGACAGTTTATTATTGATATTGTTTCAAACAATCCTGCACACTTCGGTGCCAGTTTGGGAGTTGTTGAGCTCACCGTTGCGCTTCATCATGTATATAATGCTCCATATGATAAAATCATCTGGGACGTAGGTCACCAGGCATACGGACATAAAATTCTTACCGGAAGAAGAGAGGAATTTCACACAAACAGGAAATATAAGGGGCTAAGTGGATTCCCCAAACCCTCAGAAAGCGAATACGATGCCTTCGGAGTTGGCCATTCTTCCACTTCGATTTCTGCTGCATTAGGAATGTCTGTGGCTAATGATCTGAAAAATACCACTGACAGACATATAGTAGCTGTTATTGGTGATGGTTCACTGACAGCCGGCATGGCCTATGAGGCACTTAACAATGCAGGCACTGAAAAGAAGGACCTCCTGGTTATTCTTAATGACAACAATATCTCTATCGATCCCAGTGTAGGAGCAATGAAAGAGTATCTTTTAGATATCCGGACTTCAAAGAGCTATAACAGGGTAAAAACTGATGTATGGAACCTGATGGGATTTTTAAACAAGATCAATCCCAATGCCAGGCAGTATGTTCAGAAAATAGAGAATGCTATAAAATCCATTGTTCTGAAACAGGGAAATCTTTTTGAAGCAATGAATTTCAGGTACTTTGGACCGGTAGACGGCCATGATGTTATTCATTTAGCGGAAGTGTTGAAAGACCTGAAAGATATACCCGGACCGAAGCTTCTGCATGTGATTACCAAAAAGGGGAAAGGTTTCCCTATGGCAGAGCTTAAGCAAACAACATTCCACTCACCCGGTGGTAAATTCGACAGGAAAACCGGGGAGTTTCTATTAACAAAAACTGATTCTCCTCAGCCAATAAAATACCAGGATGTATTTGGACATACCATCCTTGAACTGGCAAAGGGCAACAGTAAAATCGTTGGAATAACTCCAGCCATGCCAAGTGGATCATCATTGAAGTTGATGATGGAGGAGATTCCGGAACGTACTTTTGATGTCGGCATTGCCGAACAACACGCAGTTACCTTTTCTGCAGGGCTTGCAGCTTCCGGGATGATTCCCTACTGCAACATTTACTCTACATTCATGCAACGGGCCTACGACCAGGTAATTCATGATGTGGCATTACAAAATCTTCCTGTAGTATTTTGTCTCGACAGGGCCGGATTAGTTGGAGAAGACGGAGCCACCCATCATGGCGTATTTGACCTGGCTTACATGCGATGCATTCCCAATTTAACAATTGCCTCTCCGCTCAATGAAATGGAGCTGAGAAATCTTATGTTTACCGCCCAGCATCACCCTACCGGTCCGTTTGTTATTCGATATCCTCGTGGCAGGGGTGTCACAATCGATTGGCGAAAGCCATTTAAAGAAATTCAGCGGGGAACCGGACAGGTATTGCGTACCGGGGAAGACCTGGCAATAATTTCTCTCGGGCCCATTGGAAATGAAGTGGCACTTGCCATTGACGAACTTGAAAAACAGAATCTAAGTATCGCCCATTACGATCTTCGTTTCTTAAAGCCATTAGACAGCAAGCTACTGAAACAGGTCTTTACAAATCATAAAAAGATTATTACTGTTGAAGATGGCTCAATTTCAGGAGGTATGGGAAGTGCAATACTCGAATTTATGTCTGAAAATAAATTCCAGGCAGAAGTTAAACGAATTGGCATTCCCGATCGTTTTATTGATCATGGTAAACCTGCAGAGCTCTATAAAGAATGCGGAATGGACAAACAAGGTATTATTGAAGTTGCAAAGTCCATGGTTAGCTCGAAGGTTTTCTTTAAGGCGATTTAAAGATCAAATTTTATTCCCTGGGCCAGGGTCAATTCGGTGCTATAATTAATTGTATTCGTTTGTCTGCGCATATATGCTTTCCATGCATCTGAACCCGATTCTCGTCCGCCGCCTGTCTCTTTCTCACCACCAAAAGCACCACCAATTTCAGCTCCTGAGGTTCCAATATTTACATTGGCTATTCCACAATCGGAACCAACACCGGAAAGGAAAATTTCTGCTTCCCTCATGTTCAGTGTAAAAATCGACGATGATAATCCCTGGGGAACATCGTTATTAATCGCAATTGCATTTTCAATGGATCCTTTAAATTTCAGCAGGTACAACAAGGGAGCAAAGGTCTCTTCCTGTACAATTCTAAAATGATTCTCTGCCTCAGCAATAGCAGGCATAACAAAAGTTCCGGAATCGAATATTCCACCCTCGAGTACTTCTCCGCCGAAAATTATTTTTCCACCTTCATCTTTCACACTCTGGAGCGCATCGGTGAAGTCCTGAACCCCTGTTTTATCGATCATCGGACCTACCAGTGTACCATCTTCAAGTGAATTACCTATTTTTCCATCCAGCTGCTTATATGCTTTTACCAGACGTTCTTTCACGTTTTCATAAACATCTTCATGGATAATGATCCTCCTGGTAGAAGTACAACGTTGACCCGTTGTTCCTACTGAACCAAAAACAATTGACGGGATAGCAATTTCCAGGTCTGCCTCTTTTGAAATAATTATTGCATTATTTCCGCCCAGCTCCATAATAGAACGTCCCAGTCGGTTCCCAACAATTCCAGATACTCTTTTTCCAACTGCTGTTGAGCCAGTTACAGAAAACAGTGGAATACGTTTATCTGCTGCAAAATTATCACCTACAACCGATGATTTCGCCACAATCAGGTTAAATACACCATTTGGCACATTGTTCTCCTTCAGTACTTTCATTATGATGTTATGGGTAGCGATGGCTGTCAGCGGAGTTTTTGAGCTGGGTTTCCATACTACAACATCTCCGGCAATAGCAGCAATCATTGCATTCCATGCCCACACTGCTACAGGAAAATTAAACGCAGAGATAACACCTACAATTCCCAGTGGATGATACTGATCATACATCCGGTGCTTCGGCCGCTCCGATTGCATTGTAAATCCATAGAGCATTCTTGACTGACCTACTGCAAAATCGCAGATATCGATCATTTCCTGAACCTCTCCCAATCCTTCCTGGTATATTTTACCCATCTCCAGGGATACAAGATATCCAAGATCTTCCTTAGATTCTCTTAGTGCCAACCCGATTTGCCTGACTACCTCTCCTCTTGCCGGAGCAGGAACTGTTTTCCATTGTTGAAATGCCTTTTCAGCCGTTTTGATTATTGATTCATAATCTTCAATGGTAGCATTCTTTACACTGGCTATCACTTCGCCGCTTATTGGAGATACAGAATCAGTCTTGTCTCCTTCAGTTTTCAGCCATTCCAGGCCTGTACTTGCCCCGTTATTCATCTCAAGAACTCCAAGTCTGACAAGGACTTCTTGCGTTTTCTTATTAAGTTTTGTATCCATTTTTGGTATTGATTTTCAGTGACAGCAAATTTAATAATGTATGCGAGGATAAAAGATATTAAAGAACATACCCTGCTTTAATTTGCTACTAATTTTTTAGTAGGTCTACTATGTTTTTAGTAGATCATCATTTCAAGAAATAACTCAATGTTTGAACGGATGTTTGTCATACAAATGAAAAGTTATTATCTTCGCAGACCCAATATTTGCCCGGATGGCGGAATTGGTAGACGCGCTGGTCTCAAACACCAGTGGCCGCAAGGCTGTGCCGGTTCGACCCCGGCTCCGGGTACTAGAACCCCTGTATTTACAGGGGTTCTGTCGTTATTGCACCCATTTTTCATCCAAACACTAAGGGCTAATCTACTCTTACATAGAAATAATATCTATTTCGGTACTCTCCAGTTTAGAAGAATTTCTTTCTGATTTCCTATTTTAAGTAAGTACGGTTTTATAATCAAACTATTCATGTTAAAAACACTTCAATTTTTTTTTTATTATCTACCTGATAATCTAACTGTTAGTTTTTAAAAACATAGGATCAGTTTCAATTTTGCACAGCGTTGCCCGCACATGCCCTGTCGCGTTACGGTAAGTACCATATGAAAATTGACTGTTATATGCCCAGCATTATTGGTTAAACATTATTTTGTAAATTGAAAACTGAAAATTAAATCTAAGAATATGATAGTAAGGACCACCATTAAGCCCTGGCTGAAGGAGTATGCACAGTTTCGCTTTGGTGTTCATGCCAGGGCTCGTGATCACAACCTTCTGGGCATTCTTATTCGCCCATTGCTGTCCGTCATGCCCAAAGATTATAAAGATCCGAGTGTAGATCCAAATGAACTATTGACTATGGATGTATCCAGGGACCTCTGTATAAACTGTAATATGGTTGCGGGGCAAAGGATTTATTTAACTCCTGATAATCAATACTATTTTGAGCATATAGTTAAGAAGCTATTCGGGCAGGATGTATTCTCTTATATAGATAATAACCTAAAGCACAACAGCGAAAGATCATCAGGAATTAAAGCGGCAATAAAAGAGATGTGTAAATCCTGTAATATTACATATAGTGAGAAGCTATACAACAACCTACAGAAGGAATACCACCGCAATATCATTCATGAAGGAGCACACGAATAAAAAAAGCCTCCCTGGTCAAAGGAGGCTTTCCAACTAATTATTAACTACTAAACTACTATGAAGAAGCGTGGTCGCTCAATGTTACTGTTCCTTCATAAATTGGAGATGCCAATTCGTGAGCACACTCAACAGTTACAGTTACACCTTTCTGAGAAGTTGTTTCATCTCCAGTGGTTACATTGGCAGAAAACAATGTCCGAATCTGTGGATGGCCAATAACTACTTTTGTACCATCCATTTCGATTGCGATAAATACAGCGTCTTCATTGTTCATTTTCCGACAAAATCCTTTTGCCTCTGCAGTTGTACCTGGATAGATGAAAGTGTATGTATTTTTGAAGGTCTTACAATCAACCTCTCCCTGGCTCTCAGAATCTACTTTTGATTTTCCTCCTACACCATATACTTTATTGAATCCATTCCCGGATGAAAAAGTAAACCCTATAGTTGCCTCGAGTTTGGCATAATCATCAAATGTCACCAAATCTGCGCCTGTTTTTGCTGCAGGAAAATTTGTAAGCCAACTTTTTAGAGCAAAATAGCCGATCACACGCACGCCAGGTGTATTTTCTTCTCCATGCGTCCAAAGCAATGAAGACCAATTAATCGCCAAGCCGGGGATGGTCCACCCTGTTACTTTTGACAAAACATTCACACCTATGTTAATAGCTATAAATGCTGCCATTGTAATATTTGGATCTAATCCGGTTGCTGCGCTGAATATTGCCCCTGCGCAAATCGCAAAAAGCAATGATGTTAATATTCTTATAATTTTCATCATTATTTGTTTTTAATTTCGTCATGAATTTTATTCAGACCGGTTGCAAAGTCATCATTTTCAGATACTACAGCACCTTCAATTTCCTTCTTCTTATCTTCGCCGGTTTCATCATTTTTGGTAATTGCAGCGGAAGATCCTCCTGCTGCAGCTTTTTTGAGAGAGTCGTTCTCCTCGCGGAGAGCTTTGTTTGCGTCTTTTAGATTTGCAGCTTCCTGCAGATCATTATCAGTTGCCCCAAGGGCCTTCTCCAGAAGATTCATCTGATCCACATGCAGTGAAACGTGATCTTCATCAGATTCCAGGGAATCGACCCCAAGTACCTGGTTAATTGTCTTAAATGTTTTCATATTTGATTGAATTGAATTTGACTTATTTCCAGTAAGATCTGTCATCGATGCAAGATGCTGAATTGCTTCACCTATCGTACCAATTTGATCCACTAACACTCCCATTACGTCTTTAGCAAAAAACACTTTTCCAGTAAGATGATTTTCTCTCACATTGGGCCGGTTTGATTTAACCGCCTCCATGAATTTTGTATCAAGCGGATCCAGGACCTCTTTAATATAATTCTCATAGTTTCCTGCCTTCAGATCTTTAAAATATTTAACTTTCTCATTGCTAGAGGATGCTGTAATAAGATGAAATTTCACACCCATTTTCTCATAGTAGGGTTGAACATCTGCAAATGACAATAGTACACCAATGGATCCGATTTCATCTGTAGTGGTCGAGGCCCAAACCTCATCAGCGGATGATCCTACCCATAGCGCAGCTGAGGCCATTAATCCATCGACAAAGCTTAATATTGGCTTCTTTGTGCTTTTTACAATATTTGCAAGACTTTCAGTGCCATCTATAGTGCCCCCTGGTGAGTCTATATGTAATAGGATTCCCTTAAAACGAGGGTCATTGTCGGCCTCCTGAATTCTTTTGCCAATTTCGGCCATCCCTACAGGACCACAAGACGCATTATCCTTAATTAGTGTGCCCTTTAGGTTTACCAGGGCAATTGAACCTTGTGGGGCAGTATCCCAATCCCGGTAAGTAATTGCCTTACCATCTCCAGCAATTATTGCAGCCATAGGTTTGGGCTCTGAAATCTCTGCAAATTCATTACCCGAAAGCAATCCGGAGATTATAGATCCGGCATTTAAGGCATATTGGGTATCAATGGCCCACTTATGCCTTAAAATTGCCGATATAATTGGATTTATTTTCATTTTCTTCTCGATATACTAATTAGCTAGCTGCTGAATCGTAATCACCTGAGAAATTAGTGGCGTGGATCGGAGTACCATCATTGATAACAAGGACCTTCTTATTAACGCTGTTGATTCTTGTTCCATATGAACCCTGTATCCAGAATTGAGCAAAATTAGGATCCTCATAGGGAGCACGAACCTGAACAAATTGTTGATCTTTCATGCTATCCATCCCAAAATCAAAGTTACCAGGCTTAGTTAAAATCACCCTGTCACCGGTACCCATAAAGGCAGATGGTACAAGCCTACATTTCCCACCGGTTCCTTCAAGAATAATCCGCTGATATTCATCAATCTTAGGAGCATACTTATATTTATTGAAATGAGCTTGCTGATACGCTTCAAAAACATCATAATTCATTTGCAGAATTGTATTGATCTTCTTCATTGTAGGATGAGCGGAAGCCCACATTGCGCGAAGTTGGTCAAACGCATCGGTATCGTCTGCAGTTGCTGGCGCAGTAATTGCACCAGTAGCATATAAATTGCCTTTTGCTGCAGAGATCTCTCCGGAGCTAACCTTTGTTGTAAGCAGCGTATCAAATCCATTAAAGAGATCCTTAGGAGTAAGTCCGGATGCATTCCTGGTGCCTCCATAAAGGCAATCTCCCAGATCCTCCCCAAAAGTGCTCACAATTGCCCAAAGCATTGTTCTCTGCCATGGATGTACTTTCGAAGTATTCTTACCAAGAAGCTGATCAGGTCCTATCTTGGTTGTTTTATAGTTCCTTACATTATCCTTCACTGAAGCATAAGCGTCATGAACTTCCAAAATAGACTCAACTGCTTTGCCCAAATCGCTATTATTTATAGTCATTGTTGTACTATAGGGCGCCATTATTCCTCCGGCCCGTTCAAAATTCGTTCTGATATCCTTATTTTGAATATCAGGAATAAGTGCTATACCCAGCTTTCCAAGTTCTTCTTTGATTATAGCAACAGGTAACAACTTTAGATCCCGGTTATACCTAATAGCAGATTCCTGTAGGGAAGAAATATCTACTACTGCCATAGCCAGTCCGGAAATACTGAAACCTGTCAGAGTTGATACTGTTGATGTAACGATATTCAATCCTAAAGCGCCTCCAATGGCTATATCGGGAGAAATACCAGTCGCAAAACTTGCAGTCGCTCCTAGAACGACTGACATAAGTAACAAGGATAAAAATTTGATAGTTTTCATGTTTGTGAATTATTGATTTTACAATCTACAGATCAAATTTCAATAGTATATACACAACAAAAAATGAGCAAAATATGAATGTATATGTTTGATTATCTAATAATTAATGAATAATCTATCAAATTTTACTGCTTGGAATGATGTTTCTAATTCTTATTGAAAAAGGGGAAAGGAAAGTGAATCTCTAGTTTTCGAAAAAATGACGAAAAATCGATATTTTTGCTGTTTTTTTAGAAATAAATCCAAAAAAAACAAAAATAATCTGAAAAAGTGCCTGATTTCTGAGATTCCGGATTTTTAAAACTGCTCGATTTGGAAGCTTTTTTGTAGAAGATTAATAACCAAAACCAATAGAAGCTACAAACGACCCTTTTTTTGGATAATTTTCTACTGATCTGCTTTTATAGTAATACTTCTTAAAATAGTCGAAGTTGAGTTTTTCCCCAGGCAGGTTGTTCTTCTCAATGTAGGTTTCTATCAGGTGTGTTATTGTCATTTTATTAAGACTCCCCATAATTTCCATGTACCTGGTAAAGTCAAAACGCATTGCATCCTTAATGCTTAGCTCAATATCATGATGATATCGCGCTGCTATATATATATTGCAGCGCAGATCCTTATCGTTCAGTTTTGATACTAACTCGAGCTTTAGGTAGTCAGGATTATTAATGATGTTTTTCAAACCAGGATAACCCTGTTTTGGGATATACTTTAAGTAAGGCCCAAGAATTATTCCCAACATATTCTTCTTTGTAATTTCGGGTCCCCAGGCATATAGGACCCACTCCTGGCTAATCTGATCCAGTTTAATGTAGATGCTTTGTTTCATTGTTTTTGCTTTGTGATTATGTAAACATAACAACGGCAGACAAAAAAATAAAGGACAACTTTCAATAAAACGCCAAAAGCCCCGGAAACCCGGGGCTTTAAATTAATTGCCATACCACAAATGCAAAATGGATGAAAGCAATTTCCACAATGATTATCCAATATACATATCTAAATTAAATCTCAAAGTGTCATTTTTATGAATTACTTAGATATCTCAGATTCAATGTTATTTATGGTTGTGGTTCTATCCCTGATCTCGCGGATCTGATAGTCGTCAACAACAGCATTGATATTTCCTGCCAGCAAATCTTTGCGAAGATTTCTAATTTCTTCAACTACCTCTTTATTGCTTTGAGCTTGCGTAGGAGAAGAGGGCCCTTGCGATACTGGTCTATTATCATCAGTGTATCTCCCTGCAGCATGTTGCGGGACCCTGAGGCTCTGTATATCCCTGATGATATCTGGTCGGTTCATAGATATATTTGAATAGGTTGGATAATCTATAATCATCTCCGTGCCACGTTCTGCAACTATAGATGGAGAGGTATAGATCCCAGTTTTTGCAGCTCCTGCCGGTGTGGCCATATATGTGCGATTGTCAGAAGCCCCTACAACAGGATAGCGACCGGCATAATTTTGTGAAAGCTTGGAGGCAGCCAACCCATAAGCTGCTTCAATGGCTGCTGTCAACAGGAAAGTTCTTGCAGCTCCAATAATCAACCCATATTCTGCAATACTTTTTATAGCTCCTTCAGCAATTTTTGCATGAGCAACCTTTCGTAAATACTTGAGTATTTCTACTAGAATCAATCGTCCTTTTATACCTTCAAGTTTAACATCTTCCTTCCGCCTGTCTTCGTCCAATTGAGCCAATGCATCCTGGTATTCATTTTCTTCTATATAGCCCTTCTCTCTTTCCAACCTTAATTCAGCTACCTTTTCATTATACTCTTGTTCAACTTCTTTCTGCTGATTAAAACCATCTACCCAAGCATTAGCAATATCCTTTCCTACTAATTGAGTAATTTCTGCAGTATGTTCCGCTAGACTTTTCGTGAAATTTTTAATATGCCTGGTGGCATTTTTAGTTGCTTCATCAGCATCCTTCTCTAACTCTTCTAAAAGTTCTTCGTCATCACCAGCAGCCTTTTCTTTTCTTTTACTCAGACGCTTTATGCGTTCAAGCTGTCCATCAAGGATTTTTTCTTCAATCTTGGAAAAGTCAATTCCTTTTTGTTCCGCTGCAATTATAGCTTCTAAAGCAGCCCTTGCCTTTTGCTCTTTCTCAGTTTCAAGGGCCTTGTCTTTTTCTTTCTGAAGAGCATTAATATTATCAATTTCAATCTTCAATAGCTCAGCTTCCAGGTCAGAGTAATCTTCATTGAATTTTTTACGGATTATTATTTCTGCATTTAATACTGCTATCTTTTCAACAAGAAGTTGTTCCTGGTATTGCTCTTCATCCATTGCTCCGGCAACTCTCATTTCAGCGTACATATTAAGCTGCTTCTGGGTAGCTACTTTCATATCATTCAAAACTCTTTTATAACTTGCTTTCAGTCTCCTTTCTGCCTCTTCAGCTGTTTCTGCAACATTATCAGGGTCAATAACAATTTCAATTTCCTCCGTTAATCCGAGAATCTCTTCTAGAGCGTTAATCCTATTTGTAAAATCAGTTGTATTTTTCTGTTGATCATTAAAATTTGAAAGTGAGGATTCATAGCCTGGGAGTAAGACATCTCCAATATATCTTAAATCTTTTTTAGCTTGGTTCCATATATCAGAAATAGGATCCATTTCTCCGAATTGAATAAACCCTTTTTTCATTTTTTCTGTGACACCAGCAGCTTCTTCTTCTGTTTTTACTACATCTTCCAAATAAGTAGTGAGTGCTTGTACTCTTTCTCCCCAATTATCATAGTCCTGCAAAATATCCCCAACATTATTATTGTTTATTAGCGTACCAATCGCTAATTGAGCTTTCCCCAGGCGCTCAGAATTCTCTGCTAGTTTTGCTAAGGATTTTTGTTCATCTTCCTGAAGATTTGCAAGAACAATCCTTTTGACCAAGGTATCATTATAGATTTGTAGGTTTTTATTGAGTTTATCATATTCGATTTTCTCAGCATTAATACCTTTTACAATATCGGGGCTGATTCTTTCAAGTTTATCAAGTAAAATTAGCCTATCCTCATATGAGGTATTTGAATCTAATATCTCAACTGTGAGTTGATTAACTCTCCGACCTTCCTCTACAAGACTTTCTGAAATTGGCGCGCTTATTAATTTCAAGAATTCCTCTTTTAGGTTTTTAACAGAAACTGACAACTGTTTTTGTATTCGAAGTAGCTTATTTCCTGATCCAGTATAGGCTTCCTGAGCATCAGCAGATTTCTTTTGGATAAGTTCCAGAGTAGCCATCGCTTCTGCCTGTGCTTTTGTTGCACCAGTATCTGCTTTTTTCTGTTTAACCAGGTTGCGAAATTCTTCAGAGTCCTTACGAATGGCAATCCCAAGCGTCTTCAGCTGCTCATTTTCTCCAAGCATTGCTTTTGTAAGTATTTCTGAAACACCGGTAGCCCCAATTTGCCCCCCGGTCCATTCATCAAGTGCCCCTGCAAGCGATTGTAACTCAACGGACATTTTTGCTGCCTGCTTTCTACTAAAATCCAATGGGATAAGCAAATCAGCAGTCCCTGCAGCTGCAGCGACAAATTCTCGATTTGTAAGCCCCATCTGTTTGGCTAGTTTCTCAGACTCTCCCCGGACATAACCAAGCTGATCACCAAACACAACTGATGAACGTACTGCATCGCCTTGAATAATTTTAGTTAAACTAATAAGTTCGGATCCAAGTCTCTTAATTAGAGTTACAACCCCCAACCCAAGAAAAAGATTTTTCATTTTGCTCAATGGATTATGAGTAGATTTAACACTGCCTTTGAGTTTATCAATCCTGGATTTCAGCTTTCCAGCATCCTTTGCGGCTTGCTTATATTCTTTTGAATTCGGAGGTAACTTCTTCATCTCCCTATTCAATGTTCGCTGAGCCTTATATAAATCATTTATGGATGAGCTGCTCAGGCTCTTAAGCACCTTATTAACATCGAACGCCTGCTTCTGCAGGTTTTTCATCTCGCTGTTTACCTGGCGGAGTTCTTTTTGCTTTTTGTCAAATCCAGCTTTATCATTGGCTTTGCGTAATTCAACCATTTGCTTTTTTAACTTTGCAGCTTTCGTTGCAAGCTTATCAAGCTCCTGGCCAGCTTGCTGGCCATTAAGGTATACATCCGATCTTGCTTGTTCAGTTATCATGAGTTCAAATTTTTATGCATATTATGGAATAATTCAAGTCATTTAAAGCCAATATTTAGGAGAAGGATCCAGAAATATTTCAAGCTCATAACTCCTATGTCTTTTTACTTTCATTAAAAACTATCAAATGCATTGTGGATCTCTTCCACTATATCTTCAGTTAAAATATGAGCATAAACCAGGGTCATTTCAATCTTTGTATGGCCCAGGAGTTTCTGCAGAGCTGTAATATTTTTTGTTCTCCGGAGAAACATTGTTGCAAATGTGTGCCGGCCGGTGTGTAGGGAGATATCAATATGTATACCGGCAGCTTTCACAATCTCTTTAATTCGCCGTCGCATTGTTGCCTCCGCAAAGCAATTGAAAACATGTCCATGGATCCTATGAGGACTTTCATCTTTGATCAGCTGCTTTGCATAACTGCATAGAGGAATTTTTAAAGAAGCTGGCTTTCTCCCCCTGGTTTTATATGCTGTGAATACAAGCAGATCCTTACTAATATCTTCCATCTGAATATTTTTTAGATCAGAGATCCGGAGACCGGTAAAACACATAAATAGAAAATGCCGGAGGATCCTCTTGTCATTTTCACCAAGTATGTTTTTGATATATAATGCTTGCAGAGCTCGCACTTGATCCTCCGTAAGAAAACTGCGGTCCGATTGGACCATTCTTACCGGCATATAAAAATCAAGTGGATTCACCTGGATTAATCCACTTCGCTTAGCAATATTCATATAAGCTTTCAGGTTTTTGAAATTATTGTACCTGGTATTGGTTGAATTCCCCTTTGTGGAAATTAGCCACCGGTTATACCGACTGAAAAAATCATCCTGTAGATCTATAAAGGAGAGATCTGGGGAAAACTCCCGAAGGTTTGCGGCCAGGACCCGGTGCTGCTTAATAGATGAATGGGTGATCTCTCCCTTTCTTTCCTCAATAGCATTCTTTAAAAAGGAATGAAAATCTAAACTTGTCATCTTTGCCTTGTACTCCTTGCGCAATAGCGCAGGAGAGATTGATCGATGCTGAAGGCGATACCGTATGAATATTTCATTTAGCCTGGCTTTTACAGATCCAAGTATCAGATTATAATCAGAAGCATACTCATGTGTAGGTAATACAGTCCAGGTTTCAGAATCGAATTCCTCTTTTAGAACACTCAACCCGGTATTAAACCTTACTTTTTTTCGATTGACATAGACAATGGCAAAGATTGTGGCTTCACCATTGTCTTTTTTATATCCATCTCCCCAGGATAAACTTATTCCTGGGAAAGTAGGTGTCGAATTTGTTCCTTTGCTTGCCATTTCGTTATGAAGCTTTTGGAATATATATAGTACTTAAAGTAATTGTATTAACTTTTCTACCATCTTCTGGAACCCTTTCTAAGGCTTTATGAAAAGCATCGATATAATCTTCAGAACTACTTACAGGATAATCAAAGGTCCCGGCTCTTATTTCAATATCATCCAATTCTTTCAAGTCTTTCAGAATGTCAATAATAAGATAATAACCTGCATGGATACTTGCTATTTTTTTCCCACTCAGCATATCTTGCCTAGCTAATTCCATTACATAAGTGAAGAATGCGTCCTTTAAAGTAGTGAGGGCAGATCCGCACATACCAGTATTAAGATACCTATGTACAAATTCGAGTCTCTTTAGTTCCAGGTACTCCTGGGTAATTTTCGGGGTGTCTTTTTTTTGTGTTTTCATTGCATTGTGATTAATGGTTAAAAAAGTATAATTCTAGTTTAAATAGCTATTTCACGACCTACACGACCTACACCGACCTACACATTGTTAATTAACTGATTTTATGAATAATACATAAATAGAGTCTGTAGGTTATATATATTTTAAGTAGGTTATTGTAGGTTTAATAAATCTATTGTAGGTCGGTGTAGGTCGGTGTAGGTTTTATTATTTTTGAATTTGGTTTAGTATTATTTTGATAATCATATATTTATAGTTTGTAGGTCGGTGTAGGTCGTGTAGGTCGATATAAATTAGTTAGATTTAATTTTATTAAAATGGAAGCTCCTCATCTGGTTCATTTTTACTGTTGACTCCATTTATATTTTTATCATTTATATTTTCCTTTAGTTCTTTTTCTAATTCTATTTTATCCTTTTCTTCTTTATCTGTTTTGTTATCATGAAGTACAATGTCAAGTTTATTGTAATCAAAAGAATAAGCGCTTGTGATAGTCTCTTTTCGAATACCAACATCATCCAATAAAATATTTCCCATTTTGTCGGAAATATAAAATCGATAAGAATTCCTAATTCCAAAGAAGCTTTTATCATTCTTTAAATAATATTCCATCGTGGCTTTCGGTAAAACCTTGGCATCTGATTGTCTCCCTACTATGGCATATAGAGTCATAATTTTACTAAATCGGATATTTAGTACATCTTTTGGGGCATTACTCCATTCAGCATCCATGGTTTTAGTTTTTAAATTAGTCTCTCCAAAATCTATCCTATAATCTACTCCATGCTGAATGAGGTTGTTTTCAAACATATATTGTACTGTGTCCCAGAAAGCTGTTACCTCATTACTATTTCCAGTCTCACTGTTTTGACCGGCAATATGAACTACAGCCTCATTTATTAACTGCTTGTATGTGAATGGTAAGGTGATTTTTTCTTGTAAAGCATGAAATGCCGCTATTGGAATTAACCAGTTTTTTAAGATCCTATCTTCAATTTGTTCCTTTAATTTATTTTGGACATCTCTACTTACCAGGTCATAGCTTTTCATGAAATTTTCTAGAAAGGAAACCCTATGCTCCAGTATTTTATGAGTAATATGGGTTAACCCTTTCTTCTCAATTTTCTTCAATTCATTAAAATTTTCCTTTTCCTGTTCAGTATATATGGTTTTGCTAAAGGTCAGGTAAATTAAACGAGAGAAGAGTGCGATATCAGCTGTTGGCATTTCCTGACCGCTTACTATGATCCCGGCATCAACAGCTGTGGTTTCCTTCTTCTTATCTTTATCCATGTTCATCCTGGTACGCCCGGTGCCATCCCAAAGTCCTTTAAGAAATTCTATCTTTTCGAAGTCCAGGTTATTCTTATATTCATCAATGTGGCACAAAGCATTGCAGCTCATTGCAACGTGATCGGCCAGGGCCGCTTTTGATGTATTGTTGATGTTTGGCCCCTTAGGCTGTGGTCCAAAGAATTGCAGAAGCGAAACGGCCAGCTCTGTCTTACCTGCTCCCTTAGGTCCAAAAAGGTTCAGAATCGGATAGAAGTTAAAGATCTTTACTATATGATCCCGGAACAGCGTCGATAGGTAAAAGCATATGCCAAATTTCGCATTCTCGCCAAATACTTGCATTAGCTTTTCAGAGTAAGCATTTAAAGATATTTTCTCCTCCTTCCTGTGCATAAACCTGCGCTCGGCCGTAAATAGCCCATCCTCTCCATCGTACACTTTCGAAAATGCCGGCAGATAATAGTTTTTATCCTCATGCTTTACAATACCGTATTCATTGGTATGATTAAATTGTCCATTGAACAGGCCATTTCCCCACGCCCAAAAACCGTGTTTCTGCCAACCAAGCTGAGTAATTTCCACACAGCTCTCAGTATTTTCGTATAAATAACACTTTAACCTGGTTAATTCTCCCTCCTGTGCTTTCCATATAAAATTACCAAGCCCTTCAAGACGTTCTCTGAATCTTGATAAAGCAAGCAGATCCTTCTGTGCAAACTCAATGACCTGTGAGTATCCAAATTCATTGGTAATCTCATATATTCGCTTCGCATTACTTACACTCTGTACATGGAAAAGAGGTTTCATAATAAAGTTACTACCTTCAGATGTTCCATTCCTTCCCTTGAAAAAATATTTATTATGATCAGCATAAAAGCCATATTTCTCAAAATCTGACAGCTTCACATGGTCAGGGATCCGCGACTCCTTCACCTCTGGCTCCTTCTCTTTCAGAATAGCTTTGAGTGTCTGGTCCCACACCTTTTTTGAAGGAATGATTTTACCAAGCTGCTCCATATACATTCCGTGAATAGTTACAGGCAGGCAGGCAACCAGTTCGCAGATCTCATCGAGGGCCCGTTTTTTGAAATCCGGATTATTGGCTCTCTTCTGCCACTTGTTTGCTTTTGTATAGATGTAGTCCCGGATATGTTCACCGGTTACAAATTCATCGAACTGTTCCGGAGTAGTAAAAAAGCTATCCGGATCATTTTTCTTTCCATCTTCAGTATCCGGAAGATCCACCACGTTAACGAATAACCCTTCTTTGATCAACATCTCCGCACTTCGCTTTGTGGCTTTAAGGCCGGCATCATCGGTATCACCAATAATATTAACAGATTCAACCAGGCTCTTCAAAATAAACACCTGGTCAGAAGTTAGCGCAGTGCCGGAGGTGGCCACTGTATTCACCTGATCGATCTCATGCATGCGCACCACATCAGGATGCCCTTCAACCAGGTAAGCCATTTTCTTATCGCGCATGACGCGCTGTGCCAGGTGAAAGCCAAAGAACATTTTCCCCTTTTGGAAGAGATCACTCTCCCGGGAGTTCATATATTTTGCTATTTCTGTCTTTTTAGCAGCTACTTGTGGGAGTATTCTTCCAGAAAATCCTACCGGCCGGCCATACTTATCAGCCATCGGAAACATAATGCGCTCTCTGAAGGTGTCGTAATAAGTGCCTTTCTGATTCTTAGATGCCTTGATCAGGTCTGCATCCAGTAGCAGATCAATTTTGTATCCTTTTAACCTGGCTTCTTTGTAAAAGGCATTGCCTGCCGGTGCATACCCGATATTGAAGTCCTTAATGGTTTCATCGGTCCACCTGCCCTGTGCATATTTGAGTGCTGGTTTATTTTCCTGAAGCTGCTCCTGGAAATATTCCATCGCAAACTTAAGGACCATTTTAACCGCCTCATGTTTCTTGTACTCTTCCTCTTCTTCCGGAGTGCGTTCTTTTGTGTTGGGGATATCGATATTAAAATCTTTGGCCAGTATCACGCAAGCATCCCACCAGGAGATCCCTTGTACTTCCATTAAGAAAGTAGCAGCATTGGTTCCTCCTTTTCCGCAGCCGAAGCATTTGAACATATGCTTACCAGGATTAACCACGAAGCTCGGAGTGTTTTCGTCATGTCCGGGGAACGGACAATTGGCTTTATAGGATGCACCGGTGCGTTTTAAGTCGACATATTTGCCAATGGCATCAACCAGGTCTATGTCTTTAATCTTATCGAAGAATGCTTGCATTTGTGAGTGGTTTCAGTGGTTTTTATCTAAATATTAAAGCAATCATCAATATATTGCGCGATCAAGTATCTTAGGAGCCTGGGTTTTGGTACATGTGTATGCTTTGAGACTCTCTCATATTTCTTATACATTTTTTCAGTTACTCTAACTGTTATTCGATGAGTTTTAAGCCCCTCCAATAATTCAAGTTGTTCTGCAGTGAATTTCATTTTCTTTTTGTTTCAAAGTATGAATTCATAGACCTCATTTCGTAGTGAAAACAAGCAGATCATCTTTTCGATAAAACTTCTTGCATTTTTTACCGCTCCCCATTGTGATAAAAGGGATCTTATTAGCAACTCGATACCTTATGAAAGTTGGTCGAGAAACCCTGAGCAACTTAATAGCCTCATTTTGAGTTAATAGTTGTTCGTTTTCGTTACTTTTTTGCTTTACTAAATTTTCCATTTTGTGCGTTTTTAATATAAGGAATAAACAAATATACTAAATATTCCATTTTATCAAACATTTATATCAATATTTTGTCTTTATTAAACGTTTTTGTCTATTGATATTGATTATGATATACAGTAAATTGCAAACAAAATTGTTTGATGAATCCATATTCTAGAATAAAAGAAGAGCTGAAAAAGCAAGGAAAGTCTATTGTTTGGCTTGCAGAGAAATTAAGAATAAGCAATCAATCATTGTCAAGAACGCTTAGCGGAAAAACTCTCTCACTAAAGAAATATGTTGATATATGTGATGCCTTAGAAATCTCGCCTTTTGCTTTCGGATCCGATGAAAGATCTCAATCATTTATGAAAGCACAACTAAGGGAGTTGGAAAATGAAAATGAGAACTTCGTTACGGCCTTTACATTTATAAATTTGTATGAACTTATTGATATCGATGTAGTAGATAATTTGATTGAAACAATTAGACCTGGAGCGACCAGCCTAAAATCTACTGATATCTCTTTCAAAAATGAAACTGAGCCTGATATTTATAATTTGAAATATCTGCTATTTATAAAGGAGCAGATCCTGAAGAATTAATGCTCCCACTTTTCCATTTCTATTTCGGCAAATTTATCAGCAATCTTAAGGTACCGGTTCATTGTAGAATCCTTTTTATGGCCTACGATTTTCATTATTGTTTTAGGAGACATCCCTTTTTCTATGCTAATAGTAATAAATGTTCTCCTGGCAGTATGATTACAAATTAATTCATACTTCGGGCTATATAAAATATCAATCTTTCCCCCAACGTGAGAATGATGCCTTGTCTTTTCAGTTATACCAGCAACTTTACAACAATCCTTTATATTTATATTGATTTTCTGCTGCAGCATTTTAGGTAATATACCTTTGTTCCTTTTTAAAATCTCAATCGCATAGCTACTTAAAGGGATATAAAGCTTATCACCAGTTTTTTGAGCAATAATCTCAATCCTTTTCGCTTTAATATGATCAGGCGTCAACATTCTGAGGTCTCCAACACGTAGCCCAGTGAAACACATAAAACAGAATAATTCCCTGGCAATTCGCTGATCTGGGATTTTAAAATTATAGTTGTAAAGAGTCATAAGCTCGTCCCATGTCAAATATATTACCTCTTTTTCAACTTCAGGGGCTTTGAAAGCAAGAAAGTCATTTCTATTATGATACCGTTCATATGACCACCTCAGAAAAGCCTTTAAAACGCCAATTATTTTAGCGAAATAATTTGTTTCAATACCCCTAGAATTATAGGAGTAATCCTTAAGGCTTTCGAAAAAATCAATATCTATAGAGTTAAATGCGAGTTTAATATTTTTGGCTCTACTGAAATCTTCCAAAAATTTAAAAACTGTTTTATAGTTAGTAATGGTCCGAGGGGCCTTATCCGCCTTCATAACATTTACAAAGTGATCGAACGTGTCTTTAAAGGAAACTGTTTTAGGCTGGACCTGGAGGATCCTTGATTTTAGTTCTTCAACAGTAATGTTTTCTTTATAGTATCTCACATCTCTGAAGATATTTCTGGCCTTTGCTTTAAAATCAGCCAGATAATCGATAATGTCATTATAATCCGGATGACCGGGATTAACTGATCCGTTTTTAAAGTGAGATATTATTGGAACCCATTCCTGTTTTCCTGTTTTAGGATTATTTTCCTTCCGAACCTTCACATAATACTTTGTATAGATATCCGCTCTTTCGGTTTTAATACCACTTTCTCTTTTTAATGTGATCCTGATCAGAAGCTGCCTGGTATTGTTTTTACTTGTATATCCTCCCCGGACCTGCAATTTTATCTTTAAATCATCTTTTGCTCCCATAATTGCACCCTATTTTAATGTAACAGGTAGTAAATGTACGCTAATTCTAGTAATGATAAAAGCCCTTACAGCCTATATTTACGAAAGCCTTGTAAAATTTATGTCCCCCGGCTCCGGGTACAGAAGAGGGTTCAGGATGCCGCCTCAAATAGATTAAAGACGATAGTAGAGATGCTGTCGTCTTTTTTTTGTCCACTTAACTCATTGGTATTCTTAAATATCCATTTAAGAACCTTGTTGTAAGAACCGAGGAGGAGGATCGTGAGCAAAAAACCGGCGGGCAGTGGTCAACGCCTTCGGTTTTTCCATCGGAACTAAATTTCTATTATCTTTGAAATAAAGATCAACCAAATATGAAATCTGCTTTGTCATTCCTTTTCTTGTTTTTTCTTTTTTT
>CAZIFQ010000007.1:0-120046 GCA_964538375.1 uncultured Bacteroidaceae bacterium | reverse complement strand
GTAGTTCAACACCGACTCATCGCTGGGTCTTGCAGACCGCTCAGAGTCCTATTTAATAGGGCCAGTTAATTTCCTATTCTAATCTTCTTTTGAGATTACAACAATACCTTCAGGAAGAGGTAAACCATTGAATTTAGCACTATCCCGCCTATTTTTTATATACATTGTTGTGCGTTTGTGCTATATGTTATTTGTATTTTTCAAAACAATTGTCCTACTAAAAAAGACTTTTGGTCTATCCTTAATCTCAAATCCAATCTCTTTAAATCTATCAATCATTGAATCAAAAGATTTTTTTGAAACACGGAATTTGGGTTCAATAATATATAGTTGCCCACTAGGTTTTACTATTGATTTCATTTCCCTAAATAATTTATCTTGATTTGATACCTCATGTATCATGTAAAATGCCAATATAAAATCAACTTTTTCGTTTAGGTCAATACTCTCTTCTTGGCATTTATGAGGTGTAATTCTTTTTTCTAATTCTGTTCTTTTAATCTTTTGCCTAACTTTGTCAAGCATTCCTTCTTGTAGGTCTGCAGCTATGACTTTCCCTGAATCAATAAGCAATTTTGCAATTTCTATTGAGAAAAAACCAGGACCACATCCTAAATCAAGAACTGTCATTCCTTCATTAATGTATGGTTTTAATATTTTTCGAGGATTATGCAATAATTTTCTAATAGAATTATCAAGTCCCCCAGCCTTTTCTATAGGACAAATTCTCTTGTTTTTTTCTTTATTCATTGTCTTTATCAAATATAAAGATATTTCAACTTCTGTTTCTTAGTATGACGCACAACGGTTGTATATACTTATTGCGTTTATTCCAACATTTTGACCATTTATATCCAATTGTCTTTATTTCACATAGAATCCCTGACTTGTGCCTACCACAACACACCACAAGCCATCTTAAGTAAATTCACAAAGACAGCTAATAGATTGAATACATGGCTTAGATAAAATTACGACAATTTCTGTTTAATTTCCAAAGATATGGGCTAAACAAATTCGTGAGTTTTGAAACCAGGAGTGAACAGCCCAGCACAAATTCAGGGTGGCTGTTTATGTCAATTGTCTGAACCGGGACCGAGGCAAAGCCGCGGTCAGCGAAACTAATTACACAGATGATAAGGATGAGCAGGATGTGGAATGCCACTGACCTCTGTTAAAGCACAAAACCCGCTGATATTTTATTCTTATCACTACCTGGTGATTATGAATTGTTGTAAAGTAATGGTATGAACATTTCTGAATTACATGGAGATTTTCTAACTTTGATCAGGCAATTTACTATTGTATATTCTACAAAGCTGTGTAAACCATCGTGTTTATTGCAATTAGATCTGAGTCTCTTCTATAACAAACAGCTTAGTCTGATTGAATGTATAAACGAGTTGAATATAGTCATATCAAATTGAGCGCTTTGCCAGGATCATCAAGGAATCAAAGTACTAACATAACAGATTTATCATACCAGAACTAAATTGACTTACATTATGAAAACAATCTTATTTGCCGTAATCCTGCTATTCTCAGTTAGTTTGTTTGCACAAGAAACGCTTGTTACCTCAGATGGCCGGACAGTTACTCTAAATGAAGATGGAACCTGGAAGTATGAGAAATCGTCTGTTTCATCTATTTCCCTTTTTACTACCATGAAAGATGCCAGGGATGGGAAGTTATATAAAACCGTAAAGAGCGGAGATCAGGTTTGGATGGCAGAAAATCTAAATTTTGAAAGCGATTCCGGAAGCTGGTGTTATAACAATGAACCGGACAATTGTAAGATCTATGGTAGATTATATGCTTACGACCAGGCAGAAAAGGCATGTCCGGATGGATGGCACCTGCCGAGTATAGATGAGTGGAATGTCCTGATCGATAATTATGGGGGGATGGAAAGTGCTGGTAAGAAGTTGAAATGTTCTAAACTTGGTGCCTGGTATCATTGCGGAGATGGAACCAATGAAAGCGGTTTTTCGGTACTTCCTGCTGGTGGAGGAAATGTCCATGAGAGTTTTCATGCCCTAAAAGCTGCTGCAATATTTTGGGCCACACCCGAAAATATGATCGTAAATATAGGTTGTGATCATGATATAGTTTCTACCTCAAAGTGTACCAATGGTGATTGTGCATTTAGTGTACGCTGTATAAAGGATTGAATTGGGGAGCTTATTGAATGGGTTTAATTATCTAATTTTAAAATCACTCCATCATATCCTACGGCCCAACCCATATTATTTGATGGAAATGACAAAGATTTAAATTTTGAGGATATGTTTGGGTGGGGTGTGATAGGTGGTAATTCCTATAACACCCGCTGTCTTTTAAAAACTGTACTTCAATTTCATGTACGCCATTGAATTATCACCATACTTTCCAAAGCGGCCATTTTCATCCCCAATGAAAATATTTGAACCGAGCAGGATGGAGAAACTATCGTCAAAATCATAGGTAATTTTTGGTCGGATCAAAGCATCTTCATTGGTCAATCCAACATAAGAGAACAGTTCAAGATGCAAGGTTTCACGCAATAGATCATACCGTGCCAGGAATGTCATCGTGTTTTCCCTTTCTTCTTTTTGCATCTGGGAATCATAATCCATGATTGCCTCCTGGATAAATTGAGAGCTGAATTTCACGTTTCCAATATTAAAATCAAGTCCAACAAGATAGTGCAGATAATCTTTCTCTACCAGGGCATCTATGGCCATTGGGTCTTCAGTCTGAAAATATTTTCCATTGTAATAAGCTGCTTCACCCCTTAATACAATTCCTTTTATCTCTGTGCTGAAAGAACCTCCACCCAGGTATAACCTGTGGTGTTCAGGTGTAATATCCAGTCCCGTTAACACCGGGTTGCCTGATGACATATCCAGCTGTTTAGAAACGTGCATGCTTGGTAAATCATCCCAGGTATATCCACCCATTATTTCAAAATCAATGACAGATGTTAGTGCTGCGTACTTTACAAAGAGCTCACTGTTTTCTAATCCCGGGTTCATTTCCGATTTAGACCAATCGAAGACTGGCGCGACAGGAAATTCAGCTTGTTTGTACCATATAGATCCTGAAGCGGGAGTTTCTGTTGCCGTGAAATTTGGCAACCAGATTACTTCAAAAGTGCTGTTCCCCAGGTAGTAATCGAATTTTACTGCATTTACACCCCTGCGTATTTCATCGAAGTCAGGCAGCAAAAATTCTGTAAGGTTCAGGGGTGAAACCACATCAGTTATGAATGCACCATCTGCCTTACCCCATACTACTTGTTGCTTACCAATTCGCAGATCGAAATTTTTAAAATATAAATCCAGGTAGAGCTCTCTTAATTGTAAATTCAAGCTGTCAGCATTATAATGGTAGAGCATCGGATTTGCTTTAAATGCAATCTTGTCGCCCGAGCCCGAGAGGTCTAAATTCAGCGTGTTTTGCAAAATGGAGAAATCTCCCGTTTCAAATACAACACCCGTATAATTTCTTACGTATCCTGAGATATCAGGGTTTTGTGCCACTGTATACTGACCAGCTGTAACTAGTAACACTATAATTAGAATTTTCGTTTTCATTTCATCTGTTTATTAGAATCTTAATTTTTCAATCATCTATAGTCCCCTCATCATCATTCTTTCACTGAATTTTGATTCAGACAAACCTGAATTTATTTGAACATTGTTGAGCTCTATGCTTGTTTTGTGATTCTTCTGTACGTTCTTCATTTCAGATCTTTTAATCACCCAAATACCGGAAATTTTTTCAATATCCTCAATGGATAGAATCTTTAATAAGTCTTCATCTTCGTCATAGAACTCTTTTTTCAAACCGATGAAATTGGATGTATTAACCCATACAATTGTTTTGGAATACATATAATCTTCATCAACAGGAATGCTTTCAACAACATAGTAATCAACTCCATTCAGCGTTTCTTCTCTCAATAATTCATGGGTATCATCCTCAAGCTTGCGATCGCCCAGGTCGTCATAGGTGAAATCGGATCCCATGAAATAGTCACTTTTGCTATCGCTGGAGATACGTTTTGTTTTTTTCAGTGCAGGCAGATAGATCCATTGGTCATCAGTCTGATCTGAATCGTATGCCCAACTCATGAATGAAGTATTTTTTACATCGGAAGGGGAGATGAAGAACATGATGCTCTTGTCAACAGTCCCCAAAACTTTTTTGAACTGTTTAATCGTTCTTATCCTTTGTGCACCATTTTTGTTAGTTAATGTCATGGTCAAATCTGAAGTTTGATCATCACCTGTATCACGGTTATAAACTTTCTCTATAATTTGCTTACCGTTATAATTCTGAGCCAGGGCCTCGGTGTTTAAACCGAAGACAAAGATGAGCGCAAATAGGGCTGTTGTGAATTGTAATTTTCTCATAATCTTTCTTTTATTTTTTGAAATAGATATTTGACATTTTTAACAGGACCAGCATGATAGTTACTGTTCCAATAAAGCTTGTGAACATATTGAGTGATACCAGTGCTCCCAGTTCTCTGTTTGGCGGAAATACTGAAAATACAAGGACCAAAAAGCCCGCAATTACTATAATGGCATTGAAACTGATGGCACGTCCTGCATGGGCCATTGTCTTTTGTGCAACAAGGAGCTTGTCATCTGATTTAGATGCGTTGTACCGGTATTGTTCTATAAAATGAACGGCGTAATCAATCCCAATTCCAATGGCAATACTTGAAAGCAATGCCGTTGTTGTATTAAGGGGGATATTCAAGAAGCCCATGATACCAAAACTTATCAATGCTGTAATAATAATCGGTACTGACCCAATAAGTCCAATTTTAAAGTTTTTGAACATAAGCGAGAGCAGCAATATGACGATTAATAAGGATAGCAGCAGACTCTTTATTTGCCCTTCCAATATTAAATCTCCAAAGATTAGTCCTTTGTAACCGCTTCCGGCATAGTTTAACGTGACACCGTGTTCAGCAAAATCGTCTTCATACGAATCGATGAGTGCCATTGCTGATTTTAGCTCTTTTGAATTATCACTTTTTAGCTGAAAAGTGATGTTCATTTTTGCATACTCATAGTCAACTACTTTGTTCAGGTTTTCCGGATCTCCCGACATTTCATAGAGAAGCAAATATTGGGCAATCATATCCTTGTCATCGGGAATTGTATTAAACTCTTCCATATCAGCATTCATCACTTTATTCATTCGCTTGATATAATCTGCAAGCGAAAATGAATTGCCAACAACATCCAATTCACTAACAAGCTGGTGTTGCATCTGATCTGCCAGTTTCAGGACTTCGGGGCTCTTAAAAACATCTTTTTTCCCCTCTGAATCTAATACAAGGTTGATTGATGTTGTGCCCCCAAAGTGCTCATTTACAAATCTGTCTGTGAGTACAATGTCACTGTCTTTTTCAAATTTATCCAGGAAACTGGAATTGATCCAGATTTTCTGCATACCCACGATTGAAACCATGATTACAGCAGCGGTAATCAAAATGGTGGCTGTTTTTCGTTTTAACAGGGCGGCCACAAAATTATTTGCCAGGCCGGTATCTTTGGCTGGCCTGCTTTTTCTTGATTTTTTAACTTTAGGTAAGCCGAAGACCATAATGCCTGCCGGAATAAGAATAAGAGAGAATAGCATGGCCATTATTACACCAAAAGCTGTAAAAAGTCCGAAATATTTAATGGGATATACTTCAGAAGTAAGCAGTGAAATAAATCCAACAGCTGTTGTAATAGCCGTTGCCCCTACAGGCCTCCACATGTAGTGTAGCATATCGACACTGGCTTCCTTTTTACCAGCATCCGGCTTTTCGCGCAAATAGAGTTGCAGATGACTGTAAAGGTGTATTGCGTAGGCGACCCCGATAGCAATAAGCATGACGGGAATCATTGTTGACACTGCATATATCGGAATTTTCAGAAGCGCCATCAGGCCAAATACCCATATCGTGCTTAGGAGGACCACCAGTAATGTCAGGATTGTACTCTTCACACTGCGCAGCGTAAGCATAAGAACCAGGGTTATTACCAGTAATACGATGGGCACCATTTTTTTCATGTCGGCAGGACCCAGAATTGCCATTGTGCCTTCCACGATAGGCCGGCCGGCAACATGAATTTTAATATCATCTGTTTCATATAAGCTTACCAAACCCAGCAGCTCTTTATAAAATTCCTGGGAGAATACATCATCTTTAATCTCTGCAATGATCACTGTCACAGTCTCATCTGTTGACACGATCCGGCCGTAGATCATCTCATTTTTCCTTACATTATTTTGTATTTCCTTTACTTTTTCTTCTGTCTTTGGCACACGTTTGTAAAATGCTTTGACATCCATTCCATCTTCACTGCCAACAATATTGTCTGCTGTATATAGAGATGTTACATCCGATTTTTCAATTTGATCCATCTTCTGCAATGTCCTGGTAAGCTGCTTCAGCGTGTCCAGCGTCTCGATATTAAAAATCCCCTTCTTGTTTTCGATGGCCAGGATAATCCCGTCGTTAATACCAAACCATTCTTCAGCCTGATCGCTATACATAAAGGCAGGATGATCCTTTGGCATATACTCGTCGAGATCGGTCTCCATCCTTGATTTCTGTTTCATTTGCATAAAAAAGAATGCACTAAAAACAATTACCAGTGCAATGACTACCCAGGGTGCTTTTAAAAATCGGATGAATAATTTTTCCATTATTTTGCTCGTGTTAATTAATACTCACTAACTTAAGGGGACAAAAAAATCCACTTATTTGTTATGAGCGATTTATGATTTTATTCTTTTATGATTATTCGTTGAATTGATTCGATAAGTTTCTTGCCCGCCTGGGGTAAGCTTTCAGAATATTCCAGGAAACTTGCTCTTTTCACAAACAGTCGCAGTGTTCCCATGACTATTGTTGAAAGATGTTGTGCAGGAATATCTGTTCTTATTTCCCCATTTTTTTGTCCTTCACTAATAATGGAGATGAACATAAGATCATTTTTTTCATTGAGCTCGTAAATTTTCTTTACAAGCACGGCCTCGTTTCTAAATATTTCTTCAGAAAAAATTACAGATATCAATGAAGGTTTGGCTGAAAAGGCTGCAAAATGTCTTGTAAACAGGTGTTCTATTTTTTCAATAGCACTGCTGTTATTGTTTAGTTCATTTTCCAGGATATTCTCTGTATTCTCTCTGAAACTATCGATAATGGCAATCAGAATATCAGTTTTGCTATCGTAATGCCTGTAAATTGCGGGCTCAGTAATCCCAATTTTTTTTGACAGGTTTTTAATAGTCATTCCCTGTATCCCTTTTTCGTTAATAAGCTCTAAAGCCATATCAATGATCTCCTGTTGTCTTTCGGTTTTCATCTTTTATTCTTTTTAAGGTTTATTATTTCCTGGCTTTTTTATTAAGAATTGTACCAACAATTGAAAGTACAATAAATATTAATCCAATTATGATATGTACCCAGGTTATCCATTCATGTTGTGGCTTCCCCCTAAAAAAGTGAGCAACTAAAGGGATTGAGGTGAGCACCAGGATGGCTAATACAGCGTGACGTGTAATGTTTAATACCTTCATTCTGACAAATTGTTTATTTATTCCCCGACAAAGTTAGTGTATATTAACTAACATCCAAATTAATTTGGTTTTTGGAGAAAATAGTTTTGCCGGGAGTTCAAGAGTGCTTACCTGGTGGGGAGATCCGGAAGCCCCTATCGTTAGGAAGACCCTTTTCCCATCCCATTAAGGATCGCTATCAGCCCAGTTTTCAGTTACAAACACAAGAAACAATCTAAATTACGTATAAATCAGTAATAAAACGTAAAATGCAGTTGTATAACTGCAAAATAAGTTGTAATCTTGTTTTATGGAAAACTTAACAGCTAAGGAAGAGGAGATAATGCAGCTTATCTGGAACCTCAAAAAGGCTCTGGTAAAAGACATTATTGAAGCACTTCATGTACCCAATCAACCTTATACAACCATATCATCAGTTGTGAGGATATTAGAGAAAAAAGGCTTTGTAAGTCATAAGTCCTACGGTAAAACGCATGAGTATTATCCGCTTATCTCAAAGGCCTCCTACAGGAAAAATAAATTCAAGTATTTCTTATCTGCCTATTTCGACAATTCAATTGAGAGTGTTGTATCCTTTCTGGTAAAGGAGGAGGACTTAAGCCCTGAAGAGATCGAAGATCTGACCAAAATGATAAAGGAGGAATCTGATAAAAATTTAAAAGATGAATAATCTATTTCAATTTGTAGTTGAATCAGCTATATCCATGGCAGTACTCTTTGCTATATATTGGCTGTTTTTCAGAAGGGAAACCTATTTCAAATTTAATCGCTTCTATTTGATGGGATCCGTTTTGATTTCGATCGCCATACCTTTGCTTAGCTTTGAAACAGCTGGCATGAATCCTGTAAGTTATACCTATCATGCCGTTCTTCCTGGTATTACTGTAAATAATAATTCCTTTCACCCCTTTGCGTCTTCTTTCGGATGGCAAACTGTAATACTATTCATTTATGCAGCGGGCTTTGTGCTTCTTTTCAGCAGACTCATGTCGGGCCTCCTAAAAATTCGCAAGCTAAAGATGAATGGAAATATAGTAGAAAAGGGTGATTTTTCCTATGTATTTATCGGAGAAGAATATTCCCCGTTTTCCTTTTTTCGCTACATTTTTATTAACAAATCTCAATTTTCTCAATCCCAGGTAACTCATATAATTGATCATGAATTAATTCACGTCAGACAGAAGCATCATATTGATAATTTAATCTCCGAAATTTTCCTTGTTATTTTTTGGTTCAATCCCTTTATGTGGTTGATTCGAAAGTCAATTAAAGCAAACCACGAATACCTGGCTGATTCAGGGGTAAAAAGAATGAATGGTGCATTCAAAGATTATCAGACTCTTCTTCTCAGGCAAATAAATGGTCAAATGTCAGTCAGCATAGCAAATAATTTTTACTCACTAATTAAAAGCAGAATTATGATGATGTATAAAAGTAAATCGACAGTACTGGCTAAATGTAAGTCATTGCTGGTAGTACCCGTTCTGTTGCTTCTTACCCTGGCTTTTTCTTGTTCAGAGAATGACAGTGAAATGCTACAGGACCCTGAAATAGAACTTATATCGGACGATGTAATTGCAGAAGAAGTGTATTATATAGTTGAGGAGATGCCTATATTCAATGGAGGTGGTGATCCGGCAGTAGAGTTTAGAAAATATATTGCGAAAGAGCTTGAATATCCTACTGTTGCTTCGGATAATGGGATTAGTGGCAGGGTTGTCGTGCAATTTGCTGTAGATAAGCACGGTAATGTTGTTGACGCTAACGTAGTCAGAGGCGTAGATCCTGCCCTGGATGCAGAGGCCGTCAGGGTTGTTTTGTCTTCTCCAAAATGGAAACCGGGAAAGCAGAGTGGAAAGAAGGTGAAAGTGTTATATACTTTCCCAATCAATTATGTATTGAATTAATCATAAGGTTCATTTTACCAAAGAACCCGCAGGAGTTTCCTCCCGCGGGTTCTGAACTAAAACTACTCTATATAAACCCTAAACCTAAACTAAAACTATTCTATATATTTCTTACAAGTCTCACGTAATTGTTGATGCGTACAGCGTCCCCTTGTGGACCATGTCCTTCTGAATATTCTGATGGGTCTCCGGCTTTAGGATCGCTGCGTTGTGCACCCGCTCCGTGAACATCAATCCAATTGATATCTGCACTGGTGCTTTTTTCAAATGACATATTCCCCATGGCACGGCCAAAAGCTACGTAGGCTCCCCAGGCACCTTCGTGTCCTGTCATAAAGTTTCCGTGAGTTGTGCTGCTCCAGTAAAATGGATAATCATCCTGCTCGGCTTCATTTATTATTTGTGTGCAGCTAAACAGCGGATCGATAGCGGCTGAACTTGTGGTTGCAGGCGAACGTGTATAGTCCAAAATACCCTGCAGCTCTTTTGCATCAGGAAGACGCCAGTCAGAATAGCCTGCAAAAACCATGTCTTCAGCATAGCTAAGTGCGTTTTCCCATACTATTCCTTCGCCATTGTCATCCTGCATCCACATCAAACCAGTAGCATCATCTGTGATGGTTCCGTCACCATTGTCTATAAAACTGTTGATTCCATATGTTTCGTTACCTCTAACCATCAGGTAATTGAATGCTTTATCCTGTCCCATCATCTGTGTTCCATATCCTTTGATACGTCCGTCAGCAAAGTTGACGCCGAATACCAATGGCTCAATTTCTGAGCTTACATACATGGTGGTAGAAGCACACTGCACATCGATCAGGCGCTCACCTGCATCAGAGTCTCCATAGGCGTAAGCAAAATACTCAGTATTAATAAACGGGATAAGAGATTCGGTATCTTCACCTTCATATCCGCTAATATCGCGTCCGCTGAACATAATCAGCGAGTACTGTTCCTTTATCGTTGGCACCCTCCAATCGTCATATCCAGCTGTTGATATGGTATCTGCAGCAGCGATAACTTCGTCATAAATGAGTTTATCATCATAATCAATCGATCCGTCGCCGTTGTGGTCAAAAGTATTTTGCCACATCAGTCCTGTTACCATATCTGTAACAGTTCCGTCGCCGTTGTCTTCATACTGGGGAGTATTTCCCGGGTATTGTGCATTCTGACCGTAGAAAGCTTCTCCTGACAGCGGTGCTGACATGGTAGTTGTGTTATCAAAATATGTTGTTTGATTGGTTCCTACGACAGGAAACCCGGTGATATCGGGAAGGTTTTCTTCATCTTCGATTCCCAGTATATTGTCACAGGCTGTGAAGGTGATCAGTATCGCTGAAAGCATGCTCAATATCAGGGCACTTGCTATAAAATTTATTCGTTTCATCTTGTGTATAATTGATTTGATGAAACAAACATAGAGCGATCTGTACTCTTAGAAAAAAGGAATCAACGAATCAGGAGAATCTATCTATGAAAGATGGGATTTTGTCAATTTTCCTCATAAAACTCCAGCGTCCTACTCAACATTTCCGTTCGCTGCTTATCTTTTTCCACAAGCAATTCGTGCTGTGCATCATCGATCAGAAGAGTTTTGCATGTTAGCCCTGCCTTGTTGGCTTTCTTTATGAATTTTGCAGTCGATTTAGGATTCACTACTGTTTCGTTTTGGGCAGAAAAGATGAATATAGGTGTTTCAATTTTTTTAATATTCTTCCTTATGTACTTCATCCCCTTACAGCATTGGTGGAGCCATTGTGCAGATGCTCCTCCCAGCCTGGCTTCCGGAACCTCGCTAAAGGCCCCTATTTTTACGTGATACCTGGTTTCAGAACCCGAAACATCATTACCTTCGAATTTTGTTGAATCATTATTGTATACGGTTTGTCCGGGAGCCCACTTTGGTGTTTTCCCTGATAAAATTGCAGCCAGGGGACAAATATATCCAGCCAGTCCCAGCATGGGTGAAGAAAAGGATGCAGCATCAATATCATCCGGGTATTGCTCAAGGTAAGACATCCCAACAGCACCTCCCAGGGAGTGTGACAACATGTATACTTTCTTATGATCGGCGGGCTTTACAAACTCGTCGTAAAAAGTTTTCATATCATCAATATAATACTGAAAATCATCTACATAACCCATCTCAGGTTCCTCGGTCATTCTACCCGACAGGCCCTGTCCGCGATGGTCGTGGATATATACTGAATATCCGTTTTTACAGAGGTCATAAATAAGCTCCTTAAATTTCAAGGCACCTTCAGTCCTCCCGCTGGAGATCATTATCGCGCCATGTTCTACTTCGGGGTACTTAAATATTTTATAATATATCGGGATCTCATTTTCTCCGGCAAAGGTTCCTTCAAGACCTGCATCGTAGAAATCTTCAATAACTATATACTTGGCAGGATCCTGCAAATCTTGTTCTGAAGTCAGCTTATAGCTGGAAGTTTGAGAAAGCACTGTAGCGCATGAAAACAGCGCTAGCAGGACGGTGAGAATCATATATCTTTTCATAATTAGAGTTTTGTTGGTCAAACATAAAATTAAGATAATTCTCTCGATAAAATCAAAAAAGCATGGATTAATCATTTTTCAGGGTCCTGGCTGGCCTGGTTTGTGCCGCTTTGTATGTTTGGGAACTAATGGTAATCAAACCTATAAAGACCACAAGAAAAACACCAGCCAATATGGTTCCGATCCCGAAATCTACTCTTTTCGAAAGGTACTGAAGCCATAAATTGTTGACCAGGTACGCGATAGCACCACCAATCACAGCAGCAATGATCATCATCCAGAGGTATGATCTTGATACCAGGAGAATGATACTCTTTACATCAGCACCAAGCACTTTCCTGATGCCAATCTCTTTCAACCGGGTTTGTGTGCTGTAAGTAGCTATTCCAAGTAAGCCAAAACTTGCAATCATGATAGCCAGCAGAGTTGCGAAGCCAACGGTGTAGGTAATATCCTCAAAGAAGGTGTAGAAATATTTAATTCTGCCATCGATGAAATCTCCATCAAGTTTATGGTCTGCATCAATCGTGCTCCATGTTTTTTTGAGTTTGTCGACAGTGGAAAGTAAATCAGTAGAACTGATTCGCAGGAAGGCATGGTGATAAGCAGCAGGCTCAAATCTTAGCAGCAAAGGCCTCGGATTGAAAAAAACGGCTCCATATTGGTAATTCTCTATAATCCCGATTATTTCTACCATGCTTGAATCTTCAAGTATTAGTGTGGTGCCCAGCGTCTCCTGTGGGCTTCCTAAATGAAAATGTTCAACAGCCATTTCGCTGGCAATCACAAATTTCTCATTTTCAGCACTCATATTTTCCGGGAAGTTTCTACCGGCAATTAAATGCAATCCCATCGTTTCTATGTACTTCTCATCTGTTGCGAAATAATGGAATTCATACTTTTCATCTTCCATCTCCCGCCTGACATCAACACCCCAAAAAGTCCCTTCGCCAGGAACATGGGATGAAGCAGTGATATTCACTACCTCAGGCAGCTGGCTGTATTCCACTTTTACTTTTTCGAAATCTTTTCCCTGAAGATCTATATCGTACACCACCTCAGAGTCAAAACCCATATCCGCATTCACCATGAAGTTCATCTGCTTGAAAATCAAAAGAATTGATATGATGAAAACAATGGAGAATACGAACTGTGTTACCAGGAGAATCTTCCTGAGTGTCAGCCGACTGAAAAATTTTATATTGGTGATGCCCTTTAAAACAAATACCGGTTTAAAGGCTGAGATTAATGCGGCAGGAAGCGCTCCAGAGAGCAAACCGGTAAACAGGGCGAAAATGAGAAACCAAAGATAGATTGTAATGTTTTGTTCAGGCCGAACCTCTAGCAGGGACATCATTTGCATCCCGGTAAATGCAGGTAGCAAAAACTGTAGCAGAGCGATAGCAAACAACAGCGAGATAACTGAAATCACAAGCGCTTCAAGGAGAAACTGAATGATAAGTTGCGTTCTGTTTGCACCAAATGTTTTTCTAACCCCCACCTCCTTTGCTCTTAACATAGAACGGGCCACTGATAGACTGGTATAGTTGAAGCTGGCTGAAATGATAATCACCAGGGCCAGGCCAGCGAGGAAAATGATGAATACTTTAGGGAGGAAAGAGCCAATTTCATTGCCTAATAAAGGTCCGGGAACAATTTTATCAAGTGGCTGGAGATAGAAAGAGTAATTGTGGTCTTCATCATCTTTGTACTTTTCAATGCTGATCTTGTCCAGTATCTTTTGTATACTTCCCAGGTCAGCTTTTTCATCAAGGAGAAGATAAATCCAGCTTCCCCACCCGGTTTTCCAATTGTCAACAAACCTGGGAATATCTCTCTTTTGATCAAGGATTACAAGGGTAGGAAGGGATATCAATGCTTCGAACTGAATGTGTGATTTTTGCTTTGTTTTGGCAGCTACTCCTTTCACTTCATAGGCTCCCAGTGTATCTATTTCAATGAACTTTCCAATGGGGTTCTCATCTCCAAAAAATTTATCTGCGGTTTCCTTGCTGAGCACCATCGTATAGGGTTCATCCAGGATCCCTTCAATGGATCCTTGTTCAAGTTTAAAATCAAAAACATCAAAAAAATCACTGCTGGTATATATCCCATTCAATGGCAATCGTGTATCGTTGTAGATACCCTCGCCTCTGAAATTATTATTGAGAATAATTACTTTCTCTGCAATGGCATAATTATCCCTTAACTCTGTGCCCAGGGCAAATGGATTTGATGCAATATGCAGTCCCACACTGGCCAGGCTATCTATTTGTTGGACCCTGTATATGCGTTC
Organism: uncultured Bacteroidaceae bacterium; assembly: GCA_964538375.1. Classification (GTDB taxonomy): domain Bacteria; phylum Bacteroidota; class Bacteroidia; order Bacteroidales; genus JAUUZQ01. Next base: position 105,745 of record CAZIFQ010000007.1, on the reverse strand, counting down.
TTTTTTCGCATGTACATTGTCATACGACAACTGGTCCTGTATGACAATCATGATGAGCATGCAAACCGACATACTTAAGGAAAGTCCGAGAATATTAATCAAAGAGAAACTCTTGTACCTGAGAACGTTTCTAAAGGCTGTGAGTAGGTAATTTTTTATCATTAGAACTGTTGGTCTAGCTATTACAATAGAGGTGTTTTAACTTAAGACGCTCTACTCAGCGATATGTTACAGCTCAGGAAAGATCCATACTCCATGGGAGCTTTGGGAATTATACAAGAAACTTCAGCTACCGGCAAAACTGGCTCACGAAGATTCTCTGCGCAATAAAGGGTTGTTGGAGAAGTGTAGAAAACTCGGACAAGAACTTTCTATATAGATCTTGCATGGAATAAGGGCCGGAATTTTGTAAATTTGGGAAACCGGAAAACTCAATACCTTGCGATTAGCACTCATATCAGATGTTCACGAAGATGTACGGCAGCTCAAACACATCCTGAAAAAGATCGATGTTTTGGGATATGACCAGCTGATTTGCCTGGGTGATATCTCCGGATTCAGTGTTCCGTATTACAGCTATTCGGAGACGAGGAATGCACATGACTGCCTGTCGCTTTTGCGGGAACGGGAGACCATTATTCTTCCCGGAAACCATGACTTCTTTGCAGCACGGACGCTTCCTAAGATATCTGATGTCTTCGATTTCCCAGAAAATTGGTATGAACTTGATGTGGATCAGCAAGCGGTCCTGTCAAACAATGAACTTTGGCTGCATGATGATGAGCTGGATACGAATTATAATTTTGAGGATATTGATTATCTGAGTGCATTGCCGGAATATCATGTAATGGAGACAGGAGGGCAAAACATATTGTTCAGCCATTATGTATTTCCGAATATGGCCGGATTTAAAAAGGAGTTTTATTCCAGGGGATCTGATTTCAAGCCACATTTTGAATTCATGGAAAAGCAGGATTGTCTTCTCAGTTTTACCGGTCACATGCACTGCGATGGTTTTTATACCGTGGAGGGTGGACAATTCAATGAATATCGATACAGAAAACTTCGGCTGAAAAATTTCCCTTGTTGCGTTGGAATTCCCCCGGTGACAACACACAGTAAGCGCAGTGGTTTTTGTATATTTGATACCGAGAAATCCCTGCTGCGAACGATTCGCAGCTAGAAAAATCTATATAATCTGATGGCTGACAACAACCTGAAACGGTTTTTTATTTCCATTGTGTTCCCATCCATTCTGGCCATTGGGTTTTTTATCTTGTTGATATTCACCGTTATACTACCTTCCGTTGAAAAAAATATCATGGAGGGGAAGAAGGAAACCATTTCGGAACTAGCCAATACAGCCTGGAGCTTACTGGATGAATTTCACCAGGAAGAATTGTCGGGACAGATACAGGGAGACAGTGCCAGGATATTAGCTGCTGAACGTATCAAACTGGTAAGGTATGGAAATGAATACAAGGACTATTTTTGGATCATCGATAAGCAGCCAGTGATGATCATGCACCCTTATCGTCCCGAGCTCATCAACACAGATCTTTCGGATTACCAGGATCCAAACGGGATTCGTCTTTTTGTTGAAGCGACAAAAGTTGTAAGCGAAACAGGAGAGGGATTCATCAATTATATGTGGCAGTGGAAGGATGATTCTACCAGGGTGGTGCCGAAGCTATCTTACGTGAGGGAGTTTGAGCCCTGGGAATGGATTGTTGGTACCGGGATCTACCTGGAAGATGTGCAGGAAGAGATCAGAAGCTTAAAAATCAAATTACTACGGATAACACTGTTGTTTACTTTGCTCATTAGTGCCATACTGGCATTTATCATCAGGCAAAGTTTCATTATCGAGAACAAGAGGAAAAATGCGGAGAAGAGACTCATCCTTTCCCGGCAAAAATACAAAGTACTGGTAGAGGCATCCACCGAAGGAACGCTGATGATGCTACATGGTGAATTTATTTACTCAAATGTGAAATTCTCGGTCTTAAGCGGATATGATCCGGAAGAAGTACGGGTTTTATCGTTCGAAGCGATCTTCCAACTGGATTGGGAAAAGGTCCTGGCGCTGTTTGATGATCCCAAAAAATCTGTTTCCCGGGAGCTACTACTAAGCTGTAAGGACGGCAGTATTAAGGAGGTAGTCATTTCTGTTTCCAAAGTTTCTTATGCGGAGGGATCCGGATTTATTATCATCGTAAAAGAAGTCAGCCTACTGGACAGGATGCAAAAAGAAGGGATGTTGCTTACCCAGGATATGCAACAGAGTTTTACGAATTTTCTAATTACTGAAATTGAAAGGGCTGAAGATGTTCAGCAACTGTCAATCATATACAAGCGTTTACCGGTATTGGTGAAAGCGCTCCTTGATAGCGGGAGAAGATCCGAGCCCATTAACAGCATTATTACAGCTGTGGGGGACGCCATTCATAAGCGGGTTCTTAGATTTGGACTACATTCACTTGGGGAACCTCCCTGCGATTTTGCTTTTATGGTATTAGGAAGCCAGGGGAGAGGTGAGCAGACACTGGCTACTGATCAGGACAACGCGATCATCTTTGACAATAAGACAAGTGATGAGGAAAAAAAATATTTTATCAAGCTGGGTAAGCAGGTAAACGAAGACCTGGATACAATCGGTTACAGGTATTGCATTGGAGAGGTGATGGCAGGAAATCCGAAATGGAACCAGTCGCTTCAAACATGGGAGGAGTATTTTACTACCTGGATTAATACCAGTAATCCGCAGGATATTCTTGATGCCGCTATCTTTTTTGATTTTAGATTTTTATTCGGAGAAGAGAAACTCGTAAATACATTGCGGGAGCATGTGAGAAAGGTTTCAGAGAATAAGTCTGTTTTTTTCTATCACATGGCACAGACTGTGTTGAAATTCAAAATCCCGGTAAATATTTTTGGGAGTATAGTAGGGAAAGAACCAGGTGATGAGGAAACCGTGTTGGATATAAAAAAGGTGATGTTACCCCTCGTATGCTTTATCCGGCTTTATGCGATTATGAAGAAGTGTGTCAAAATCAATAGCATGGAGAGATTGGAAGAAATTTTCAGTGTGAAAGCTATTGATACATCCAGTTATGAAGAGCTCGTTTCCGGGCTTGATTTATTGATGCGTATACGGCTTAGATTCCAGGTGAATAGTATTTATAAAAATGAGATTCCCGAAAATTTAGTAGACCTGGACAATCTGACCAGGAATGAGCGCTCCATGCTGAAAGCACTCTTTTCACACATTTCCAATCTTCAGACAAAAGTAAATTTTGATTTTAAAGGATAGAAGGGAACTGCCTTAATCCAATAATTCCATCTTAACCTCTTCAGTTGATGTAAAGGACTCCAGGAGTTTGCTATCTGTTTTTACCAGTTGAACTACATTTAACAAAATATTTTTTGTCTCCGAAAGCATCTCCATATAGGTAACGCTTACTCTTACTCCCTTCTGGCTTTTCTTCAGAATTTTTATTCGACCGAGAATTATATCATTGGCCTGGCTCATCAATTCATCTCGCTTAAGAACTAATTCATCCATCTTATCATAACTCTTGTTTTTCACCAGGTTGATGGCAAAATTGAAAAAGTTACTTACCTCTTCATTGAATTCCTTCATTCTTTCTGTCTGCTCCTTATCGAAAGAATGGTTGTTGTCCACGTGGTTGAAAGCCGGTTGCACTATGTGCGACAGGGAATTGCACATCTCCTTCATATAAGTAACCACCTGCACATAATAGTGGCCACTAACCATATCAGTTTCCTCAAACTTCTTAAGTGTACCTGGGATATCTTCCCGTATCTGATCGATTTCTTTACCCAGGTTCCTGGCATCTTTTTTAAGGTTTTTTAGCTCCTTATGTTTCTCCTTGAAGAAGTTTGTATAGGTAAGGTAGAGAATTTTAGAGGCCTGGAGTATAGAGCTTTTCACCTCATTATCACAGGCCTGGAGTACTTCATATGATGCTGTAATTAGTTCATTATCAATTTTTTTATCATTAGATTTTTTATTGTGAAATGCGTGGGTCCTTAATAGAACGTATGTGGCAAGTCCGATAAGTGCAAGAATTACAGGCATCTTTCCAAAGAAGATGACTGTTGCGATAAGGAATGAGGCCAGGAAAGCGAGGAAAGCAGTAAAGAACCAGCCACCAATTACCGTTAGTACTCCAGTAATTCGATAAACTGCACTATCTCTTCCCCAGGCACCGTCTGCCAGTGAAGTACCCATGGCAACCATAAATGTAACATATGTAGTAGAGAGAGGAAGTTTTAAGGAGGTGCCAATAGCGATCAATATACTGGCAACGACAAGATTAACTGAAGCACGGACCAGGTCAAAAGCAAGATTCTCTTCTTTCTTCACACTCGATTGTTCAGCATCAAATCTTTTTCCAACCATCCGTTTCAGGGCTGGTGGTGTAATTTTTGAAATCCCATGGCTTATCTCAACAGATCGTCTGACTATAAACCTGGCCAGGGAAGAGGAGTCAAAGCGTTCAGCTCCTTCATCCTGCCGGCTAAGATCAATGGATGTCGCAACTACTGATTTGGCTTTTTTCGAGAACCTCAGGGTAAAAACCATAATCAGTCCTGCAGCTAATAGAAAATAGATGGGCGTGTTGACTGGTTCACGCAAAGATTCCATGAGATAGCCACTTGCATCTGTTGCTCCGGAGGCAGTAAAGGCTTTAAAAGATTCAAATCCGGCAAGCGGAACGCCAATAAAATTTACCAGGTCGTTGCCTGCAAAAGCCATGGCCAGGGCGAAAGTCCCGACCAACACAGGTATTTTCAGAATATTTATCCGGGTGAAAACGGCCAGGAGCTGGAAGATTAGGGTCCAGCCGGCAAAGCTTATTAAGAGAATCCTGGTTGTATGGGCTTGTATGTAGGCAAGTAATTCAGGCGTTATCAAGGTTGAGCCCTTAGCTCCTTTGATCAGCAGGAAATAAAGAATGGCTGTAATGGAAAAGCCAGCCCAAATACCTGACCAGTATTTGTTAGTTTTTTTTACGTTAAATGAGAAAGCAATCCTTACGATCCACATAATGATTGTCCCAAAGGTGAATGCAATGACCACGGAGAGGAATATCCCTATAACGATCATCACCGAGCTCTCTATGTTTATGTAAGAACTAAGACTTTGGCTTATGCTTTCATCGCCGGCAATTTTAAATACAGCAACAGCGACAGCTCCCCCAAGTAGTCCAAATACGATGGATACTGTTGTAGAAGTAGGAAGTCCCATGGTATTAAAGAAGTCGAGCAAGAGGATATTTGTAAGCATCACAGACAAGAAGATGACCATGATTTCACTAAAGGCAAAATGTTCCGGATTGAAGATTCCCTTTCTGGCCACTTCCATCATACCGTTGGAAAAAACGGCCCCGATAAGTACACCAACAGCTGCAATCGTAAGTATAACACGGAAAGAAGCAACTTTTGAACCAATGGCAGAATTAAGAAAGTTAACTGCGTCATTACTAACACCCACAATGAGAAGAGAGATGGCTAAGATGAAAAGGAAGCCAACAATTAGAATATAATATGTCTCCATTGATGGTAATTGATTACAATTACCAAATGTAGTAGATAAAGATTTGTTACATTGTTAAGTAAACATTAACTAAAAGTTAACTTAAGGTAAATACGATATTATCTCCTTCTTCTCTTCGGTTGGCTTCTCTTCTTATACTTATGTTTACTTTTCTTGTACTTGCCACCTCTTTTTTGTGCGTGTTTCGAGGCCTTTGTGGCTTTGTATTTTGTGCCACTGCTCTTTGTTGAACGTCCTATTCGTTCCTGCATCATGAGTGATTGCCTGCTCGCATCACCCATACTTACATTTGTTGTGGCACAAGAAGGGAAAATCCCACTAAACAGAAAGATCATCAGAATTCCGGTGATGATTTTACCTATTTTCAATTTCCTCATAACAATAAATATTAACTCTTTTTTAAAAACTTTATAGCTTCATGCTTCGTTATACGTAAATAATTAGGAAAAGTTTATTTGAATTTAAAGAAGAAGCATATTTATTAAGTTTCTTCTTCTAAATCAATTCTTATACTCATTTTAGGAAAACAGGTTTTTCCTGTGTATTTTAGTCCATCACAATTAATAAAAAAGCATTATGCCACACAGTGAAAGTGCAAAGAGACTCAGGGAGATGATAGAGAAAGCCATTGATGATCATGAAGTAACGCGTGATGAAATGGATAAGATAATTCATATTGCTACAGAAGACGGTTATATTGATAAACATGAACAGAGCTTACTCGGGCAGTTACAGGAGATGGTGGAGAGTGGGCTTGTGAAGATTGTTCGCTAGCTGACGTCTGATAAGAACAGGAATGGGATGTTCTCAAAACATTAGAAAAAAGGAATAGCCTTGCAACCCCCTGCGGATTGACTTGTATTCGCATCTTTTTTAAAATAGATTGACATTCAAAATACTTATTAGTAAATTAGTTCAATAATCTGAACTACTAAACGATGGAATCATCAATTCTCAAGGACCTTTCAAAGGCAATATATAATGATGCCTTAACCCTGGCGTATGCAGGTAGATTTTCAGACTCTTTGACTGACAAGATTATAAGTATGGCGGAGGTGTATCTGAAGTCGGATCAGGAGCTGAATAAATTGAGAAAGAAAACCAGTTTCCTGGTCGCTGAGTGCTTCCAGAATTTAGTGAGACATAGCACGAAAGATTCAGAAGCAGAAAAACACCTTTCAGGGAAGGAATCTTTTTTAATCAGGTTTTATGATGGAAAAGTTCTTATTGCTTCGGAAAACACCCTTCCCAATGACCAGGTTGATGATTTAAGGATGAAATTGGATGATGTGAACAGGTATGACAGGGAGGAGCTGAAAGTCCTATATAAGGAATCCCTCGAGCATGGAGAAATGTCTGAAAAAGGTGGTGCCGGACTGGGACTTATCGAGATGGCCCGAAAGACAGGGAACAAGCTTCACTATTCATTTATGACCATAGATGACAGTACTTCAGCATTTTACCTGATGCTTGTTCTTGAGCCGGAAGATAAGATCTCAAAAATCTCCGATTATAGTACAGAACTTATTCAAAATGAATTCATTATAAATTCATTACGAACAGCGAACCATTTTTTGCTGTATCATGGAGACTTTGCTCAGGAAATTATTCAACCAGTGGGAGAGATGATTGAGAACAACCTGGATGCCCAGGAAGGCCCCATGGCCTCGAAAATAAAATTTTACCATACTGCTGTTGAGTCTATGCAGACAATAAGTTTCCTGAGTCTGTTTGAAGACGACAGGAATGCAGGAACCCTCTCCATTGGAAAAACCGAAAAGGGATTTGTGGTCAATACGCTTAATCCAGTGAGCATTGATTCAAAGGATGAATTAACTATTATGCTGGAGCTGTTAAGATCAAGGTCACCTTCAGATGCGGAGTCCATTATCATGGAGCGAATCAATTCGGGACAGCAACCCATAACTGCAGATGCCGCACAGGGCTTTATTGGCCTGGCACGCGTGGCCAGGGATTGGAACTACAGCTTTGAGTCATTTGAGAATTTACCGCTTCAGTTTGTCTATAAGGCATATATTTAGTTGAGCGTTTAATCATCGTCAGATAAACTTGATTGAATTGCTCCTGTTTTCTCCTCTAATCCGTTCATGAAAATATATACAGATACTAATAATGCGTATGTATATATTACCAGCATAGTATTATTTTTTATATTGAAGTTTGATCTGTCAGCGTGTTTGCTCATGCCGGAGATAAGTGATTAACAAATGATCTTTGTCATATGTTGCTGAACAAAGCATAAAAAGTTTGTTAAAATCATTAAAGGAGGTCTAAGTTAAATCATGTAAATTTACTTTTCTGAGTGGGGATTCGGCTTTTATTACTGAAGACAAAAGACTTTCAAAATATATTGAATTCAATGAAAAAAAATGTCGCATTGGTGTTATCCGGAGGCGGAGCCAGGGGAATAGCACATATTGGCGTTATTGAAGAGCTCCTGAGCCGGGGCTACAACATTTCTTCAATTGCGGGAACATCAATGGGTTCTCTTATTGGAGGGGTTTATGCCCTGGGGAAAATGGATGTGCTAAAAGAATGGGCCTACACATTGGATAAAAAGAAGGCCTTCAGTCTGGTAGACTTTACAATGGGGAAACAGGGTATGGTAAGGGGTGACAAGGTATTTAATAAAATGAAGGAACTTATTCCTGATGCCAATATTGAAGATCTAAGGATACCCTATGCGGCAGTGGCAGTTGATATAATTTCCAGAAAAGAGGTAGTGTTCAAACGAGGCAGTTTATACGATGCTATCCGAGCATCCGTTGCAATTCCTACAGTGCTTACTCCGGTTAAGTCGGAACATGGCTTGCTAGTGGATGGTGGTTTGTTGAATAATATTCCAATCGACCACGTGCAACGAAAAAAACGAGATAAATTGATTGCTGTAAACGTGAATGCCAATATTCCTGCTCCACCCCAGATCATTCATGAAACTGATCACGAAGAAAAAGAGTCACGGTATAAAAGAAAAACAAAGGAATTCTACAAGCATCTTCAAAAAATGACAATCGGCGATGATCATGAAGAGGAGAATCTTGGTTATTTCAACCTCATCTCAAGAACCATTGAAATAATGACCTGGCGCATTGATGAATTTTTACTTGAATGTCACAAGCCGGATCACCTCATTGAGATATCACGTGAAGCATCTGCTATCTGGGATTTTTATAAGGCAGAGGAATTAGTTGAGCAAGGAAGAAGGGCAGCAATTAAAGCCCTCGATAAGAATTAATCAGAAAAATACATCTGCACGAAATGTAAAATGTAATTTCCGGTCGGCACGTATGTAGGGTTCAATAAACGGGATCAAGGCAACACCAATCCGGGGATAACAGTAGCAATAGTCCCATACTGCCTTCTTTCGAAGATGCCAGCTGATGTCGGCCTCCAGGCTATAGGGAAAGGAGCGATCCAGTTGATACATCAATTCCTTAGGCTTTTGCATTGGGAAGACTTTATGTACCCTGGCTCACAAATACATAAGAGGCTTAGTGCAGGTGCTGTCCTGTGCATGAATCTCCTCACGATTGGAGAAGAATAAGAGCAAAGAAAGTATGATGAGAAGACCTTTTTTCATGGTTCAGAACTAGTGAAGAGAATGAGTATTTTCGTAGTTATATGAAGAGATCGATGAACAGGAGGGCGGTGTATTCAAAAGTGAGGTAAAGAAACAGCATTATCAAATCTTCAACAGGATAAAAACGCAGTTCAATATTGTTCTACGCAAAGGGGAAGATGGATTTTTTTATTCTTGAATAATAACCTAACGAAACTTCAAAATATATATAAAAAAGATTATGAAAGTTATACGAAAGTATAAATGAATGTTTATATTTGTGTGTTAACTATGAACATGCTAATACAGAATTATTTAACTAAAACGTCCTTTATTATGAGTAAAATGGTGCAAAAAATGGCCTGTCAACTGGGATTTGTCTTGTTGTTTCTATTGCTTACAAGTCAAGCTTATGCACAGGTAACAATTACTGGAACAGTTAGTTCCGAGTTGGACAATGCTCCTCTGCCAGGGGCCACTATTATTGAAATGGGAACCTCCAATGGAGTGGTATCCAATATAGATGGTAATTTCTCATTTACTGTTTCTGACCGGGATGCTGTTATTGTTGTTTCATTTGTTGGATACCTGAAGCAGGAGATTCCTGTTGGCAGCAATACTGCAATTAATGTGGCTCTGGAACAGGATCTGATGAATATGGAAGAAGTTATAGTCACGGCCTATTCAGAAAAATCAAGAACGGAAATTTCCAGTGCTGTGGTTTCTTTAAGTGCTGATGACATCAGTCAGGTTACAGTAAATAGTGTGGCTGACATGCTAATTGGTAAAGTAGCCGGTGTTCAGGTGCAAACTTCTTCCGGACAGCCTGGTGAAGCCAGTGATATCCGGATCAGGGGAGTAGGCTCCGTATTCTCTCCACAAACACCTCTAATTGTTGTGGATGGTATTGTCGGGGGTTCTTACAATCCAAATGATATTGAAAGCATTTCAGTGTTGAAGGATGCCGGAGCAACAGGTTTATATGGATCAGCTGCAGCCGCTGGAGTTATACTGATAAAAACCAAAAATGGCAAGCCGGGGAAATCCGAAATAAAGGCAAATATCCGAAAAGGGATCAAGATGCCTGAGTTCGGGAACTTCCAATTAATGAATACAGCAGAGCTCTATGCCTATCATGAGAGCGTGTATTCACCGGCCCTGTTTCCAATAGCTCGTCCGGATTCATTATTGAACTATGACTTCGACTGGTTGAATGATGCCTACAGGATGTCTAATATCACAAGTGTTAATCTGTCTGCATCTGGTGGAACAGAGAAAACCAACTATTACCTGGCCGTGGATTATATGGATGATGAAGGTACACTTAGAGGTACTACATATGACAGGTTAAGTCTTCGTTCCAATGTAAAGTACCAATTGAATGAACGTGTTAATATTGGAACAAACTTTACATTCAATTATGGGAAAAGCGCTTATGCCAACTGGAATATGAGTGAGGGTGCGTACAGATTGCATCCCTGGGATCAGCCTGTTGATGCAAATGGCGAACTGATTTACTCTGTATCAGAAGCGAAATGGCTGTCTAATCTAGTCAGTAATCCATACCACTCTGAACAATATAATAAAGAAGGAAGCTATAGTCTCGACGGATCTGCCAATGTTACACTGGGGATCAAGATATTCGATTGGTTGAAGATCGATTCCTGGACCACAGCTGGAATGGGTCTCGGAAAATACGAGGAAATTTATTCACCAAAAAGTTTTGAAGGTGCAGACGTTGGAGGATTGATCTCAAACAGTATTAATTTGGATCAGTCCATTGGCAATACTTCACTACTGAAATTTGATAAATCATTTGGTTCTCACAACATCGACGGACTTGTTGGTGGGGAGTTCGGGATGTATAAAAGTGAGCGTGAACTTGGTGGTGAAGCGATCGGATTCCTCCATGGGCAGGTTGTGATGGGAGTTGCCGGTGCACAGGACAAGCCTTCTGGGTACATCGTAGAATCCAGGGGTGTATCATTACTTTCCCAGGTGAACTACAACTACAGTAAGAAGTATTTCGCAACTGTATCTTATAGAAAAGATGGTAATTCAAGGTTTGCTCCAGCGAAAAAATTTGCCTCATTCTTTACAGGAGCTGCTTCCTGGATGATCAGCAACGAAGATTTTATGCGGGATCTAGAAGCCATCCACTATTTAAAGCTTCGTGGAAGCTATGGAGCAGTAGGAAATTCTTCTTTTCCTGATGATTCATACTATCCTTACTTTCCTGCCTTCACTGCAGCAGGCGTTTACAATGGACAATCTTCCTACTTCCCTGAAATACCAGGGAACTATGATCTGACCTGGGAAACGAGTTATCCCTTAAATGTTGGTTTGGACATTGGATTACTGAATAGGGTTGAGTTCAATCTTGATTTTTATGATACGAAAACCAAGGACCTCCTTTTTAGAAATCCACTGCCTTCCTCAAAAGGTTATGAATTTCAATGGGCCAATGTTGGGGAGATACAAAATACTGGTGTAGAACTGGGGATCAATGGAGCCATTGTGAAAACCAAAGACATTACATGGAATGTTAATTTTAATATTTCTTCCAATGTTAATAAGCTTAAGGCATTATCTGATAAGGAGTCTGTTAAAGAGATGATTATCAGTAGAGGTGATGTGAGTCAAATCTTACTTGTTGATGGTGGAGCTTTCGATTGGTATATGCCGAAATGGCTTGGGGTTAATCCTGATAATGGTGAACCTCAATGGGAAGATATCATATATGATACGGAAGGGAACGAAATTGACAGAATTGCCACAAATATATACACTGATGCGGCTGAAGATTACCAGGTGATGGGTTCACCATTTCCTAAATTTTCCGGAGGTTTTGGTACATTCTTCTCATATATGGGGCTGTCCCTGAATGCAGCCTTCACTTTCTCCTATGGCAATAAAATCTATCATTCCAGCAGGCAAGAATACGATAATGATGGCGAGAATGTTTCTGTTAATTCGATTGTATTAATGGATGATTGGTCACGTTGGGAAAATCCAGGTGACGACGCCACCCATCCGGAACCGCAATATGGAGGGAATTTAAATTCGAATAAATACTCCTCTCGCTATCTTGAAGATGGAAGCTATTTAAGGTTAAGGAACCTGACGGTTGCTTATGATCTTCCCCAGGATATCATGAAAAAGATAAAATTCAAGGGTATGCGTGTCAGCTTAACAATGGACAACTTGCTTACCCTGACCAAGTATTCCGGAACTGATCCTGATGTGCCTCTCTACATGGGCAGCTGGACCTTACCGGGTACACAGGCTCATAAGTATCCAATCAATAAACAATTCCTGTTAGGAGTAGAATTTAGTTTTTAAGTTAAAAAGACAAGAAAATGAAAAGAATATATAATAAAATAGTCAGTATTCTCATTGTTGGAATGGTATTATTCAGTTTCAGCTGTGAAGAATTTCTGGACCTTAAGCCCTATGACGCTCAGACAGCTGATCAGCTCTTATTGGATGAAGCAGGTATGCGGGGATTAGCAAATGGCTCCCTTAGAATGATGAAGGATCAGCTTGGAGAAGAGTCAAATAGTGTATATGTCCGGGTTCTGTTTCAAACTACAGAATTTCCCTCAGATAATGTCTTGATTGTACAACCTACCACAGACCCATTGTGGCTATCTTTCAACAGGTTACACATTCAGAGTCAGGAGAACATTTCGGCTTTATGGGGCACTGCGTATAAGATCATACTAAATTGCAATATGATCGTTAATAATGCAGATATCGATGAGAATACCACCGATACTGAGAAGCAATATATTGGAGAGAGTTATTTCTATAGAGGAATAATCTTCTTTGACCTGGCAAGGCTTTTCTCTTTTCCCCCTTCTCACGGACTTGATCAAAATGGAATAATTTTAAGGACCGGGTTAGGAGGAGCAGATGCACAGCCAAGAGCGACCGTGAGTGAGACTTACGCGCAAATCATCAATGACCTGAATAATGCAGCAGATCTAATGACTGAGAGAGCAGCTGATGGCATTAAGTATGGCAATAAGGCTGCTGCACATGGATACTTGTCGAGAGCTTACTTGTTTACAGAGAAGTGGGATTCGGTTGTTTATGTAGCGAACCAGGTTCTTGGTGATAATCCTCTTACTAATGATTTGGAGCCACGAGCCACTTATAAATATGCATTGCAGAATAGCTATGCGTCGAAAGAAGCGTTATTTATTTTATATCATGATGATACTGAAAACAGAAGTACAGGAGCTATTGGATCTATGTATAATGGAGATAAGGGTTGGGGAGAAGTATTTCCTTCAAAACCTTATCGTGATCTGCTTCATAAATACCCACATGATGTTCGAAACCAGTTGTTGGATACAATCTGGGATGGTGCAAGTCCTTCTCTTTACCAGGGCACATCCTATGAGACAATTTACATGACCAAGTTCTCATATCAAAATGGGGTAGCAACTACGCATTCACCCATCTTCATGAGAAAGTCTGAGGTTCTTCTGAACCGTGCAGAGGCTTATGCACATATGGTAGGAAAAGAACAGGAAGCGTTGGATGATGTAAATGCGATAAGGGAGAGAGCGGGTCTTACAGGTGATGAGCTCATTACTCTGGCAAATCTGACATCAACACATGGTTTTGCCACTGTGCTTGATGCCGTTCTCAATGAACGCAGACTGGAGCTGGCATTTGAAGGTTACAGACGAGATGACCTGATGCGGAATAAAATCGATCTGGATCGTAGTTTTAATTCTGCGCAGAATGTAAATGGTGACCCTGATGTTTATGAATATAATGGTCCACGGCAGATATACTATATCCCCTTTTCGCAGGAGATAGCTTATAATCCGCTTTGTGAGCAGAATGATTAGAATTCAAATTTAGCTTGTGTTAAAAGAGGGCGGAGTACCAGGATTTCCTTCTGGCTTTCGCCCTTTTTACCGAAATTTTCTGGCATGAAAAAATATTTACTTATAGGAGCGATCCTAGGTTTTACCCTTCAGCTATCAGCGCAGGTGGTATTTACCGATCTATATCTTAACGATTCCATTACCAAGGTACAGCCCATGACGGGTATAGTATTTTGGAATAATTCGGGAAATAGTAATACAGATGCCATCTCACTCGAGTTTTCATATATGCTTTTTAATGATGTCGTTAGTGATAGTGCTTCATATAATTGGACTGCAGTGGAAGATAAACTCTATGATATCGCTGCCCGAGGTCACCAGGCCATTTTCCGTTTTCGTTATGTTTACCCTGGTTATGAAACTTCAGTACCGGATTATATCCTGGACAGGGATGATTATAATGAAACAGTTGGGAAATCTGAGGGAAAGGATACGCATTTCCCTGATTGGACCAATGATGAGCTAAAGAGGTTCACGATGGAATTCTATACAAAGTTCGCTGCTCGTTATGACAATGATCCCCGACTTGCATTTATCCAGGTTGGATTTGGATTGTGGGCAGAATATCATATCTATTCTGGTCCATTTACACTGGGAGTTACTTTCCCAAGCAAGGAATTTCAGGAACAGTTTTTTTATCACCTCGATACTACATTTGTAAATATTCCCTGGAGTATTTCCATAGATGCTGCAAATGACAAGTACACTCCTTTTGTTGAGAAACCGGAATTGAAAGATATTAAGTTCGGGGTTTTTGATGACTCCTTTATGCACCAGAATCATTCCGGATACAATACCTCAAATTGGAACTTCTTTAACCGAGACAGGTATAAGACATCTCCGGCAGGTGGTGAGTTTTCCTACTACTCCACATATGATCAGCAACATATGCTGGACTATCCCTCTGGACCCTATGGTAAGGCTTACGAGACCTTTGCAAGGGATTTTCATATCACTTACATTATGGGGAATGATCAGCCCCGGTATCAGACCATGGAAAGAATTAAAGATGCGAGTATGGCTTCCGGATATAGATTCAAAATAGAGAGTTTAATGACTGCAGCTGATACATCGGTATTTGAGATCTTGAATTATGGAGTAGCTCCAATCTACTATGATGCCTACATAGCAGTTGATGGTGTCAAATCACCAGGATCACTTAAATTACTTGCTCCCGGGGAAACAAAGATATTTTCTGTTTCAGCAGGTGCTGATGGGGCTGTGATAAGTATTGAATGTGACAAGCTTGTTGAGGGACAGGAAATACAATTTTATGGGACACAGGAACTTCCTCTTGTTTCGGTAGAAGAGTCTGCATTATCTTCCTCCAGACAATATTTGTTTCCAAATCCTGTAAGAAGGGGTGAAGCAGTTTATCTATCCGGTGATCAAAATTTGGAACTTGATTGCGAAGTGTATGATATATCAGGTAAAAGGGTAAGAGCCAGGGAGTCTCAGCATAAGGTGGTCAGTATTGATACAAATGAATTTATCCAGGGCTTTTATTTGGTAAAAGTTTTTCAGGGAGAACATATTTTTACAGATCGGCTTTTAGTGTTATAGTGTTTTTTCATAGTTATATTTAGGTTAGTTTCATGGATAAGCCATCCCTTTTTCGAGGGATGGCTTATTACTAGCACTATTGTATACAGGGGTTTATAATATGACTAAAACACTTTCAATTGACTCGAATTGATCTGTAATTCGTACCAGGTATAATTCGGAATCAAATATGTCGCGACTAATCTTTTTAGAACGTACGATATTTTTATATTTACTCATCTTCAGGCTGAAGTGCGATCAATAGAGCTGCAATTACCGCCAGTGCTATCCCAATGATTTTTGTTGTGGACGGCATTACTCCGAGAATTATCAGGGAAAGGATGGCTGTCATTAATGGAGCTCCTGCATTTGCCAGGGGAGATACGACAATTGCCTTCCCGTGTCTGTATGCAAATACCAGACAGAGTGCTCCGATAGAATTCAGGATCTGAACTCCTGCGGTTTGCCAGAGTCCATCAATACCCCAATTAATATCTGCTGAAAAATCTGTCATTAACAGGGGAATCGGGATTAGAAGCAAGGCAGTGATGGTCATGTAGAAGAATATACTTCCTCCATCTGTATTTTTATTGGCCAGTTTCATAAAGTAAGCCTGTAGTCCCCATGCTACAAGTATAAAAGTTGCCAGGATAAACCAAACTACTCCATATTCATTAGGTTCTCCTCCCTTTGTATATTCAAATAATGGAAGGGCGATCAAAGCGAGTGCAATTCCAATGATCCCAAGTACTCCGGTGCGTTCTTTGAGTAGAATAAATGAGAGCGTTATTGTCACCACAGGAGAAATTGAAATAATCGGGAATATTAAATATGCAGGACCAACTTTCAGGGCTTCAAAAAGAAGGAGCTGGCCTCCTGCACCAAGGAATCCGATGATAGAACCATAAAGAATGGACTTTTTATCAGTTTGAACTTTCCATTTATTGATCTTTAATACTACCACCCCAGGCAATATCATAGTCAGGGCCCAAACACAATACACCAATGTAGATGGAAACCCATTTTCCATTGGACTTTTTGAAAAAGCTCCCCACATACCCCATGTAACGGTAGTGATCAATGCGTATACCAACCAAATCTTCTTGTTCATTCTCTTATATTCTTTTTAAATGTTACTTCTTAGACTTAAGGATCCATCGTTATTCAGGTCCTGTTTGCAGGCCCATTTCACAGGGAATCTTTTTCCCTTGACTTCTAATTCAGCAGATAGTTTGAGACCCTTCCATTTAGTACCCTTTGGCAAAAGTATTTCTACCTGCCTTATCTTTCCTGGTATTGGGTAGCCAGGGTCAAGACTTCCCCCTGAAATTACTGTCCCATTTTCGTTTTTTAAATATACACGTAGTGCTCCCGGGACTCCAGCTATTCCGTCATTGACCAGGCCAAGTATTATTCTGGGATAGCCCTCCTTCTCATAGTGCCAGATCCAGGAAGGTCTGATACGGTATCCGATTGAAGTAGACAGTTCATCCAATGCATCCGGATATTGATTGTAATAGTTGCGCAAGCCATCGACAGAAATATTGTGCCAGTTCCAGAGAGAGAAATAATGTGCACCTACATCTTTTGCATGATAAATAATATTGTCGGACCGGGTGATGCCCTCGCTCATTCTAATCTTTCTTGAAATACCATCTGCTATTCCGTTTTCTACAAGGGCTCCCACCCATGAGGGACGGTTACTCAATGCTTCAATCTGTTCGTTTTCAATAAATATGGTATCGGTTCTCAGCCAGTTATTGGTTCTTATGGTACGGTCAAGCACCTCGGAATTTCCAACATAGCTGTAGTCGGGTTGTGTATTGGTCAATAGTGGAGTCTTGCTCCAATTTTTAGCCTGGTGTTCAAATAGTCTGATGGATGTTTCTTCCGCTGTAGTATAGTCAGGGAAAGGATTTCCATCGAAGGGCCAGGTATGCCCTTCGCCCCAGAAGCCATACATGTAAGTATCTATAAATTCCACTGATTCATGTCCGTTATAAACGTTAGATAAGAGATCATCCAGCTCTTTGAACGCAGCCATGAATTCCGGATGATCGTAGCGAGGAGCAAAATGAGTCTTTCCGGGAATCCCAATCTCATCGGTTTTGCCTAATTCAACCAGCGGTACTTTTTGCAATAGAAAGTCGGGCATTGATTGTGGCTCAATTACCGGGCTCATTAATTGAATTCGCAATCCTACTTTTTTGTTATACTTCTTTGCCAGATCAAATGTAATCTTCCAATGATCCGGGAATTCCAGTTTTCCAGGTTTGTTTTGAATATCTCTCCAATCGACACGTAAGTAGAGCTTGTCTCCAATAGGAAACTCAGCTAATTTATCGATGGATTTGAACAAGGACTCTCCTGCAACATTTGGAGGTCCCGCTTCATCACAGATGTATGTGACCATTCCCATTCCAGGATTCCTAACAATCAATCTGGAAGGAGTGGTGGCCATTATCACATCTGCACCTGCTGCTGTAGCGTCCGGTCCATAGGCGGAAAATGGTCCCTGGTTCAATCGATCAGTTATTTCCGGTGGTGGGCCGAAATCGTAATTCTCCCAATTGTGGGGAGGGACTCTCCCAGCTACAGGCTGCAAACCTGCCCCTGCCATTACCCCGATCAAACCGGAGGCTTTAATAAATGATCTTCTTTTCATTGCGACAGAATATTATAATTCGACATGATAATAAAAATGCTGCCCGAAAGTGAGCAGCATTTTTATCAGATGTAAAAACGTTATTCTCTATTGGAAACTAAACAATTTAACTATTTCCAGAGGATCAGCATATTCAGGAGGTAATGTACCAACAGCCTCCCACTCAGTATCCATTATGTTGAAGAAAACTCCAATCATTTCATTTGACATTGCAGGTGCTACCATTAATGAGGACTCAATTGCAAACTCAATCTCAGCATCTCCAATGATGTCAGATTCCATTGTAATTGCTCCATTTGTTTCATCTGTAATTTCAGTTTCCCATGGCCAATCCTGATCTTGATCAGCACCATATGTATATAGTGCACACCATTCTCCCATCTCATACTCAAACTGATATTCAGCACCATTACCTAACCAGCCATGCATTTGCCAGCCAGTAGCGGTGTCTCCATCAGCATTTATCCAGACAGACATCACAGGATTTGTTAAGTCTCCTTTTACATAGAAATACAGCTTAGATGCAGCAGCATCAGAGGTCATCTTAATCTCTGTTAAAGCTCCACTTGCAGTTCCATATCCAGTATATAAGGCCTCAACATCAGCCCAGTCTGTAAAAGCACCATCAATTGCAATTGTTGGCCACTCCCTCACAACTGAAATAGTTGTTTTCTTGATTTCCTCACCCTCATCATTAGTAGCTGTCAGACGAACATCATAATCGCCATAAGAAGCATAAGTATGAGTTGCATTCTCAGTGGTTACAGCAGTACTTTCATCATCAAAGTCCCAGGAATAAGATGTAGCATCCATGGAAGTATTTGTAAAGGTTACTGTCTTGTCATCGATTGCATAATCGAAATCAGGACTTGGCATAATTGGATCTCCACAAGATACAGCAATCAATGCTACGGCAAAAAATGCCAGTGTTCCAAAAACTAAACGGTTTTTTTTCATAAGTCGAAGTTTAAGTTTGTAATCAATTTGTAGTCAAAATCAGAAGGGAATTTGTTCTCTTATATTCCCATGTTAAATGTTATTATTTATTTTTACTCCTTAAATATACGAAAGAAATTAAAATATAGATATCTTTTGTAAGGTTATTTAAGTATTATTAATCTTTCGTAGGCTTGTTATTTCAATATTTACTACTAGGGCTATAAGCTTTGATGTACCTCGATTAGCAAATGATTCTTAAATTCTGCATTAATAAATGGTTTCTCACCGGTGAATTCTCCGAGACTGACTTGGTTCACATAGTCATATGCACGATAATGTAATTCTGGTTCTAAGCCTCTTAATTCTATTTCTCCCGACCAGTCTTCACTATAAAATGAATAATACATGGTATCTCCCTTAGCGATCACATGGGTTTCAGGTTTGTCAAAACCAATATCATAGAGCTCTCCGCGATATTCTTCTTTAGAGAGCATCATCTTATGGTAGAGGTCGAACCATAATTTCCATTTTTCCTCTTTCTCTGGTGTCAGGAGGTAGCTGTGAGACTGAGTTGGATTGTCCTTAGGCCAGGTAAATTTTGTTCCTAATACGGCACCCACTCCGAAAGAACTTGCAAAATCTGAAGCATCATCGCTTAATTCCACATGGTCGCCATAATATGCAGTTTGTGGCATAATGGCTTTATAGGTTTTCCCCTTCAGGCGTATCTGCCAGCTGCTGGTAGGGTCCGATGAAACTGTTTGGTTGGCATATGGCATATTGTAAAATGACATGCATGTACCACAGGGGCAGTTTTCAATTACCGCATGTGGTTTGATTTCCCTGACTTTATTAAAAACCGCTTTGAAGAAATCAGGTAGCATCTCAATAGATTTTTCGGGATATTCCAAGGGGCGCTCCCAGTTGTACTCTGCTGGTACTGCATTCATATGCTGTCCGTCCATTTTCAAACCATCAAAGTCCCACTCAGTCATGAACATCTCCACAGTTTCCATAGTATATTCTATTGTTGCTTCTGATGCTGGTGACAAATAGAATGAATTCCACCAGGTAATGAACTGTGGAGCTCCATCTTCATTTATTAACAGGGCTTCGGGATGTTCTTCTAATACTTTGCTGCCAGGGTCAGCAGCCAAAGGTGCCCACCATAACTTGGCTTTTAGTCCGTGATCATGAATGGCACTGACCATTTTTTTCATATCCTTAGAACCTCCAGGGAACCTGCTTTTATCTATCCTCCAGTCACCCTCAGCGATCTGAAAACCGTCGTCGATCACGGCCCACTGTATCCCCAATTCTTTTACCTTGGGTAATGTTCCGATGATGTTGTCGCTAGTGAATTTACGTTCATAGCCCCATCCGCACCATACACTCTCAAATGCTGCCGGTTCAGATTCAGCGAATTTGATCCCTTTTGACTGCATCAGTTCAGAGTATTGTCTCATGCTTGAGAAGTAGTCTCCTTTATGTACCATAAGGAAAGTCTCATGTGTATTCAGGGTATCACCTGCGGCCAGAACTTCAAATCCCTTGAAGTCATATTCTATACCAATTTGTACATGGCTTTCATATTGATCGTAATCCACAGGCAATGAAACTTCCTGGGGATACATTGAGAGATGCCCCAGGGCAATGCCTGCATCTTTTCTCCACACATCTGTCACCGGGATGCCTCCACCGTAGTCTGATTGATTCATCCCCATGAAATTTTTCTGATAGAATCCTGGTTTAACAGGTAATACCCAATCGGCTCTCGCATCAGATGAGCTTCCCTGGAAGGACCACATCTCCTCAGAAGCTTCCTGTCCTTCGATGGTATAATTATGACTGCTCCATTTTTTTATGGAAATGTCTTCTTCTCCAATATTCACATATGAAATATTGAAGATGGCACAGTCTAAAAGCTTGTCATAAGTCTTAATTGATATTCTCTTTTCTAGTGCTGCGCCGGCATACTTGAATGTACCAGTGATGATCGATTCTTGCCCATGACCAAAATTATCGTCTATCACTTTTTCCTGCAGATCGGTCATTTCGAACTTGTCAGTGGTGAAATTCTTTGTTTCCAGGAAATCACTTTTCCGGAAATCCTCTGAAAAGGGATCAGCATTCGTAGCATTTGAGTTAATGCGACTGTAAAGGTTTTTATCGAATTCTATTTGCAGATCACCACTGCTGATCAGTGTGGACTGATTGCAGGATGAGAAACCCACTGCGATCAGGATTAAAAAAGATAGTTTTAATGTATTATTCATGATCAATAATTTTTAAAGCGTTTGTGCGATAGATTTTTTCCAGCACTTCTTTTGGAAGGCCAAATCCATTCAGTGCCCAGTGGTAACCAAACAGATCTGTTTTATAAAAATGTTCATCTTTTGTTTCCAGGATCCTGAAAGTAGTTTTGTACATCTCGCCTGACAGGCCCATGTCTGTGCCGTACAGAATACGGTCTGCATAAGACTCATAGAAAGCTTTTGAACGTCTGGGGATAGGAGACGTTTCTGCATATCGAGCTGCATTATCCACAAGGAGGTTTGGGTATTTGTCAAGTAAGTCGCCTATGATCTCCAGGTCATAAGAGCAATTGGCAAAATGACAAGCAATGAACGTCGTATTGGGATTTTCCTTCAGTGCGTTTTCCAGGGTGTGGATCAATTCACCGTGGTCGAGAATCCCTTCCTTGCTCATGTCAACTTTCCAATTGTATGCATTCATCAATCCATCATTGCTTGCATCCATGGTCTCATACATCCATTTTGGCTCTGCAATATGCACATTAACAGGCATATTTAGCTCTGCACATTTTGCCCAGAGAGCTTGTAGCATTGGGTCGTCAAGGTGGAGGCCATATGCTGCAGTTGGTTTGGAATAAAGAAGTCCTTCACCTTTGTCGCCTAATTCTCCAACACCTTTGGCGCCCATATCATGACACCGTTCCAGTTCTTCAATGGCATGCTGGATCCAATTTTCATCCGTGTCATATCCCGTATAATCCAGACCGCACCAAAGGTCGAATTTATCGGGATATTTGGCATATTTTGCCACGACTTCATCAAATCCACTTCCGCTTTGCATGGAGAGGATAGTTGTTTTTGTAATCCCTCTTTGATCCATAGTTTCAATCCATTCATCTATTTCTTTTGCATTTTCCGCATAGTCATGGGAGTGCATATCAATCACAGGGACAGCGGCCCTGGAGACCTCTGTTTTCTGGATGTTATAAATTGAAACAGGGTGATAGTTTTTTAGTTTCAGGTCTGCAATGCCGTTCTCAGTCTGTTCTGTTGGTTCAGTAGTACAGGAAATTAGAACGACGAAAAGGACGAATGATAATTTTCGGATCATGACATATTATTATTGTGATATTGCTCTGATCTTATTCCGGATCAGCTCTTGTGCTTTTGCAGTTGCTTTTGGAAAGACTATTCGGAGGTCAATTTCATCCGTGCCGATCAGCTCTTTCTTTAGCTGGCGCATAAATGCATTTTTAGTTTCAGTTGCAAGGTTGATCTTTGTTATTCCACTTCTAATGGCATCAAGCAATGTTGCTTCCGGGATACCTGAGCCACCGTGTAAGACAAGCGGGGTGTCAACTGTTGATCTGATCTTCTTTAGCAATTGTATATCCAGTTTTGGCTCTTGTTTGTAGAATCCATGTGCTGAACCTATGGATACCGCAAGTGCATTTACCCCAGTCTCCTCTGTAAAGCGCTTGGCATCTTCAGGTTGTGTGAAGCCGGAGTTATCCTGGTTCTGATTCAATTTGGCGATATAACCCAATTCTGCTTCAACGTTTGCTCCGTATGCTTCAGCGCGTCTTACAACTTCTTTCGAAACCCTTATATTTTCTTCAATAGTTTGCTCGCTTGCGTCGATCATCACTGAATCAAATCCTGCATCCAGACAACGCTGGACAAGATCAATGCTTCCGCCATGATCAAGGTGTAACCAGCCTTCCACACCTGAAAGTTCCAGGGCGGTCTTCGCCATTTTTGTTGCCTGCACAAGTCCGATGTAATTGATTGAATTTTCAGAAAGCTGAAGGATGATAGGTTTCCCTTCTTCCCTTGCTCCTCCCAATACAGCCTGAAGTGTTTCCAGGTTGTAAAAATTTGCAGCAAGGATCGCCTTCTTCTCTTTACTTAATTCTAATAGTTTCTCCTGTAGTTTCATCAGATATTATAATTAAATATTTCTTTTGCAGTGGCCCTGACTTTTTCGATCGAAGCAAATGCTGAGGTACCTCCGGCTCCCGTTGTATTTATTGCTCCGGTAAGAGATGCAAACTCAATGCATTGTTCCAGTGGCAGTCCCTGTGAGAATTTGTTGATGAAGCCTGAATTGAAACTGTCCCCTGCTCCAATGGCATCTTCTACTTTCTCATTTAAAAAAGCTTTCTGAGTGATCAACCGGGTCTTATCCCACATAAGTGCTCCTTTAACGCCATTCTTAATAACAACGACATTACAAAATGGTTTTATTGCCTCCAGTGCATCATCAATTGTAGTCTGCCCTGTAAATGCTTTTATTTCATTTTCATTTGGTAGAAATACATCGACATAAGGGAGGAGTTCTTCCAGGTCAACATCCCATTTTTCATGCGGATCCCACTGTGGATCCAGCGAAGTAGTAAGTCCTAGTTTCTTGGCTCTTTTAAAAACCTCGATCACATCAGGTTTCAGTCCCTCCTGAAAAAACACTGAACTCAGGTGCATATGTGAAGCTGAATTCAGTGCCTCATCTGTGATATCCTGAATTCGCAGATCATTCATGGCACCAGGATAAGTTACCATAGCCCGGTCGTTGTCATAATTCAATGCTACAGTAAGACCTGTTTGAAAATCAGCTGTTTTTATGATATTTCTGATATCAACATTAGATCCTTCCAGGGTGTCGCAGATTTGATCTGCAAAGTTGTCCTTACCAAGTTTACCCAGGTAGCTTACTTTTGTTCCAAGGATGCTTAGGTTGTTCGCGAAAATGGCTGAGCTGCTCCCCAGGGTAACAGTCATTTCATCAGCCAGAATCTCCTTCCCCATAACCGGGAAAGCAGCTATATTATTTAAAATGAGATCGATATTCAGTTCACCGATTACCAGAACATCAAAAGGTTTAGGTTCTGCCATTATTATTGTTTTTGAATTTAGAGGAGATCTGAAAGATCGACCAGGTTAAAAGTATGAAAATATCTATCCATTGCCTGTCCAATTCTACTAAGAATGATCTCTTCAGCTTTGATCCCATTCATCTCCATATTGTTATATAATTTGGACCTTGCTGCTAATACTTCCGGGTTCTCCCAGATATATCTGCATCCAGTCTTGATAAGCCATAACTGCCGTTCCTCAGAATTAGCATAGAAATTCTCAGAAGATTCATCTTCATTTACCCACTTCACCCATCTTTCTGATCCGATTACTGCCTCCCAGAGTCGCTCTTTCATGCTGGAGAGTTTTGCCACTTTCCCACTCTGGTAATACTCTTGTTCCAACTCGACAAGTTCCATGAGACCATCATATTCTCTCTCAGTAAATTCAGGACCAATATTTGCAGCTCCCATGCCTGAGAGTGGATATTCTTCCGGGTTATCCACGCTATCTGAATAATGACCTTTTATCTTACTACCATAGGGCTGAACGGCTTCAGTTAATTCTTTGGCAACAATAGGATCGAAGAGAGTAGTATGTAGGTCTGTCCCCACTTTACCAACAACAAAGCAAGGCCAGGTATCACTCAGGTAATTATCTTTCAAGCCTTTTTTCAGGAGCTGCATGAAGCGATTGAAAACCTTCATATCTGCCAGGCCGCCATGTACTTCTTCAGTGCCTACTTCGTAAGCAATTCTATCGAGGCCTCTTTTTTTCCTGTAGCTTTCGCAGTGAACGATTAGCTCAATGGTTCTCTCAGCGACAATATCAATATCGATCGATGCCCCCTTCTCCAAAGTGATGTCGATGGTTGGGTCCACATGGATCATGTCGTAACCTGCATCGATCGCTTTTTCAAATGAGTTTTTTACCTCCCGCATTGTTTCATCATAGCTCAAACCATCTAGTCTGTGCTTGTCTTTCAACCATGGTCCACCATGGTCTACAGCAATGATAACTGGTCCGGTATAGTTGATGACCCGGGCCTCTTCCCTTATGGTATTAACAAATTCCTTTGCAGAGAATCCAGTATAACCCCCATCAGTATCAACCTGGTTGAGTGTTGCTGCAAATTTGATCGGGGCATTGTTTCGCTTGGCTGCCTGCAAGGATGCTTTTAGCACAGTTATTGAATTTGGGCAAGCCGCGAATAGGGTTCTCTTTGTTCCTGTATCTTTTTCAAGTTCAGAAATTCTCTTAAGCGTAAAATCCAGCAATGACATGTTTGCAGTCTTTGCCTTTTCTCTTAATTTTTTATTCATTCTTTTTTTTGTCCGCTAATTATACGTCGTAGATTACTACTCCTTCCACTACCCTTGAAATGGCACCACTTACAGAAGGATTATCAGGTTTCAATCCCAACTCGAGGGACTTGAATAAACCGAGGATCTGCGCCGGAAGTACACTACATACCGCAAGAAATTCCTCATCAATTCCGGTCTCCTTTTCACAGCAATAAATTTCTTTATCGAGCTTAAGGTCTGTAACAGGACTGTCAGAAACTCCTATCAGCATCATGGCTTCCTTTCCCTTCTGCATAGACCTTACAAGGTCTTTCTCATATCTCAGAACTGAATTCTTATTTGAGAACAGGAACATGACAATGGTTTTTTCATTGACAACTGCCTTTGGACCGTGGCGAAAGCCAAGAAAAGAATCATTTTTACAAATGATCTGACCATCGGTGAGCTCTTGTAATTTTAAGTGTGATTCGGTAGCTGTACCAAATAGTGGTCCCGAACCAAGGAACACAGCTCTCTCGAAATCTAACATAGCGATTTCTCTTATGGTGTCGCTATACTCGTTAATAATTCTATTTCCATAGTTGACAAGATATGAAACCTGGTCTCTTAGTTCGTCAATCTTATCAAGTCTCGCAAAGAGCAATCCGGAAAGAAGCATACTGGTATAGCTGCTTGTCATGGCAAGACTCTTGTCATTTGATTCAGGTGGCAATACAAAAGTGTATTTGCCATTTTTTGATTGGTAATTGGCTAACTGTCCGTCTTTGTCGCAGGTAATAACCAGGTGATGGCATTCCTTACAAATTTTGTCTGCAAGCTTAACGGCTGCAACACTTTCCGGACTATTTCCTGAGCGAGCAAATGAGATGACCAGAACAGGCAGGTCTTCCTGTAAATAATCTGTAGGATGGGTAACCAGGTGAGTGGTTGGAACTGACACAGTTGGGATACCCGTATGTCGCTGAAAAGAACCCTCAAGAGAATAGCCAATGTAGGCGCTGGTTCCTGCTCCTGTAAGAATGATCCTTTTACAGCTCTTGAGTGCGCTGTTCCAGAATTCAGAAATCTCCTCTCTTTCAGCTATAAGCTTCTTATGTGTGCTTTCCCAAACTGCCGGTTGATTCCAGATCTCTTTAGCCGTCAAATTGGCTCCTTTTTCACTTAATTCAGCCTCGTTTATCTTAAAATATTCCATTGAGATTCATTTTCGATATATTATTTATTACCTTTCGTAATATTTCGAAACAAATATATAAACTTATAAACACTTTCTAAAGTTTTTCAGATAATTCTTTTTAGAAATAAAAGGGTTTTGAAATATAATTGGCAATTTTTATTACTATTTTTGAGAATCATTCCTTAAAACAAAAGTATATGGAAGGTAGTTTGAAGAAAGGAACAGTTGATCGCCGGGAGAAAATACTGAAATTGATCACAGAAAACGGAAAGGTTTATGTTCACGAATTAAGTGATCTTTTCAAGGTTAGTGAAGTGACGATCAGAAATGACCTCGATCAGCTTGAAAGGAAGAATCATCTTATACGTGCAAGGGGCGGTGCTCTGAAGCTCGAGGGACAGGTATCACTGGATTTCAACTTGTCGGAAAAACATAAATTACATTTTCCGGAGAAATCGAGGATCGGAAAAGTGGCTTCAGGATTAATCAAGGATTCACAGACCATTATACTTGACTCAGGAACAACAACGGCTGAAATTGCTAAGAACCTGGCGTACAAATCTAATTTGTCGGTGATCACCAATGCCATCAACATTGTAAACATACTTGTGCAGCATCCATTCATAAATGTCATTATACCTGGGGGTTACCTCCGGCAAAATTCCTTATCTCTTGTTGGTCCATTTGCTGCTAAAAACTTCAGGAGCCTGTATGTAGATAAGGTATTTATTGGGGTCGATGGTTTTGATCCGGAGATTGGTGCATTTACTCCTAATATCGAGGAGGCTCATTTGAATGAGATCATGATAGATATTGCCAAAGAAGTGATACTTGTTGCTGATTCGAGTAAGTTTAATCGCAAAAGCTTAACATTCATTTGTCCTGTGTCAAGTATCGACAAAGTAATTACTGACAGTGGTATAAGTGAGGAAGATAAGAAGAAGTTGGAAGACATCGGCATTGAAGTGTTGATTGCCTAATAGTATTTCCCTTTTTTACTAATCCAGGGTATCTACCAATCAAATGGAGTCTGTTGATAGACATAATAATTCAGCCAGTTGGAGAATAAGAGATTGGCATGTGCCCTCCACCTGATGATAGGATCTTCAGCGGGATCATCCTTCGGAAAGTAGTTTTTCGGAACATCAATATTTAGTCCCTTTGCAATATCCCTGTCGTATTTATTTTTAAGGGTAAGAGGATTATATTCCAGGTGTCCGGAGATAAAGATCTGGCGCTTGTTCCTGGAGACAACAATGTTTGATCCGATCTCTTCAGACCATGCCAGTAAGAACAGGTCAGGATGGTTCTTAATATCTTCAATTCTGTTTTCTGTATATCTTGAATGTGGTGCCGGAAATACATCATCAAAACCACGGACCAGGTGTGGCTTCCGGGTAGTTATCTGATGGTCGAATACACCGAATATTTTTTTCGGTAATTCATACTTCTGTATCCCGTAGTGGTAAAAAAAGTCCTGCTTGTGCACCCCAGCATATATGAAGTGTGCTGGTCACATTGGTTTTACTCCACTCCATGATCCCGCACAGCTGTTCCCTGGGCGTGTTTTTCGATTCATGTTCGGTCATGTGGAGAAGGTCGAGCTCCACTTGCATGGGTGTATTCGAAAGATTACGAATCAGGTCCGTTTCAGCCACTTTTTTCAGTGGCATAAGGTTGAGTTAGACTTGATGCGTAACTTTGATCAAAGGATTCCTGATCAAAAGATTTTTATAATCAGCAATATTTATCCAATAGATGATCCAGCATACTAAGCCGGCAAACGATGCCAGAACTCCTGCAAAGGGAATAATCGCGCTTACAGAAAGAATACAATAAGCGAGCCCAATGTTGTAGCCGGGCCTTACTTCTTATCTCTATACAGACAATTCTGCTGTGTGCAATAATTGCAGGTGTAGGGATTATTTTTCACTTTTTTTCCGATGCCAATCACACCACTTACAGTTTTGATGGGTTGCATTAAGGATGATTCAGTAAGATGCACCCCCAGGAATTTTTCTGGGAACAGAGAGAACAATTTTTTTTGCTCGATTATATCCCATTCGCAGTATCCCGGGCTATAGCGGTTGGTTATTTTCATCCCTTCTTCCGCCATTTTTGCTTCGAGGATGGATTGAATTTTGTCCATCGCTGTTTCTACGATGAGGTTCCCGGCAACATCAACCACATAACCTTCCATGAAATCTCCTTGTTCCATTAAGATCCTGGAATAACCTGGCAGTTTCTCTCCAACGGTGCAAAGGTACCAGGCAGCTTTTTCAGAATATTTAAGATGATTGGTAATTATTTTCCCGGTCTGGAATACCTGGTCCCTGGAAATAAGTACCCGGCCATCCCGATCGGAAACCACGGGATCAGTGATGACTATTCCTGCTTTTATGTCGCATAATTTCGGGGCTCTCATGAGGACATCAAAAATCATTTCTACTATCGGTTCCGGACAGCTTCCGGGTTGAGAATATCCCATGAGATATTCCAGTTTCTCCTGTTTGATATCCAGGTCTTCATAATTTAAATTATAAGTTAATGGTTCCTGCATATAACAATTTTAGGGGAAGCATAAATATACTAATAATATGAATGAGATTCAGGTGAGGATTACTTCAGGAGCCGGCCAATCTCAAAGGCTACGTTTGTAATGTTGATCAAGGTCTGTTCTATAGATTCTTCAAGGGCCATGGGTTTATTTTGTAAGGAAAAAACAGCATCAAAAAGTTGATCCGGATCATCAAAACGATGGGGGACCGATCCGGCTAAACAAATCATCTTTTTACCTGCCTTTTTTACTTTACCAGCCAGGACAAATGGACCCTTGCCTCCAAAAGTCTGTTTGTCAAGTTCCCCTTCGGCTGTGATAACCACATCTGCCCATTCAATTTGTTCGTCAGCATTCTGAAGGTCCAGGATATATTCAGTTCCGGAGGTCAACGTAGTATTAAAAAATGCTCCAAGACCAACTGCCACACCTCCTGCAGCTCCCGCTCCTTCCATCTCTTTCAGCTTTTTCCCGGAATATTCCTCACACATATCTCCAAAATTCAGGAGACATCTTTCCAGAACTGCAGCTTCCATGGGGCTGGCTCCTTTTTGAGGGGCAAATATCATAGCAGCACCTTTTTCTCCCAGGAGGGGATTGGTGACATCGCACAATATTGTAAACTCGATCTCTTCCGCTTCAGGAATCAAGCATGAAGCATCAATGCTGTCAAGAATTATCAGGTTTCCTCCACCGGGAGGGATGTCTTGTCCGGTTTTATCAAGAAGTTTTATTCCAAGTGCTTGCAGGATCCCGGCTCCTCCATCAACGGTGGCACTGCCTCCGAGCGTAAGAAGAATTTTTCTGCTGCCTCTTTTAATGGCATCCCTGATTTGTAGGCCAGTGCCATAAGTGCTGGTCAACAGTGGTTTTTTATCTTTTTTATTCTGCAAAAATTCGTAACCGGATGCTTTTGACAACTCTATGATGCATAATTTGTCATTGGTAATGCCATAAGTGGCTTTGATAGGCCTGGCCAGGGGGTCGATAGTGTCAATAGTTATTTCAGTGCCCCCTAGATTGAGCAGTATAATTTCCAGGGTATATTCTCCACCATCGGCAATGGGTAAAATCCTGATGTTTGCTTTTGGAATGGCTTTACGTAATCCCTCATCAATGGCCTGTGCAATATCCACTGCATTGGCAGCATTTTTTAAAGAATTTGGAGCAATGAGAATATTCATCTGTAAAACTCTTGCTTAAAGGTTGATACCCGAGATTCTGAAATGCAACTTACATAAATTTTTGTCACATTTTCATACCAACATACAGATTATATTCACATTTGGCCTATAAATTAACCCCCTCCTTAAGAAAAAGGTTTTAACTCGCTGAAACAATCCTGTTACGCATAGAAGTAAGCAGTTCGTGTATGTTAGTAACATACTCACATGCTTGCAGCTCTTCAGTATCAAGAATTTCTTTTATTTTTGAATCTAGGCCGGCAACATTGGCTTTTAATTCATCAAGCTCATTTTCAGCTACCAGGTTTTCCACATGTGAAAACTGTCCGTCAAGAGATGCAGCCAGGGCGTCAACAGATTCCAGCTGATTTTGGAATACAACAAGTAATTTCTTGGTATTAGTGATGTCATCTTCACTTTTCTCTTCTTTGTTATATGCCTGGTCAAGCAAGGAGCTCGTGATAAATAATTTCTCAACATATAGTCCGGCAAGAAATGATGTGTGAACATAAGCCATCTCATTTTCAGAACTATATTTCTCGCTGTTCTCCATCAGACCATTGAAAACATATATCAGTGAGTCACGTGAAATATCTCCACCGCCTTCAAGTTCGGTGAGTATTGTGGCAGCGAATTCTGCTTCCAGTCCGATATATTTTGCCAGTTCCTGTGATGCACTGAACGTGATAAACATATCAGATGTCGCCTCACCATACATATGGTAAACGATGTCTGTGATATAAACACCCAGGTTGGCGGCAGCAACAGTTTTACTTTCCAGGTATAATGTTGCACTGTACGGATCGTTACAGAGGATAGGATAATATCTTGCTTCTACTAATTCAAGTGTTTTAAAAACATCCTCAACATTTGTAATTTCCGGGCTAATTGCATCAGCAGCTTTCATCACTTCTGAAAGAGAGCTTGCAGCTGAATTGGTTTCGCCCTTTTTTTCATTTCCGGAATTGCAGGATACTACAAGGGCAAGAATTAGAAATAGTGCGATTGTTGTACGAAGACTCTTCATAATAATTTATTAAGGGTTGATATTGAGTTATTAAACGAAATAGTATTCGAATTGAATTATAAAGTTAATTAATAATTGTTGATGTTGTATTATTAATTTATAATTCTCCGGGAAATAACTTTGATTGGATGATTAATGGCTCATTAGAACAGAAAAACTCCTGGGATATTTGAAATCTCAGAAGCTTTTCCAGATGCTTAGCCAACAGGTCAGTTTTACTTTATGGTACCATGTCTTTTGCGTTGATCTGTACGGGATTAATAATATCAAAACCGGCATCGATAAAGGATGTCATGAATGGTTCACTGTACTCTGTATCTATAGCTTCTTCTGAATATTTTCTGTGACTACATGTCCGTCAAACAGCTGTATTATTCTGTGTGCTTTCTCAGCATCATTGGGTGAGTGCGTTACCATGATTATGCTTGTGCCATCCTCATTTAATTCAGTTAGCAGACCCATAACTTCTGCACCATTGGCTGAGTCAAGGTTACCTGTCGGCTCATCCGCCAGAATTAATTTTGGATTGGTAACTACCGCCCTTGCAATGGCAACACGTTGCTGCTGTCCACCTGATAACTGTTGCGGGAAATGATTTTTCCGGTGAGTGATTTTCATACGCTCCATTACTACTTCAACTTTCTTTTTTCTTTCTGAGCCACTCATTTTCAAGTAAAGAAGAGGGAGTTCAATATTTTCATATACTGTTAACTCATCAATAAGGTTGAAACTTTGAAATACGAAACCAATATTTCCTTTGCGCAGATTTGTGCGCTGCTTTTCTTTCAGTCCGGCCACCTCAGTGTCGTTAAATATATAAGAGCCGCCACTGGGATTGTCCAAAAGGCCAAGAATGTTGAGAAGGGTAGATTTGCCACATCCGGATGGTCCCATTACGGCAACAAATTCGCCGTCTTCCACCTCGATATTTACCTTGTTTAGGGCTGTGGTTTCTACTTCATCGGTACGAAACACTTTTAAGAGTTCTACTGTTTTGATCATTTTCTGAGCATTATCAGGTTAATATGCTGAATATTATAGCAATGAATATACCAAAGTAAATAACTATCAGTAAAACAAAGATATATATGTTTTTGGGAAAGTAAAATATTGTTCATTTTTGCAACGGGGGTGTACGTAAGCGAACAGTTTGGAGGTTTAGCGCGAGACTTTTACTGTTATATTGCGTGTAATATTCAGAGCGGTTGTCATGGTTTCAAGGTCAGTATATACCTGTCCATTCTCACCTGCATGATGTCCACGTCCAACAATTTCAAGCTTGTATTTATCTTCTCCATCATTCAGATCAACCAGTACCTTATATACCAATGAAGGTTGACAGGATGTTTTGTAGTCCTCATTATCGGGATACTTATTGTTGTGCCAATATTCGTTCCAGTCCCAGGTTTGATTGATTTCAAATAATACATAGAATTTCTCAGGTCCCGGTTTATCTAATTTGGTTTTCATGATAAAACTCTTCTGGGGAGTGGCTCCTGTATATGCATCAGCTAATGGTGTTTTTGAAGTGGGAATGAACAATCCGTCTAACTCCTTCACACCTCGACTATGTGACCAGATAGGCAGAGCAGCAGGGCGACGAATTTCTCCAGGAAGCCATTTCCCCGTTGTGGCATCTCCATGGCCATAAATGCCCCTGGATATTGATTCCGCAACATACAGAGTCTGAATATAGTCCCCATTTTCATCTTCTGTCCAAACGGCCATCAGGGGATGATTATGTGCTTCACCTCGTGTAAACTCTACCTGTAATTCTGGTCCTGATCCTGTTACATTTGTTGAAAAGATTTCCGGGGTTTCTTTCTCAGGAACTTTTGTCGTTTTGCATGCTGCAAGCAGAAGAGCTGCAAGTAATATATAACTTAATGTTTTCATCTTTCTATGTAATAAAATTAAAATTCTATAATGATTCCAACAGATGGAAGAAGTGTACCAACCTCTGTCTGGAAAGGAGTCATCTGGTATTGTTGTTGAGTGGCATCTGTATATAAAGGTGTGTTATCGCTGGCAAATTGCTGTACTAAAAATTCAGATCCCTGCGTTTTAAAGTTGTATGCATTCTGCACATCGACGTAGAGGTTCAGTGTCAGGGTTTTAAAATACCACTCCTTATCTACCCTGATATCTAATTGGTGAAATGACTTGAACCTTTCATTGTTATAGTTGCTCAGGTCCAGTACCTCTCTTCCTGTATAATCCCAGCTGTAAACATTGGCACTGGTCTCATAATCGATCGGAGTATAAGGAGTTCCTCCAACAAACCTCCATTTAAATCCCACTTGCCAGTTGCCTTTAAATTTTCTGAATCCGGTTAGATTTAAAAGGTGCCTGTTGTCCCATGCGGTTGGAATCCATTCGCGGTCAAGTAGAAT
The DNA here is from genome assembly GCA_964538375.1 of uncultured Bacteroidaceae bacterium. Taxonomy (GTDB): domain Bacteria; phylum Bacteroidota; class Bacteroidia; order Bacteroidales; genus JAUUZQ01. Next base: position 71,781 of record CAZIFQ010000007.1, on the reverse strand, counting down.
TTCTTTCTCTGGTTTTGTTTCACTTCTTACGAGTGTATAAGAAAGGATCAGGTTGAATCCCAAAAAATCCTTATTCCTGTACAACACTTCAGCGCCATATGCTCGTCCAACTCCTGTTGAACTTACAGGTTCGTTTCCCACCACACCAAAATCGGCCCCTTTGCTGGCCAGGGAGATCGAGTCTCTCAGTGAAAATGGGTAATTGGCATAATTTTTATAAAATCCTTCTACTGAAAATTTACTTTTACTATCTGGCAAAACTTCAATCCCGGCTACAATATGATCGGAGCGGATATAACCTAAGTTGTTATTCTTATTTACAGCCACATTGTTCTCATCAATGTAACCCAATGTTGTGTATGCTGGAAGCTGGTAATATCTTCCCACATTACCGTTAAGGTAAATGCCGTCGGTAAGAAGATATGACGCAGAAAATCGAGGGGAGAGCTGATTCAGCAGGTTACTCATCTCCTTGTTGTAATTGTTTGCATCAGCACGCAGTCCGAACGACAAAACCAGTCGTTTATTGGCCATTTCTTTACTGGCCTGTCCAAACACGCCCCATTTATGCAGTGTAAGATCATTATAGGAATTAAACGTTGCAGGGATACCATTAAAGGAGGTAAGCAAATAATTTTTGGCATTAAACTTTGCATATTCATAGTTAGCTCCAACATTTAGTTTTAAGCCATTGTCAAACCTGTTATTGTGCTCGTAGCGTAACTTATTCTCAATCTCATCCGAATTGTAATCGAGTATTTTGATACTATCAGGATTATTGTCAAGGTATTTAATTGATTTATTTCTGAGCATATTTCTACTGGCTACAAAGGTGTCATATCCCTTTTCCCGATAGTGTTTATATACCATACCAACGGCGTAGCTCCACTGATCATTTTCCGCCAGGTTACCCAGGATGTATTTTTGTTGTTCGGTAGAATCTGCTGCAAGGTTCAATGAGTTTATATCATAGGCACCAATGCTTACAAATGTGATTTCATTTTTATCATTTAGCTTTGATTTTACCTTCACCTGGTAATCGTTGTATGTAGGGAGAAATGGCAACCCGATGGCAGAAAATAGCAGTTGCAGGTAAGATCTTCTTACGGAAAAGATGTATGAAGTATTCTCCCCAATTGGTCCGTCAGCTGTTAGTGCCAGGTCTGAGGCTCCAAATGATCCCCTGAAATTGAATTTCTCCAAATTGCCATCCACCTGGTACATATCAATCACGGAGCTTGTTGCTTCACTCCTGTTGGAAGGGAAAGCGCCAGAATAGAGATTCACTTCACGAAGAAAATCTGCATTAATAATTCCCACAGGTCCACCCGATGCGCCTTGTGTTGCAAAGTGATTAATGTTTGGTATCTCGATACCATCCAGGTAAAATGAATTCTCTGAGGGGCCGCCGCCACGAACGATAATATCGTTTCTTTGTGCCGGTGTTGAGGCAACACCAGGATAGGACTGAATTACTTTTGAAATATCACGGTTTCCTCCCGGACTCTTTTCTATCTCTTCAATATTGATCCTCTGCAGTGATACGGGACTTTCCTTATCTCTTCTGAATGGAGAGGCCTTAATAACGATTTCATCAATTTCATAGTTTGCTTCATCAAGCCGTATTTCGATAAATTGTTTATTGGCATTGGTTACCTGTATGGCTTCTGAGATATATCCCTCAAAACCGATGGATGAAACCCTCAATTCAACAAAACCTGGTTCCAGGCCTGTAAATAGAAATTTTCCATCCAGGTCACTAATTGAACCAATGGAAGTGCCAAAAATTGCAACAGAGGCAAATTCAACCGGTGTATTGTTTTTGGAGTTATAGATTCTTCCCTCGATGGCACCACTCTGTGCATGTAGCATAAAAGATGTTATCGAAAGAAGTACAATGAATAATGTTTTATGCATGGGTTTTATAATTTTCATTTTCTCTTTCTCAATTGTTTGAAAGGGATAACGCTCATTATAAGAATATGTTCACAAAACGTTTAATGAAAAACATAAAAAACTAAACAAAAAACAGTTACAAACCATAAAAAATAATACTAAAGCAGTTTGTCCCATCTTAAGAAAGGATAAATATTTCTTAGATCAAGCTCTTTTTTTGTGAGCTGATCACTGAATTTTTTGTATGCATCGGTATTGGTATGCATCGGTTTATGTTGTCTGGATTTCAACAAGGGATCAATTTTTTCGATGATACCCTGTGCTTCGCTGTCGATAATAGCTTTCATAAACTTCTCCCATATATAGGTAATGGCATTTTCATTGGGATGTACCAAATCTGCATCGTAAAATCTGTAATCTCTTAAATCATCCATCATGATTTCATAAGAGGGGAAATAATGACAAGAACCAGGAAAAAGCTGTATGAGTTCACTGATTGAAAGAAGCAGGGCAGCTTTGCTTCGCTGGTTTTCTATTAATCCATCTTTTAAATGTCGTACAGGGCTGACCGTAAAAATTACCTGTAAATCAGGATTCATTTTCAAGAGCTGGTTCAAAAGATTCTCGTATTCTGTTATAATACTTTTTGGGGAAATCATGAAGCGATCGAACTTCGATGAAGGGATTTTATGACAGTTGCAAACCAATTCATCGGTCTCTTTAAATCGGTAGGCGAAGCTAGTCCCAAATGTTATGATCAGGAAGCCGGCAGAAAGAAGTTTTTCTTTTGCCAATAAGAAATCGGCATTTATTTTTCGAAGTGCTTCCTCTTTGTTTGTATCAGAATATAAGGTGTAATGGTCAAATGAGAACCAGAGTTCGTTGTAGAATCTCAGGTCTTTTTTTTTGTATTCTTCCCTGTATAAAAGTTGTTCGATCCCCTTTTTTACACTCAGTGGGTTATATATAACTCCAAAGGGATTAACCACAACATCGAAAAGGTATTTTTTCAGGTATTTACCTACATTATCGGTAAAGCATGAGCCCATCATAACAACAGGTTTCTTGTACGAAACCTGTTGTTTCAGTTTTTCTACATTGATGGGTGTTCGAAAATTCATGCCATTTTATTTTCTTTAAGCCATTGAATTATATAGTCAAAAACTTCATCTCGAATGGGTTCGTGATGAAGTTCATGATAAGCACCTTCCCAGAGCTTTAATCTTGTTCTTTCGCTGGTATTCATTACGTACTCTTCGCTGGCTTTATGAGAGCAGATATTGTCCTTTGTTCCGTGCATCAGGAGAAAGGGACAGTTAATTTTATAGATATTTCTAAGCGCATTTGCGCCGCCTTCAAGCAAACTAAGAGCCAGGCCAATGCTGATTTTACCATGTACAAGGGGGTCTTGTTTGTATTTTTCCACTTCTTCCTTATCTCTTGAAATATCCTCAGGATTTAAGCCATTAGATATGGTCAGTCCTGGTGCAATTTTAGTCATTAGACCAAGGATCTTTCCAAGTGCCTTTGCCGGGGGATGGGTAAGTTTTAGCCAGGGGGAGGTCGCGATCAGGGCATCAACAGTTTTCGTTTCACTGATCACATAATTGATTACAACATTACCACCCATACTGTGGCCATATAAGATCACAGGAATGTCGGGAAATTCCTTTCTGAGTATTCCCACCATCATTTTGCAATCTTCAATAAGTTTTTTGGAATGCTTTGGAGCTCCTTTTTTCCCGTCAGCTTTTCCATGTCCGCGCTGGTCGTAGGCAATAAAACCAATCTTCTTCTCTGTAAATCTTTCTGCCCAATGATCCATTCTTCCGCTATGTTCTCCCAACCCGTGTACAAAAAGAATAATCGCTTGCGGGTCTTTTTCAGGTAACCATTCACGCACAAATAATTTTCCCTGGTCTTTATTGGTTTTAAATGAGTCTTTATATCGTGTCATTAAGTGTTAATTTTTCAATTTCGTTGAAAATTCTAAATTTGAATAGAAAATACTAAGATAGCAAAATGCAAAAGATAATTCAAAGGCCAACTGTAGTCCACGAGGAGCTGGTTGATATTACCTCTCAAGTGGAGGCTGTCGTTGAAGGAAGTGATGTGACATCCGGTTTAGTAAATGTTTATGTCCAAGGTGCTACTGCCGGAATCATGATCCAGGAAAACTGGGATGATTCTGTGCAGAATGATGTTGTGACTTTGCTTCGGAAATTGATCCCTGCAGGGGTATGGGAGCATGATCAACAAGACAATAATGGTGATGCTCATCTGAAGGCGGGAATTGTAGGACCGCAGGAGACGATTCCCATAGTTGATGGTAAAATGGGCCTTTCCACATGGCAGAATATCTTCCTTTGCGAATTTGACGGCCCAAGGGAGAAGAGGACTATTGTTGTAACGATAATAAAAGATTAATCAAAAGACTGACTATGAAAAAGGAGATTCGAAAGAAAAAGAACGCCTCTTATCTCTTGACACCCTCAGGGGATTTGATATTCCTACCAGGTAAATAAAAAAGGCCACCCAGAATCTGAGTGGCCTTTTTCGGATACGTCAAACTCTTAGAGTTGACTAAAAACTTCAATGTCATTAAGGCCGGCAATATTCGAAAGCGATCCGATCATGTCGGCATTCATGCGTCCCCTTATATGCACCATCACATTGTCTTCTCCTCCAACAAGAATAAGCAGGTCTTTTAGGTGTCCATTTTTTTCTTTACCCAGTATTTTTACATCTTCTCCATTTTCACAAACCTCCATCAGGATTTCAAAACCACCTTGTCCGGGTTTGATTTTGGCTTCCCGGGCAAAATTAGCATTCGGATATCTCTCCGCATCATCAATAGTTAATACCCGAATTGATTTCATACCTCTGAGTAGCTGCCTTTCTTCTTTATCAAGATCTGCAATGGCACCGGCCATTCGTATAGCAAAACCTGGAATATAAAGGGCGACTACACCTTTCTCACCTTTGTATTTGTTGTATAGATTCTGTGTTCCTATTGTTTGTGCTGACAAAGTCATGCCTGCCAGCAGTATGGTTAATATAAAAATTGTTCGTTTCATGATTGATTTGATTTAGTTCTTTCTCATAAGACGAAGAAGTAGGTGGATTGTTACAGTGGGGGGGGGGATTATCCTCATCCTGGCTTTCTCCCGGCGGGCTAATCTTCGGCTTACACATTTGGGGGATTATTTTCTGGGCTCCAACTCAAGGCACTCAAGACACTTCTATCCCTTTAGAAACCCCACATTCCTTTTCAATCCCTCAAAGCCGGCTCGTTTTACCGCTGAGCTTTTGAAAAGTTTCTTAAACGCAGGTTTCTCCAATTCTTCCCATTCTTTTTTTTTCATGCTCAGCAGTTCTGGCTTGGGATTGAATTCTTCTACTTCGTGTGGAATAGCTTTTTTGTTCCAGGGGCAAACATCCTGGCAGATGTCGCAACCAAACATTCTGTTTTCAAGTTTTCCTTCGAACGCGTTGGGAATCTCCCCCCGGTTTTCAATGGTCAGGAAGGAGATACATCGCTTGGAATCAATGGTCCTGTTATTTAAAATTGCATGGGTAGGACAGGAGTCTATGCAAATGGAGCAGCTTCCACAGAAATCACTCTCGGGGGAAGAATTATATTCCACTTCTAAGTCAATAATCAATTCTCCGATAAAGAAAAAGGATCCCTGTTCCCGGTTTATAAGGTTGGAATTTTTACCGATCCATCCCAATCCAGCCTTTGCTGCCCACGCCCTGTCAAGTACAGGAGCTGAATCGGTAAACACTCTTCCCTCAATGGGGCCAAATTGCTGATCGATCCATTTGTACAGCTTCTTCATCTTATCCTTCATCACAAAATGATAGTCAGTGCCGAAAGCATATTTGGAGAGAATAGGGGCATCAGGATCATCCTGAGTTTTGTCGGTGTAATAGTTGAGCAGAAGAGAGATGACTGTTTTTGATCCTTCAACCAGTTTGCTGGGATCTGTTCGTTTTACGAAATGATTTTCCATGTATTGCATGGAAGCTTGACGGCCATCTTTGAGCCATTGTTCCAATCTTTTTGCATCTTCAGGAAGGGGCACTGCTTTTGAAAATCCACAGGCAGAGAAACCAAGTCGGAGGGCTTCGTTTCGAATTGCAAGAGAACGTGTGGAAAACTCATTCATAGGGGAAAGATACTAATTTTGTAAAGGAAGATAGCTGGGCCATATTCCTTTAAAAATAATCAGAGGAAAAATTACATCATCCCTAATTCCAGTTTTGCTTCGTCGCTTAGCATATCTTTGTCCCAGGGTGGATCAAAGGTGAGATTGATATTTACCTTGTCAATTCCGGTGACATCTCCTACGTAGGTTTCCACATCGCCCAGGAGGATATCTGCCATCGGACAGTTGGGAGCTGTGAGTGTCATAGTAATATCAGCAGTTGTTTCCTTTATCTCAATCTCATAGATCAGCCCCAGGTCATATACATTTACAGGAATCTCGGGATCATAAACACGTTTTAGTGCATCGACGATCATGGATTCCAATTCTACGCTACTCTTAACTTTGCTCATCTTTTCAACCTTTTACTTCTTGTTTATTGCCTGGTAGGCCAACGCATATAGCTTCATCTTTTTTACCATGGCCAGGAGACCATTAGAACGCGTTGGGGATAGGTTTTGTTTAAGTCCGATCTTATCAATAAAGTAAAGGTTATTGGAAACAATCTCATCGGGAGTCTGCCCGCTAAGTGCTTTTACCATCAGTGCAACGATACCCTTAACTATTATCGCATCACTATCTGCTTCATACCAGACTTTTCCATCGCGATAATCTGCATTTAACCATACTTTCGACTGGCATCCATTGATGAGGTTGTCATCTGTTTTTAAGGAATCTTTTATACCAGGCAGATCATTTCCCAGCTCAATCAGGTAATCATATTTATCTAACCAATCAGTGAAGATTGAAAATTCTTCGATGATTTGGTCTTGTATGGTGTTTAATGTAGGCATATATTTCAGTTACATAATTTTATGTAGGGTCGAGGCATGCCTCGACCATTACGAAAACATTTTTTTTATTCTGTGCAATCCAGCCACCAGCGCGTCAATCTCTTCAATTGTATTATAAAAAACCATTGATGCCCTGATTGTTCCACTGATTTTATAATGGTCCATTACGGGTTGGGTACAATGTGTTCCTGTACGAACGGCAATACCCATCTTATCCAGGACCATCCCAGCATCATAGGGGTGCACATCTCCTAATAAAAAAGAAAGAACACTAATCTTGTGATCTGCATTTCCGTAAATCTTTAAGCCATCAATTTCCAGGAGTTTTTTAGTGGCATATTGAAGTAGCTCATTCTCGTACTTAACAATATTTTCAATACCCAGGTTGCTAACGTATTCAAGTGCTTTTCCAAGTCCGATAGCACCGGTATAATGCATTGTACCTGCCTCAAATTTATAGGGTAATTCGTTGTAGGTAGTTTTCTCCATGGTCACACAATCTACCATGTCTCCGCCTCCCTGGTATGGCGGTAATGCTTCCAATAGTTGCTCTTTACCATAAAGCACTCCGATGCCTGTTGGCCCGAAAACTTTATGACCGGAGAAGACGAAGAAATCGCAATCCAGATCTTGTACATCCACGGGTCCGTGCTGAACAATCTGTGCTCCATCGATCAATACGGGAATATTCTTTTCGTGTGCGCACACGATCATCTCTTTTACCGGATTCACTGTCCCAAGGGAGTTCGAGGCATAGTTTACTGCTACTATCTTTGTTCTATCTGTAAGCAGATTTTTGTAAGTCTCCATCATGAGCTCTCCTTTGTCATTAAAAGGAATGATTTTCAGGATGGCATTTTTTCTTTCACAGAGCATCTGCCAGGGTACAATGTTGGAATGGTGTTCCATATTGGAGATAAGTATTTCATCTCCTTCATTCACATATTTTTCACCAAACGAGAAGGCCACTGCATTAATGGCACTGGTAGTTCCATGGGTAAAAACGATCTCTGTTGTGGAGAGGGCATTGATAAATTCCCTGACCGTATCCCTTGCTTCTTCATACAATTCAGTCATCTGCTCGCTTAAAAAGTGGATGCCCCTGTGTATAGAACTGTTCTTCCTGGTATATAAGTCTTGCAAGGTTTCCAGAACAATCTTTGGTTTTTGGGTGGTGGCACCATTGTCCAGGTAGATCAGTGGTTTATCGTAAACCTGCTGGCTAAGTATGGGAAAATCCCTTCGTATGGATGCTATATCTAAGCTCACTGAACTATTATTAGTCGTAACAATTGATTGCACAATTCTTGCAGCGTGATAATTCACCACGTAGTCGTTTATTCACAAGATCCTGAATCCTGTTCCTCAATGTCTCTTCTTTAATGCCTGAGATCACTTCTGAAGCAAATGCAAACATCATCATTAACTTGGCTTCTGATTTTGGAATACCACGCGCCTGTAAGTAGAAAAGTGCATTTTCATCCAGCTGTCCTACTGTGGCACCATGACTACATTTCACGTCATCTGCATAGATCTCCAATTGTGGCTTTGTATGCATTTTGGCATCTTTCGACAGCAGGATATTTTTATTGGACTGGAAGGCGGCGGTCTTCTGCGCGTCTGGAAATACGTGGATTTTCCCGGTAAAGGACCCTGTTGCAATATCATCAAGTACACCTTTGTAATGTTGGTTGGAAACGCAATTAGGTTTCAGGTGCTCTATCACTGTGAAGTTATCTACGTGCTGCTGCTTATCAATAAGGTAAAGTCCGAGCGCATTATTGGTGGCTCCTTCTCCATCTAATTTTACATTCAGGTTGTTTCGAACCTTTCCCCCATTCAGCGTGATGGTGCTGTGCCTACCAGTTGAATCTTTTTCTTGATTGATCCAGGTATTGGTGATTTGAACAGAATTATTGTGTTCATTCTGTAGTCGCAATACATCCACACTGGCATTTTCTGCGATAGAGATTTCTGAAACGGAATTGGTAAGGAACATATGCGGAGAAAGGGTATGGTCACAGATGATCACTTCTGCCTTACTGTTTTTCTCAGCAATGAAGAGGTTGCGATGTTGTACCATCTCATTCTCATCAGAAAGTAAAAGGTTAATAACCTGGACGGGCTTCTCCATTACCTGGTTTTCAGGAACATACAAAAATATTCCATCTTTTGAGCAGGCTGTGTTCAGGGCCACAAAGGGCTCGTTTTTCAATTCTGCATACTGGCCGTAATGCTTCAGCAGAAGTTTTGGATATTTGCGAATTGCTTCAGCCAGGCTACCTATTATAATGCCATTATCCTTCTCAATAAGTTTTTCCCCTGTGGCAGTATAGTAATGTCCATTAAGAACCAGAAGTACGTCTGTCTCTAAGGAGGGAACGTCACATCTGAAAATATCTTCCAGGTCAAATTTCAATTTTCTTGGCTGAATCCTGGTGGAGAGTGAACCATTGAACATAGGTTCAAGATGCGTATACTTATATTTTTCGTCCTTCTTTATTGGAAATCCAATTTCTCCAAAGTGCTTAATGGCTTTATCTCTTAACTCAGATATTTGAGCGGGTTCTGAACCGACAATAAGCTCCCTGTTCTCTCGATACAGATCGAGGAACTTCTTCACAGTATCAGTTGTTTCCGTAATGGTCTTCATCTACTTAATTCTTCTTTTACACATTGATGTCTGATTCCTGGCGAATCCAGTCATACCCATTTTTTTCCAGTTCATAAGCCAGTGTCTTGTCACCCGACTTGACAATTTTTCCATTGTAAAGTACGTGCACATAGTCTGGGACTATATAATCAAGCAATCTTTGGTAGTGCGTAATAACTATGATAGCATTGTCTTTCGACCTTAGGTTATTCACTCCCTTGGCAACAATTCGAAGCGCATCAATGTCGAGTCCTGAATCGGTCTCATCAAGAATCGCCAGTCTCGGATTTAGCAATGCCATCTGGAAGATCTCATTTTTTTTCTTCTCACCGCCTGAGAATCCTTCATTCACTGAACGGCTGGTAAGATCAGAATTGATATCTACCAGTTCTTTTTTCTCACGCATAAGCTTCAGAAAGTCGCCTGCTGACAGCGGTTTCTCCCCCTTGTATTTCATATGCTCATTCAGCGCTGTTCTCAGAAAGTTCACCATACTGACACCTGGAATTTCAACAGGATACTGAAAACCAAGAAATATTCCCTCTCTTGCTCGATCTTCTGGTGAAAGATCCAATAAATCTTTCCCTAAGTATCTTACCTCTCCACTGGTAACTTCAAAGGTATCTTTTCCCGCCAATGTAGCCGCCAGTGTACTCTTACCCGAACCATTCGGTCCCATGATAGCATGAACTTCTCCCGGCTTCACATCAATGTTGATACCCTTCAGGATATCTCTTCCTTCTACTTTTACTTTTAGGTCTTTTATAGATAACATCGTCTAATATTTGTCTTTTTTTAAATTCTTTCTATTTGTATGAGAGGTGGCATGCCACCTCTTTACAGATATGCATTTTTATCCTACACTACCTTCCAATGAAATTGCCAGCAGTTTTTGGGCTTCAACGGCAAATTCCATGGGGAGCTTATTCAGGACTTCTTTTGCGTAGCCATTTACTATCAGGCCAATGGCATTTTCTGTTTCTATACCTCGCTGATTACAATAGAATATCTGATCTTCTCCAATTTTTGAGGTCGTTGCTTCATGTTCTACGATTGCAGAATCGTTATCAACCTCAATGTAGGGAAAGGTGTGAGCGCCGCATTTATCTCCAAGTAGCAAGCTATCGCATTGAGAAAAATTACGGGCATTTTCCGCTCCCTTTAGCACTTTTACAAGTCCACGGTAGGAGTTTTGACTCTTCCCTGCGCTGATCCCTTTTGAAACGATGACACTCTTTGAGTTTTTCCCAATGTGGATCATCTTCGTACCGGTATCTGCCTGCTGGTAGTTATTAGTAACAGCCACAGAATAAAACTCTGCAGTTGTATTATCGCCTTTCAATATGCAACTTGGATATTTCCATGTAATTGCTGAGCCCGTCTCCACCTGTGTCCAGGAAATCTTGGAGTTATCTCCTTTGCAGATTCCCCGCTTCGTTACGAAATTATATATACCTCCTACTCCGTCCTTATTACCCGGGTACCAATTCTGTACAGTGGAATATTTCACTTCTGCATTTTCCATGGTAACAATTTCCACAATGGCAGCATGTAATTGATTTTCATCACGTTGCGGAGCGGTGCATCCCTCCAGGTAACTCACGTATGAATCGTCTTCTGCCACAATCAGTGTTCTTTCAAATTGTCCGGTATTGGCTGCATTAATTCTGAAATAGGTGGAAAGTTCCATCGGACATCTCACTCCTTTGGGGATGAAGCAGAAAGAACCATCGCTGAAAACAGCAGAGTTTAGTGCTGCAAAGAAGTTGTCTGTATAAGGAACAACGCTCCCCATATATTTTTTCACCAGATCGGGATAATTCTTTACCGCGTCACTGAAAGAGCAGAATATAATTCCCAGCTTGGCCAGGGTTTCTGAAAAGGTGGTCTTTACCGAAATGCTGTCCATAACAGCATCTACTGCAACACCCGTCATCAGTTTTTGTTCCTCCAAAGGAATTCCCAACTTATTAAAGGTGTCGATTAGCTCCGGATCCACATCATCGAGACTGTCTAGGGACGGTTTCTGTTTTGGTGCCGCATAATAGATGATATCCTGGTAATCTATTTTGGGTATTTTCAGATGGGCCCAGTCTGGCATTTGCATGGTTTGCCAATGCCTGAATGCCTTTATTCGTAGTTCAGTCATCCATTCAGGTTCATCTTTCTTGGCAGAAATTGCCCTGACTATTTCTTCATTTAGTCCTTTGGGAAGGGTTTCTGTTTCAATGAGTGTTTCAAACCCGTATTTATAGTCGTTCCCGGTTACTTCGTTTATTATTTTATCCTGTTCACTTGTCATTGTATAATCTCTCCCGTTTCTCTCTTCACTTTCTCGTGTGTTGTTCGGTTTAAATAGATTAATTTAAAATAATGGCAAATATACAAAAACTTGTTCTTACATTTGCAAATAGCAGGTAAATACGACTGTTAAATACACAGATTTTGACATGAAAAAGAAAGCAATAAAGTCCATCGAAGAGATGGGAGAATTTGGCTTGATTGAGCATCTCACAAAGAAATTCAGTATACACCAGGATTCTACCCTTAAGGCAGTTGGCGATGATGCTGCAGTGATTAACATTGGTGCTGAAAACCAGGTTATTACTACAGATTTATTGATGGAAGGAGTTCATTTTGATTTGATGTATACTCCCTTGAAGCACCTTGGATACAAGGCAGTGATGGTAAATATTTCTGATGTATATGCCATGAATGCAGTGCCAAAGCAAATCACAATTTCTGTGGCTATTTCCGGAAAGTTTTCTGTGGAAGCTATGGAAGAATTTTATGAAGGGGTTCAACTGGCATGCGATGAGTATAAAGTGGATATGGTAGGGGGTGATACTTCTGCTTCGGTAACCGGACTTTGTATTTCTATAACGGCTCTTGGGACAGCTCTTCCGAAAGAGATAGTATACCGTAGTGGTGCGCAAAATAACAATTTGATATGTGTTACAGGGGATCTGGGTGCGGCTTTTATGGGACTTAAGGTGTTGGAGAGAGAGAAGAAATTATTTGAAGAAGACGCAAGCATTCAACCCGTGCTTGGTGGTTATGATTACGTTGTTGGCAGGTTCTTAAAGCCAGAGCCCAGGGTGGATGTTTTGTTGGAGTTGAGAGAGAAAGGTGTTGTGCCTACTTCCATGATTGATATAAGTGATGGCTTGTCGTCTGAGCTATTGCACATCTGTAAGCAGTCTGATTGCGGATGTGTAATCTATCATGATAAAATTCCTATTAGTGAAGAGACAGGTGCCGTTGCTGAAGAGTTTCAGATGGAACCCCTCATTGCTGCCCTGAATGGGGGAGAAGACTATGAGTTGCTGTTTACTGTTCCGCTTTCTGCTTACGACAAAGTGAATGAGATTCCAAGGGTGAGCATAATTGGAAATATAACTGACCATAAAGGCACCGCAATCATGATGCTGGACGAAGGGAATGCGGTTCCTTTGCAGGCGCAGGGTTGGAATGCTTATGGGGATAACCAATAAAGTAAGTTATTTCCTACAGTTATCTTACTAAAATCATCTGTTTAGTTGAAACAGCAGAAACAGTTTCCATCCTCAGGATGTAAATTCCGTTATGCAGATCTTGGGGCTCCCAAACAATTTCATGATATCCTTCTTCTAAATTCTGATTTAATAGAACATTAACAAGTCTTCCATTTAAGTCATAAACTGAAAGTCTCACAGGCTGGAATTTGGCTAACTGAAACACGATACGTGTTGAGTTTGAAAATGGATTGGGGAAGTTTTGAAACATTATATCTTCCTGTTCGGGTAAAAGTTTTTCTTCGACACCTACAGGGCAATAGTTGCACCTGCCGGGGGTTCCGTATTGTTCTTCTGAGATAGCCCATGATTCTGCACTGAAATTATCCAATTCAGGTGAGAGCAATGACAAGGTATAACCACTACCTGCTGGTATTATTGGCCACGGGTTAGTAATTCCATATGTGAGATAGTTTTCGGAATCTCCATTACTATTCTGAAGCCAAACAACATCGCCCACGCTGCTTAGTCCGAAATCAAAATTCCCCTGGTAATTGTATATATCTGTGTGGATTGCAGACAAGGCATATTTATCCCTACAAATTACATAATATCGATTTGGCTCAAGAATAGTTCCTTCCTGAATCACAAAACCATTATTAAAACCCCCATCCTTTAAAATCCAGTTTGACAAATCAACATACTGATCGCTGGTATTAAAGAGTTCAACCCAATCTTCGGTGTTATTAACAGGGTCAGAATTATAGCAGATTTCATTGATAATAACCCTGTTGCCAGGATTTGAATCAGGTTCAAAATTAGCTGTAATAGTTGTTGCTGCTGATAGATCGACATATATACTGGCCAATTTTGAATTTATTCCTTCCGACCAGCCAGTGAAAACATAGCCAGGTGATGGGATTGCCGTAAGTTTTATTGGGATATCCTCGAAATATGTTCCCTCCCAGGGAGATTCACGCACCATTATCGTATTTAACTTGATGGCTCCATTATTTTTGTCAGATAAGTTAAGCGTTAATTCGTGTTTTGACCCTGTACTAAATGAACTCCTGATGAAGTTTTGCATTGCAGCAGGTCTGATATTCGCAAACGACTTCATATTACCTATGTTACTATTCCAATTGGAAAAGGACCCCCCCCAGACATCAATATGATTCGTCATCTCATGGTAAATATTCATTTTAAGCTCATCAATGAGGTCAGTTACAGCGCTGTTTTTAAAGCTTGTATTAATCTGATCAGCAAAAGAGTTAATAAACTGTTCTTTAAATTTCTGGTTTATTAATAATTTTCTCAGAAGAAGTGTTGACCATGTCGGGTTTGGCCAGTTTGTTTGATCCGGATCCGTTGCAAATTCTATTGTATTATAGTATGCTTTGTTTAGGTCCCATAAGCCAAATCCAAAATCAGTATCAAATATGATCCAACGCCATCGACTTGATGGTCCTGTTTCTCTCCAATATTTTATATTATTTCCTGGCCAATCCCTGTTATCGAAATAAATTTGTGATAGTTCGTAATTAATAAAATCCTGAATATCCATTTGAGTTGTCACATAATTATAGTTGCTTTTATCAGCCATACTGTTGAAGGTGACAAAATCGATTAGGTTCACATAATGATGGTTCGATCCTATGATAACATTATAGTTTGTTTCGAGAAGGTCGATATTGTCTGGTTTTGCCCCGGAATTTGAAGCCAAAAAATGCTCATTGATCTTATCGCGAATATTATAAATCCCCCAATATTCTTCATTGATATAAACAACAGCCTGGCGTGATCCCTGGGATTCTATATTCAGGTTTTTTGTCAGTTTGGTCATTAATACATCACGCATCATAGATCCTGCCTGTGATTCCTGACCAAACCAGTCATTACCGGAGTTGCGTAGAATGAAAGACTCAAATTCATAAATTGGCCTATCCTTAAAGAGTTGGTATTTGATCTTTCCTTCACCATATTTGCTCCTGGCAAATATTGAAAATGATTTCTGGGGATATCCGCGAGACCATCCTCCAAAAATTTTTATCCCTGCATCAATAGTGAATGCCATGCTATCACCATCATACATTGTTACATTTACAGGTCGCTCCCAGTCATTCCAGAAATTGGATTCGAAATAGGGAAAGTTGTCTTGAGCATTGGGTCCTAATTCATAAATACCAGTAAAGAAGTCAAACATGTTATCCGGATCAGTAGTGATTGTAATAACTGGAAGACCGTTACTTGATTGTTGGAAGTATGTGTTCGTTACTGCCGGGCCAGTGATGTAATCGTGTTTGATGATACGTGCCCGCACAACGATGTTGTCTGAAACATCAAGTAGTTCAGTATAAACGGAGGAAGTAATTTCCGGTTCTGTTCCATCTGTGGTATAATATATTGTATCATTGGGCTCCGTGGAAGTGAGTGTGAGTTGAAAAGGAGCAGTAAATTTACCTCCATTGGTTGAAAAAACCGGTTTACGGGCCATATAGTCAATATAGGAATCCGTGCTGTTTTCAACTCCGGGAGTGGGTTTATCGAATAAGTGCCAATCAGAATACTCTCCCGGTATCCTGCCATAAGCATGGTTTGGGTATTGGGTGATTATAAATAGGGAATCGATAATCTTCCCTGAAGAATTACTCAGATAAAGGGAATCGCCGTCTGCATCCAGTTTAAAGTTTGTGTGAAGCAGATGGTTAGGCAAACCTAAAATCTCCGGGGGTGGATTTCCTGAATTAGCGGGAGTCAGAATGGAAAGAAAAGGAATTGATGAAAGGTCAGAGGAGGATTCTGATCCGTTGTGTATTTCGATAGCAAGGACATTATCTCCATCCTGAAATATTGCAGATGGATTACTAATACTGAACTCTAAAGGATTCCCTCCATTGTACATTTTTGCCTCTCTGCCTGGACTGGCAGCGGTATTGAAACCAGGGGGGGTGCCTGATACTCCTGTCCTGGCAATCTCAGAACCATTAATATATGCAACAAATCCATCATCAAAATCGATTTGCAGAGCAGCCTCTTCAATTTGAGAAACATCTGCAATATTAAAATTGATCCTCATATACAAAGATATGGTTGAAGAAATTGTAGTAGCGTCATCACCATCTCCGTAACCTATGCCACTTGGCCCTTTCTCCCAGGAATCATCATTAAAGGAAACTGTATTCCAGGAATCTATATTGGATGAGGGCAAGATATATCGCCAATTATCTCCATGATTCACAACTGTTTGCCAACATGATTGAGGTGTAACAATATCATTGCCGGATGCAAAAAGAAGAAAGTACTCATCCGGATTGAGCAGGTATTCGGGAAAGGTCCATTTACTAAGATTGCTGCTGTCATCACTAAGTGAATAATCAGACAAATCAGTTGCCTCGGTACCGGTATTTAAAATCTCGATCCAATCATAATATTCCCCGCCATCAAAGACAACAATATTTTTATTTGAAGCGGAAGCTTCGTTAATTATTAATTGGCCGTAACTTAATTCGCTATTAATTAGGAGAATAAATAATGTAAATACCAGTGGGAAAATTTTAGGTATGATTATCATTCTTATCACTCTCAATATCATAAAATTCAACTTCACCATAAAAATTTTAATATAAGGTTCTCAAGATACTTTTAAATCTAAGATTATCGAAAATAGGTTGCACTTCATTTTGTTATTATAGTCCAGAAGGCTCAGGAATTTTTGTTGTCAGGGAAATAGGTTCCCCAAAAATAGGTACTCCATTGTAATTCCATGAAAAAGCCTGTGCTCTCATACTACGTTCTGAACATTTGTCACTGGAAAGGGGTTTGCCATGATAAACGATCCAATCCTCAGTTCCATCAGGGGATTTTGTAAAGCAATTATGCCCGGGTCCGAATACACTGCTATCAGGACATTGCCCAAATACCTGCTCGGTTGATCTTGTCCATGAATTTGGGTTAAGCAGATCATCCTTCGCATTAGCAGAAAAAAGCCCTAATCCATAATTGTCGTCCCAACAAGCTCCGGCAGAGTATATTATAAAAACCTTATCCTTTGGGCCTTCCAAGAACTGAGGCCCTTCCAATATTTCCCTGGGAGGAGTTTTTTCCCACTCATACATTGGTAATCCAAGATTTATTTCCTGTTCAATTGTTGTTGGGGATACAAGCTTTGCAAGATTAATTCCACTTTGGGATTCTATATAAGGTGAGTATGCAAAATATCTTATACCATTGTGCTCAAAAATATGACCATCAATACCGGGATATTTCGTTTCAATTTTTCCAAGATCCTCCCAGGATTCGTCAAAGGGATTGTCAGAAGTATTTCTCAGTACAAATACATGCCTGGACAAATCAACCGGGTTATCTTTATCTGTCGCACTATAATAGATGTACCATGTATTATCATAGTAGTGAATTTCCGGAGCCCATATACAGCATGAATTTTCTCCTGTTTTTGGTGGGTACCAAATTTCTTTTGTCTCTGCATCAGCCAGGTTCGTAAAGGATGAGCTTTTCCAAAGCTGAAGTTTGTCACCTCTTGATACCATACTATAGTAAAATCCATCTGTATGGAGATACACATATGGATCTGCTCCATCAATGAGTATTGGGTTATTGAACGTTTTAATGTTCTTTGTTTCCTCCTTGTTACATGATACAGAGAAAATCGAGGATATAAATACACCTATTATCAGAGCTATGTGTCTTGCAGTGTCTGTTTTCATAATATTCATCAATATTATAGCAATTAATGATCCTGCATACTTTAGTCGATCATTTAAGAAAATGTTTCAGAATGCTCCTTCGTCATTCGTAAAGAATGAATCTGAGGAATGATCTAGTACTATTTATCTTGCATTATTTTCTTGCAATAATTATAAATATCTAGAACATTAGTAAGCCAGAATTGAAAAGAATATTTTTAGATATGGAATGGCCTAAACCGTTTCCTTGCCATCAAAATACCCCCTTATAATTCCTCGTTTCGATTGCCTGATGAAAAGCAGAATCTCATCTCTCTCATTGGATGCAGGAAGATTAACTTCCACGAAATCAAGAGCATCTGAAATATTAAGTCCACGCTGATAGATAATCCTGTAAACTTCCTGGATGGCAAAAATAGTATCATTAACGAAATCTCTTCGCCTCAATCCAATTGAGTTTATTCCTGTGAAGGAGATAGGTTCCCGACCTGCGAGTACGAACGGTGGTACATCTTTTGTTACTTTGCTTCCCCCCTGAATCATTACATGTGCGCCTATTCTTACGAATTGGTGGATCAGGCTTCCTGGACTCACAATGGCCCAGTTGTCGACTATGACCTCACCAGCAAGGCCTGCATAGCTTCCAATGATTACCCTGTCTTTTACAATACAATCGTGTGCAACGTGAACATATGACATTAACAAACAGCCGCTTCCAACAACAGTTTTCCCCTTGGTCCTGGTTCCTTTATTGATAGTTACAAATTCACGGATTGTGGTGTGGTCTCCAATTTCCGTGGTAGTATATTCTCCCTCAAACTTCATGTCCTGGGGCTCTCCGGAAATCACTGCTCCGGGAAATATTTTGCAATTTTTTCCAATTCTTGCACCTGCCATGATAATGGCATTCGGACCCACCCAGGTTCCTTCTCCAATTTCAACATCATCGTATATGGTGGCGAATGGTTCAATAACTACGTTCTTGCCTAGCTTAGCTCCAGGGTGTATATTTGCAGTCGGATTACTCATTTTATCGTAACTTTTATGCTCATTTTAACTTCACAATTTGGGCCATTAATTCTCCTTCTGTAACCAGCTTATCTCCTACATAGATTTCTCCGTACATCAAAGCTATACCCCTGCGTATGGGCTCCAACAGGTCCATTTTCAATATCATTGTGTCTCCGGGAACAACCTTTGCCTTGAACTTCACTTTATCGATTTTAAGAAAGTAAGTTGCGTAATTTTCAGGATCCGGAACAGTGCCAAGAACAAGCATACCTCCTGCCTGCGCCAGGGCTTCAATCTGCAATACACCGGGCATAATGGGCTCATCTGGAAAATGTCCTGCAAAATGAGGCTCATTCATGGTAACATTTTTGATGCAGACGACACTCTTCTCATCCAAATGGATACATTTATCGATCAAAAGGAATGGCGGGCGGTGTGGTAATTTAGCTTTCACCTGGTTGATATCAAATACCGGTTTAATATTCGGATCATAGACAGGGATATGCTTCCTCACCAGCTCTTTTTTCATTACCTGGCGTAACAACTTGGCAAATTCAGTGTTTGACTGATGTCCGGGGCGAGTCGCAATTATTTTTGCCTTGAACCATCTTCCAACCAGGGCCAGATCACCAATCATGTCTAATAATTTATGGCGAGCCGGTTCATTGGGGAATCTCAGTTCAAGATTGTTGAGGATCCCTTCCGGCTGGACAGATATTTTTGGTTTATCAAAGAGTTCTGCCAGGTGATCAAGTTCTTTCTGGGACACTTTCCTGTCGACAATTACAATTGCATTGTCCATATCTCCACCCTTGATTAGGTTGTTTTTTGCCAGGAATTCCAGTTCATGGAGAAAAACAAAAGTCCGACAAGGGGCTATCTCATCTTTAAAATTCTGTAATTCATCAAGAGAGGCATATTGATTCCCCAGCACCTTGGAATTATAGTCGATAAGGACATTTACGCTTTGGATCTTATCTGGATATGCAATGATATGTACGCTATTCTCCTCGTCCCAGTATTCTACTTTTTCCTTTAGAATAAAGTATTTTCTGTTAGTTTCCTGTTTAACAATACCTACTTTGCTGATGGCTTCAACATATTCCTTGGAGCTGCCGTCAAGTATGGGAGCTTCCGGGCCATCTATTTCAATGAGTACGTTATCAAGACGCATTCCTGCAAGGGCTGCAAGAATGTGTTCAATAGTTGAAACGCTGGCGCCGTTTTCTTCAATTGTAGTGCCTCTTGAAGTATCTGTGACATTCTCAGCCAATGCATTTATGAGTGGTTGATCGGGAAGATCAACGCGTTTGAATATGTAGCCGTGACTGTCGGGTGCGGGTTTGATAACAACATTAACATCTACTCCGGTATGCAGTCCTTTGCCGGAAAAGGAAGCGGAATCTTTTAAGGTTCTTTGCTTTTCAGCCATATAAAATAAATTTCGAACGTAAATTGTTAACAACCCCGAAAGATACAAAAATTAGGCAAAACAGTTCGACCGGTTCAGGTTTTGACAAATTGTTTCAGCAGGGCTATTCCGGAAATAAAATTTATTTCTTGTTTAACTTAGTATGTATACTTTTCACCTCTTTTTCGAGGTCGATGATCTGATTTCTTAGCGTTGGTAAATTTTTAAAGACAGCGTAACTTTTTTGATAAGGCAGATAACTGAAGGCCGGAGAACCCTGCACTACATCTCCTTCGGTTTTAATGTCTTTTCCTATACCAGACTGAGCTGCAATTTTCACCCCGTCGGCTAGCTTCAGGTGTCCGATAATACCCACCTGGCCACCGATAAGTGAATTTTTTCCAATTTTTGTTGATCCCGATACACCAGTCTGAGCAGCAATAACAGTATTTTTCCCTATTTCTACGTTGTGGGCCACCATTATAAGATTATCCAGTTTGACACCTTTTCTAATGACTGTGGAACCCATCGTAGCGCGATCAACAGTTGTGTTGGCACCTATTTCTACATAATCTTCAATAACAACGGTTCCAACCTGGGGAACTTTACTGTAATTATTGTCCTTATTGGGTGCAAATCCAAATCCATCAGCTCCGATGATTGCCCCGGAGTGTATAACGCAGTTGCTTCCAATTGTGCAACCGGCATATACCTTAACTCCGGCATACAAAATGGTGTTGTCGCCGATGCTAACATCATCCC
The DNA here is from genome assembly GCA_964538375.1 of uncultured Bacteroidaceae bacterium. Taxonomy (GTDB): domain Bacteria; phylum Bacteroidota; class Bacteroidia; order Bacteroidales; genus JAUUZQ01. Next base: position 50,846 of record CAZIFQ010000007.1, on the reverse strand, counting down.
CAATATAGACTTGAGGAAAAATCTGGACGTCATTTCCAATAGTAGCATTGTTTGAAATGACTGCAAAATCACCTATGTATGGATTTTCTCCAAGGATGGCTGATTCACTGATGCTTACCTGTTTTTCAATGCCCGTTTTGCGTGGCTTACTCTGCTCATAAAGGTTCAGCAGCTCAGCAAAAGATTCATAGGCATTTTCTACCCTGATAAGGGTGCTTTTCACAGGTTTCTCAGGCACAAAATCCTTATTGACAATTACGATCGAAGACTTTGTATTATAAATGTATTTTTCGTACTTAGGATTGGCCAGGAAGGATAAAGCACCGGATCGTCCTTCTTCGATCTTAGCAACATCACTCACACTTGATTCAGGATCGCCATCAATCGTTCCTTTTAGAAACTGGGCGATAGTTTGTGCAGTAAAATTCATTAAGGGTCTATTAGTAGTTTAATAAGTAAACGTACAGATTCTGTCACTATTGCGACAAAACTAAAACAATTATTGTAGATTTTTCGGATAGCACAGGAAAAACTTCCTGACGGTCTTCGAGAGTACCGAAACATTCAGAATATCAGAAGCTTCGGAGATGTCTCTTAACTTTCCGTGTTTTCCAAGAATCTTAATGTTATCATCCAGCGCAGAATAGGCATTGTTGCTTACACTGTCGGTTATAACCATCTGTTCTGCATCCTTAACTGATAAGCTGAACTGTGTTGCTACCTGCCGACGTAAGCGGTTTATTTTTTCTTCTTCAAATGCCACATCCTGAATTTCAATCCTTGGTAATTTTCTTGAAAGAAAACTTTTGCAGATGATACTTAAAAAACGATCCTCATGCCGGCTCCATAATTTGGCTGCACTGATGATATCATTGTCATCCAAAGCTGCGAATTGTATCACAAATTCTTCCTGGTTTTTGCTGTTCAGTTCTCCGCCCTGTTCATAAAGGAAATATTCAAGGGGGCTAGAGACATTGAGAACTACATGCTGTGAAGCAAGAATTCGGGCTCGTTTGAGCATCATAATCAGTAATTGATCTGCAGCAATCACGCTTTTATGTAAATACACCTGCCAGTACATTAATCGCCTGGCTACCAGGAATTTCTCTATTGAGTATATCCCTTTTTCTTCAACAACTAATTCATCATCATGCACCTGCAGCATCTTGATGATCCGGTCAGATCCAATCACGCCTTCCGTGACCCCGGTGAAGAAGCTGTCTCTTTTCAGATAATCAAGTCGGTCCATATCCAGTTGACTGGAAACCAGTTGATGTAGAAATTTCTTGTGATAATCATTTCTAAAGATGCGTATGGCCAGGTCAAGACGGTGATCGAAAAACTCATTTAGCAGTTCCATTATCATCAAGGATATTTCTTCATGTTCTACCCCTTTCATCAGGCTGTGCTCCAGTGAGTGTGAATAGGGGCCATGACCAATATCGTGCAGCAGAATTGCAATCGTAACAGCTTCTGCTTCTTCATCAGTAATTTTATGTCCTTTGCTCCTGATCACATCAATGGCATTACCCATCAGGTGCATGGCTCCAATGGCATGCTGGAAGCGAGTATGATTGGCTCCCGGATATACATAGCTGGTCATGCCAAGTTGCGTGATGCGCCTAAGCCGCTGGAAGAAAGGGTGCTCAATTAAATCATAGATTATATCGTAAGGAATCTTGATAAATCCATGAACGGGATCATTGATAATCTTGCGTTTGTTTAAAGGAAATATTTCTTGCATAAACATCTTGTAATTCAGACAAAAGTACAGTTTTCTGAAAAAACAATGGCTATATGTTTAAAAATGACTGATGTTTTGGTAATTAAACGAATATTTGTAATTTTGCACCGCAGTAGAGAAGAGGTAGAATTTATAGGGGGCTAAGGTCCCCTATTTTATTAACTATATGATTTCAGAAGAAAAGATACGTAAGCTGGTAAACCAAAGGATTGAAGGATCCGAATTGTTTCTCGTTGATGTAATTATCAGCGCTGGAAATAATGTTCGTGTGCTGGTTGATTCAATGGAAGGGGTGAAGGTTCAGGAGTGTGCTGAAATTTCAAGGGGATTAATTGGTGAGTTGGATCTCATTGATGAGGATCATTCCCTGGAGGTTTCGTCTCCCGGACTGGATGCGCCGCTGGTACTGAAGCAACAATATGAGAAGAACATCGGTCGTGAAGTAGAAGTAATTTTCAACGACGGGAAAAAGAAAAAAGGCAAGTTAATTGCTGTAGCAGGGAAAGGAATTGATGTGGAGCTTACTGAGAAAGCTATTACCGGTGGAAGTCAGAAAAAGAAAAAGAATATTCTCGTCAAAAAGACATTCGCATTTGATGAGATTAAGTCAACAAAAGTTGTTATATCGTTTTAATGATTAGTAGGTAGAAAATGGAAAATCTGAATTTATTTGACACGTTTTCAGAGTTTAAAGAGCTGAAGAATATCGACAGGGTCACCATGATGAGTGTACTTGAAGATGTTTTCCGCAGCATGATGGAAAAGAAATACGGAACAGATGAAAATTTCGATATCATTATCAATATTGATAAAGGTGATTTTGAAATTTGGAGAAACCGTGAGATTGTTAAAGATGGAGAACTGGAAGACCCGAATCTCCAGATTTCTTTGTCCCAGGCAAAACTCATTGATGATGATTATGAAGTTGGAGAAGAGGTAACTGATGAGGTAAAAATGGGTGACTTCGGTCGTCGTTCAATTCTTTCCTTAAGACAGAATCTGTCCGCCAGAATTCTTGAGCTCGAAAAGAACTCAATTTATAACAAGTACAAAGACAGAATCGGTGATATCATCACCGGTGAGGTATACCAGGTATGGAAGAGAGAGATTCTCGTTCTTGACGATGAAGGAAATGAACTGATATTGCCAAAGATGGAACAGATCCCTTCAGATTATTTCAGGAAGGGAGATACATTGCGCGCAGTTGTTACAAATGTAGATATGCGTAATGCCAATCCATTGATTGTTCTTTCCAGAACATCGCCGGTTTTCCTTGAAAGATTATTCGAGCTAGAGGTTCCGGAGATTTTCGATGGTTTGATTACCATTAAGAAGATTGTACGTGTTCCAGGCGAGAGAGCAAAAGTAGCAGTTGAATCTTATGATGATCGCATTGATCCGGTTGGAGCATGTGTTGGAATGAAAGGGTCGCGTATTCACGGTATCGTGCGTGAACTAAGAAATGAGAATATTGATGTTATAAATTATACCACTAACATCAATCTATTTATATCCAGGTCTCTAAGCCCTGCAAAAATCACTTCTATCAAAATTAATGATGAAGATGGTAAAGCAGAAGTGTTCTTACAGCCAAAAGAAGTTTCATTGGCTATCGGGAAAGGCGGGTTGAATATCCGTCTTGCCAGTCAGCTTACAGGATATGAAATTGATGTTTACAGGGAGACCAATGGGGAAGATGATGAAGATGTGAATTTGGAAGAATTTGCAGATGAAATCGAAAGTTGGGTACTTGATGAACTGAAATCCATTGGATGTGATACAGCGAGATCAGTATTGACCCTGACAGTTGAAGACCTGGTTAAGCGAACTGACCTTGAAGAAGAGACCATCAATGATGTGGTTAATGTTCTGAAGGCAGAGTTTGAGTAAGAGATGTTTTGGCGCAGCCAATTCAGTATATTAGTAAAGAGTATATGACAGAAAAAAAGGCAACAAGGCTTAGTAAAGCAGCAAGAGAATTCAATGTAGGAATCTCTACCATAGTAGAATTCTTGCAGAAGAAGGGTCATGATGTTAATCCTAATCCAAATACGAAATTGGATCCGGAATTATATGTTTTGCTCGTAGATGAGTATAGCACAGACCTGAATGTGAAGAAGGAGTCAGAAAAGCTGACAATGCAAACTTTCAGGGATAAGCAGGAAAGTATACAGGAAGAAGAAGTTCCGGAACCTACAATAGAGGAACAGCCGGAGGAGTTGCTGATTACTGATATTAATGCTTCATTAGAAGAGAAGAAAGAAGAAGTTGTTGTTGATGAGGAGAAGCCGGAAGTTGAGGCACCTGAAAAAACTGTATCGAAGAAGGAGGAACCAGTTCAAGAAGAAGCAAAGGTAGAACCTGAAGAGAAGGAAGAAGAAGGTGGTCCGAAAGTTGTCGGAAAAATCGACCTGGATTCAATGAATCAAAAAACCAGGCCGAAGAAAAAGACCAAAGAAGAAAAAGAAACAGAAAAAGCTAAGAAGCAAGAGGTAGTTGAGAAAGAAGTTGTTAAAGAGGTAAAAACAGAAGCAGCAGCAGAAGCAGCAGTTGATGCGGTAGTAGAAGCAGCAGTAGAAGAAATCGTTGCCGAAGAAAAAGTGCTTACGGAAAAGCCCGTTAAAGCAAAAGCTGTGGAAAACAAAGAAAATCTTATACCAACTAAGGTAACAAAGCTTGCGGGTCCTACAGTGGTTGGGAAAATTGAACTTCCAAAGAAAAAGGAGCCAAAGAAAAAGCCGGTGGCCTCAAGCAGTGAGTTAGAAGCCGACAGGAAGAAGAAGAGAAAAAGAATACAAAAAGATGCTCCTGTTGATTTAAAAGGCGGGAACAAAGACAAACCGAGAATTGAAAAAGGAGGCGGAAAGAAAAAGAAGCGTGTATCAAGACATGAGGTAAGTGAAGAGGATGTGCAGAAGCAAATCAAGGATACGCTTGCTAAACTGACAACAAAAGGTAAATCAAAAGCTTCGAAGCACCGTCGTGATAAGAGAGAATCAGTACAACAGAAGTTGGCGGATGAGGTTGAAAAGGCAGAACATGACAAGACGGTAATTAAGGTTACAGAATTTGTTTCTGTTAACGAACTGGCAAGTATGATGGATGTGCAGGTAAACGAAATTATCTCCACATGTATGAGCCTGGGGCTTTTTGTTTCAATTAACCAGCGACTGGATGCTGAAACCATGGCTTTGGTGGCAGATGAGTTTGGATTTACTGTTGAGTTTATCAGCGCAGATGTACTTGATCATATCGCAGAAGAGGAAGACGCTGAGGGCTCCCTGATCTTTCGTCCACCTATCGTTACCGTTATGGGTCACGTAGACCATGGTAAAACAAAATTATTGGACTATGTAAGAAATGCTAACGTTGTTGCTGGTGAGGCAGGGGGAATAACCCAGCACATTGGAGCATATAGTGTTGAACTGGAAGATAAAAGGAAAATTACATTTTTGGATACACCGGGTCACGAGGCGTTTACAGCCATGCGTGCAAGGGGTGCCCAGATTACTGACATAGCCATTATTGTTGTGGCCTCGGATGATGGTGTAAAACCGCAAACGGTGGAAGCTATCAACCACGCTTCTGCTGCAGGCGTTCCCATTGTATTTGCTATAAATAAAATTGACGCTCCAAATGCCAATCCTGAGAAAATCAAAGAGGCACTGGCAGGAATGGATTACCTGGTTGAAGACTGGGGTGGGAAATTCCAGTCACAAGATGTGTCTGCAAAGACTGGAGAAAACATTGCTGAATTGTTAGAAAAAGTATTGCTCGAAGCAGAATTACTTGAACTGAAAGCCAATCCGAATAAGAAAGCTGTTGGAACAATCATTGAATCAACACTTGATAAAGGTCGTGGTAATATTGCCACCATGTTGGTAGAGGCAGGTGAACTCCGGATAGGAGAGGTTGTACTCGCCGGAAAGCATTTTGGACACGTAAAAGCGATGTTCAATGAGCGTGGTAAGAAGATTGATGTTGCAGGACCAGCTACTCCTGTCATGATCCTTGGATTGAATGGAGCACCACAGGCTGGTGACCGGTTCAATGTGATGGGTAGTGATAAGGAAGCCAAAGAAATTGCCAGCAAGAGAGAGCAACTTCAAAGGGAACAGGATCTGCGAACCAAGAAGCATATTACACTTGACGAGATTGGACGAAGAATTGCCATTGGAAACTTCCAGGAGCTGAATATCATTGTGAAAGGTGATGTGGATGGTTCTGTTGAAGCCCTGGGTGACTCACTTATTAAGCTGGGAACCAGTGAAATACAAGTGAATATAAAACATAAAGCAGTAGGACAGATTTCAGAATCTGATATCCTGCTTGCCGCTGCATCCAATGCCATTGTTATTGGTTTCCAGGTACGTCCATCATTAAGTGCACGTCGACTTGCTGAGAAAGAACAAATCGATATTCGTCTCTATTCCATTATTTACGATGCCATAGAAGAAGTGAAAGCAGCAATGGAAGGAATGCTTTCTCCAGAAATCAAGGAAGAGATTGTTGCCACACTTGAAGTGCTCGAAGCTTTCAAGATCACAGGGGTTGGAACCATCGCAGGTTGTATGGTCAGAGAGGGTAAGATTCGCAGAACTTCAAAGGTCAGACTGATCCGTGATGGAATCGTGGTTTACACTGGTGAACTAGGATCACTGAAGCGTTTTAAGGATGATGCAAAAGAAGTTGTCTCAGGCCTTGAGTGCGGATTGAACATTGAGAACTTTAATGATATTAAGGTAGGTGATATCGTTGAAGGTTACGAAGAAACAGAAATCAAGAAGCGGCTGTAATACGGTTTCTTCATTAAGAAATATAAGAGTGATGGCTGAGCTATCGCTCTTTTTTTTGTTTTTCCCCTTTCCCCTTCTTTTAGTATCTTAGCGTCCTCACAAACTTACGTTTATGTACGAGTTTATAGAAGGAGAAATAATTGAAAAATCACCAGCCCAGTTGGTAATTAAGGCAGGGCCTATTGCTTACCTGTTGAACATCTCTGTCAACACCTATTCGAAAATTGGTGACCAGACAAGCGGAAAGTTTTATCTGCACCACGTTCAGAGGGAAGATGCGCAGCTGTTGTACGGTTTTATTGATAGGGAAGAGCGTGAATTATTCAGGATGTTGATTACAGTTTCCGGTGTGGGTGCAAACACAGCCCGGCTAATACTTTCATCCATGACACCGACTGAAATTCGAAATGCAATACTCTCCGGAAATGCGGTAGCTTTGCAAAACATCAAAGGTATCGGAGCGAAGTCTGCACAACGGATTATTATTGACCTTCGTGATAAGGTCGGGAAAGCTTCAGAATCAGACGATTTATTCGTTCCGGAAGGCAATACTATCAGGGAAGAAGCGTTATCTGCATTAGTAGCTCTTGGTTTTCCAAGAAGAAGTGTTGAAAAATATCTTGGCAAGATAATGTCAAAGGGTGATCTAACTGCTGAAGAGATTGTCAAGGAAGCCCTGAAATTGATGTAAAACCTGAACCACTACGAACTGTTGAAGCAAAGGTATTTTCATATATTCCTGTCTCTACTTATTTTACTGGTAGCAGGCGTTTATCCCTTGAAAGGAGAGGGATCAGTTTACTTCTATACTGGGGCAAATGGAATATCTATGGAATACTCTTTTCCGCAGGATACCATCCTGAAATTTCCCATCTCAGATGACAACAGTACGCAAGTACCAACAACACAAAACTCTTCACCTCTCTACCTGAATAATCCGGCCAATGTTGTTTCGGAAATTGTCTACGACCCGGAGACTGGTCAGTACGTATTCCAGGAGAAGATTGGTAATTGGTACTACAGGAATCCTTCAGTACTAAGTACCTCTGAATACCGTGATTACCAGTTTAAGAAATCGGTACAGGATTACTGGCTTATAAAATCCGGCGGAGGGGCCCTGGACAACCAATTGTCATTTATTCCAACCATCTCTTTGGGAGGAGAGGCCTTCGACAAGGTATTTGGTTCAAACACCATCAATATTGTTCCAACAGGTAGTGCTGAACTCATCTTTGGATTTAACTATTCTAAGATCGAGAACCCGAACATTAATGAACGACTAAGGAGAACACCGTCCTTCCAGTTTGATGAAAAAATTATTATGAACGTAGCCGGTTCAATCGGAGAGAAACTCCGCATGGACTTCAGCTATAACACGGAGGCAACCTTCGATTTTGAGCAGAAAACGAAATTAGAGTATGCTGGTGAAGAGGATGAGATCATCAAGAAGATTGAAGCTGGTAATGTGAGTTTACCCTTGCCTGGATCCTTGATTAATGGTAGCATGAGCTTGTTTGGATTAAAGACTGAACTGCAGTTTGGAAACCTGAATGTGACAACAGTTTTCTCTCAACAACGTGGCGAATCACAGGTGATAACGGCCTCCGGTGGGGCGCAGCTGAGTGAATATGAAGTAACGGTGGATGAGTATGATGCCAACAGGCACTTCTTCCTCTCTGATTATTTCAGGGATAATTACAACGAGGCGATGTCCCGATTGCCTGTCACAACCTCAGATGTAAACATTTCAAAAATAGAAGTTTGGGTAACCAATAAAACGACGAACTTTCAGGAATCCAGGAACATTGTCGCTGTTACAGAACTTGGTGAGTCGGAGTCGTACAGCGGAAGATTTACCAGGAATGAAGCCGGTGATTATCCACGTAATCAGCTGAACACGGCCTATGGTGAACTAACCACAAACTTGAGCGCCTTGCGGGAGATAAAAAATGCCACTGGTGAACTGGAAGGTGCGGGATTGACATTGGGTACGGACTTTGAAAAGATAGAAAACGCAAGAAAGCTCTCGTCACGTGAATATGACCTGAATGAAAAATTGGGATATATCTCGCTGAATTCGGCCCTGAATACAGATGAAGTACTTGCTATCGCGTATGAATATACATACCGTGGACAGACATACCAGGTTGGTGAACTTTCCGGCTCTTCAGGTATCAGCGCACCACAGACATTGATTTTAAAACTCTTAAAACCATCCAATTTTACGCCAAACAGCTACACCTGGGACCTCATGATGAAAAATGTGTATAACATTGGAGCATACCAGGTTGGAGAAGAAGATTTTACACTTGATGTGATGTACAGGGATGATAAAACAGGAAACAACATCAATTACCTGCCTGAAGGGAATTTGAATAAATCAACCCTGCTTTCCTTGTTGAACCTGGATAACATGAACTCTCAACGAGATCCTTATCCGGATGGAGTCTTTGACTTTCTTTCCGGGATTACAATTTTACCGAGTAGTGGTCGTGTCATTTTCCCGGTACTGGAACCATTTGGTGCTGACCTGGAAAAGATTCTGAGGGACAGTCTGCCCGGTGAACGGGGTGACCTGGCAGTGAATAAATATGTCTTCCAGGAATTGTATGACAGTACCAAAACCAAAGCACAACAGATTGCAGAGAAGAATAAATTTATCCTTACAGGTAACTACTCATCTTCTTCCAGTTCCGAAATCATGCTGAACGCGATGAATGTGCCCGAGGGATCTGTTAAAGTAACTGCCGGAGGCCGGGAATTGGTCGAGGGACAAGATTATACCGTAGATTATGCCGGGGGACGGGTAACCATCATCAACCAGGGTATCCTGGAATCTGGAACACCGGTAAAAATATCACTGGAGAATCAATCGCTCTTTAATTTCCAGACGAAGTCCATGGTGGGATCACACTTCGATTACAAGATATCTGAAAACTTCAATGTAGGGGCGACGATACTACACTTAACAGAACGCCCTCTTACACAGAAAGTTAATATTGGAGACGAACCCATATCAAATACTATCTGGGGCCTGAATGGATCGTATAATAAACAATCGCAATGGCTGACTACCATGGTTGATCGGTTACCATTCCTGGAGACAAAAGCGCCTTCACAAATTACCGTAGTGGGTGAATTCGCCCACCTGATTCCGGGACATTCGAGGGCTATTGAGAAGGAGGGGAATGCTTATATCGACGACTTTGAAGGAAGTGAAACATCAATCGATGTGAAACACTATTCTGCCTGGCACCTGGCCAGCACACCGCGTGGATTTTTCCCGGAGGCGGAGTTGAATAATAACAGGGAATATGGTTTTGGAAGATCAAAGTTTGCCTGGTACCAGATTGATCCTCTCTTCCAGGATAGCAGATCAACAACACCAACACATATTAAGGAAAACCCTGATCTGCAATCGAATCCATATGTCTACCAGGTATATGAACAGGACATTTTCCCTGAAAAGGAGAATCCAAACGGCCAACCGACAAATATCTCAGTGTTGAACATAGCTTATTATCCGCAGGAACGCGGGCCATATAATTTTGATTATGAGCGTATTGACTCAGAGGGAAGATTACTTGATCCTGCACAGCGCTGGGGCGGTATGATGCGAGAAATTTATTCCAGCGATTTTGAAGCCGCAAACGTGGAGTTTATTGAATTCTGGATGATGGATCCTTATGCAGGTATGGATGGACAAGCTGGTGGAGAACTTTATTTTAATCTTGGGAATGTCTCCGAGGACATCCTGAAAGACTCCCGGAAAATGTTTGAGAATGGTTTGCCATCAACCGAGTTGGTAACCAAAGTGGATACAACTGTCTGGGGTCGGGTTCCTATTGTTCAATCGCTGGTGAATGCTTTTGCTGCAGACCCTGAAACCAGGGTATTTCAGGATGTCGGACTTGACGGATTGAATAATGATGAAGAGCGCGATTTCTTTGCTACTGCACCTGATGATTTCCTGTCGATGATAGAGAATATGCATACTGCAGGTAATCTTTCCGATGCCGCATATAACAAAATTATTAATGACCCTTCATCTGACGATTATCAATATTTCAGAAGTAGTGACCATGACCAGGAACAACACGATATACTGACGAGATATAAGGATTTCAATAACCCGCAGGGAAACTCTCCAAGCGACCTTGATAACCAGGAGTCGTATGCCACTACAGGTACCACCCTTCCTGATATTGAAGACCTGAATAGAGACAACACACTGAGTGAGAGTGAAAGCTACTTCGTCTATCGTGTAGATCTAAGTCCATCTGAATTGGAGATTGGAAGAAATAATATTGTGGATAAGGTAATAGATAGGGTCGATTATGAGAATGGCAAATCAGCAGATGTGACCTGGTATCAGTTCAGAATACCTATCTACAACTACGAGACTACAGTCGGGGATATCTCCGATTTCAAAACCATCAGGTTTATGAGGATGTTCCTTACCGGATTCCAGGATACTGCACTGCTTCGTTTTGCCCGGCTTGACCTTGTGAGGGGAGAGTGGCGCAGATATAATCTTCCATTTACTGAAGGGGGAGAAGACTGGACAGGTATTGAGCCACCAGAGGGAACATTGTCAATATCAGCAGTAAATATTGAAGAGAACGGCGGGAAAGAGCCGGTGAACTATACCCTTCCCCCGGGATTTGATCGTCAGATTGATCCAACACAGCCACAGTTACGGCAATTAAACGAGCAATCAATCGTATTGAAAGTTAATGAGTTAGGTGATGGAGATGCCCGTGCTGCTTATAAAAATACTGATTTGGATATCAGGCAGTATAAGAAAATTAAGATGGAAGCCCATGCCGAGGCGCTTATTGAAGGAGATCTTGAAAACAAAGAAATAACGGCCTTCATCAGGTTGGGGTCAGATTACCAGACCAACTATTATGAGTATGAGGTCCCACTGACCTTGACTCCTCACGGAAAATATGATAATGATACCCAGGATGACCGGGCAATAGTGTGGCCGGTTGAGAACCAATTTGAAATTGAACTGGCCCTGTTTACCAAGGTAAAACAGGACAGGAACCTGGAAATGGGTGATGAGAACAGCAATGTTACGATTAATTCTGCCTTCTATATTTATGACGAGAAAGGGAATAAGGTGACAGTTTCCGGTAACCCGAATCTGAGCAGTATCCGAACAATTATGATTGGTGTTAGGAACCCTAAAAGTGGGAACAATATCAATGTTGACGATGGATTGCCTAAATCTGGAGAGATCTGGCTCAATGAATTGCGTCTTACAGATTTTAATGAGAGTGGCGGATGGGCAGCAAATGGTCGTGCCTCAGCACGACTGGCAGATTTTGGTAATGTAACATTTGCCGGTACTACCAGTACGCCGGGTTTTGGAAGTATTGAACAAAAGATGAATGAGCGTTCCAGGGAACAGATCATCCAGTATGATGTTTCCTCTAACTTTGAGATGGGTAAATTCTTTAAACCGGAATCAGGAGTAACCATCCCAATTTATGCAGGATATTCTAAGTCGCTGGTGAATCCACAATACAATCCCCTTGATCCGGATATTGAATTAAAGGATGCTATAGATCAAGCCCGTGATCAAGCAGAGCAGGATTCTATAAAGCGCTATTCCCAAAATGTTGTTGAAAGGAAATCATTCGCCGTTACCAATGTTCGCTTGAATAAGCAAGGTGGCGGACAACCAAAAATCTACAGTATTTCCAACTGGTCATCCAGCTTTTCATTGAATGAGATGAGCAGTACAAATCCTAATCTTGAGTATTACAATACAACGAAGATCAGGGGGAATATAAGCTATAACTACAACTCCAGGCCGAAAAATGTACAGCCCTTTAAAAAGGTTAAATTCTTAAGCAATAATTGGTTTCGGCTTATCAAGGATCTTAATTTTTATTATCTCCCATCCAGGTTGTCGTTCAGAACCGATATGGATCGCAGTTACATGGAGAAGCAGATCAGGAACATCAATAATCCTGATTTTATTGTTCAGCCAACCTTCAAAAAGGATTTTTACTGGAACAGGTATTATGACCTGAAATTTGATCTTTCCAGGAACCTGAAATTTGATTTCTCTGCGACAAATATTGCAAGGATAGATGAGCCGGAGGGTAGGTTTTATAAAGAGACCGATTATTATGAGGAGTATCGTGATTCAATCTGGACGAATATTATTAACATGGGAAGAACCACCTCGTATTTCCACCAGTTTAACCTGAGTTATACTATTCCGATCAATAAAATTCCATTGTTAGATTGGATGACGATGAATGCAAGATACAATGGTACTTATGGTTGGGATGCTGGCCCGATTATACCTGATGACCCGGTATATGGTCCGATCGAACTTGGTAATACAGTTAAAAACTCCTATACCTTCCAGTTGAATGGACAGCTAAATATGGTGAACCTATATAACAAGGTTGATTATCTTAAAAGCATTAATGATAAATACAGGTCGTCAAGGGGGCGTCAACAGCAAAGACAAACACAACAGAGGCAACAGGATGGGCAGTCGGAAGAAGCCAAGAGAGTTAAGATAAAGACATTTGAAAAAGATCGGCTTTATTTCAGGGAAGGTCAGGGGCGTTATGTAATGCATAATTTGAAGACAGAGAAAGTTAAATTGCAGATATTCGATGAGACCGGCCAAGAGGTCGAAGCAAACATGGAGATCCTGGATAAAAACCGTATTAAAATAACTTCCGAAGTAATGATCAGGAATGCCAGGATCATTGTTACCGGAACAAAGGACCTGGGAGAAAATCCACTGACCTTCGTTTTGGAGAACATGGTGCGGATGACCATGAGTGTGCGGACGGTTAATATCACATATCAAAGGAGTGGTGGTTCATTCCTGCCTGGGTTTATGCCGGAAACTGATTACCTGGGGATGCAAAAGTATAACAACCAGATGTCTCCTGGCCTGGAGTATGTTGCCGGTTGGTTTGAAAGCGATTTTGCTGAGCGTTCATTTAATAATGGATGGCTAACCAGCGACCAGACAATGAATGATCCTTTCAACATGAACTATTCAGAGCGCTTTAATTTCCGGGCAAATATCGAGCCTATCAAAGGATTGAGAGTGGACCTGACCGGGAACAGGACCTATTCTGAGAATGAAACAGAATTCTTTAGTGCGGATGAATTTGGCAATTTGCCGAATGCCAGTGAGAGGGGAAGGGTGCTTTCCGGGAACTATAGCATGTCATATTTCTCATGGGGAACAGCTTTTGAGACGATCTCACCAACAGCTGATTCATCACTCGCTTTTACGAATCTTAGATTTGATAACAGGCAGGCAATATCAAAACGACTTGCTGATATTTATTTTGAAAAAACGGGAGTGCAATTGGCCGATTCAGCTGGATATTATGAGGGCTACGGTCCTACATCGCAGGAGGTAATGATTCCGGCATTCCTGGCTTCTTATGGCTACCAGGATGTACAGAAAGTACCATTAAGGGCGGTTCAGTCAATTTTGAATGTGATGCCTAACTGGAAGATTACCTATGATGGAATTGGCAAGATCGAGGCATTGCGTGAATATGTGAATTCAATAACATTGAACCATGCGTACAGGTCAACTTATACTATTGGATCCTTCATCTCTAACCCGTTCTTTGTTTATGATACAACGCAGGGTATTCCTATAGCGATTGATCTCCAGGGTAATTTCATGGTAGAGAATAACGTCAATACTGTTACTATAAATGAGCAATTTAGTCCGCTCATAAATATTAACATGGATTGGAAAAATAGTCTGACAACTCGCTTCGAATTTAAAAAATCACGAACTGTAGGTCTGAATATGGCCAATAGCCAGGTAAATGAAGTGCGCAGCAATGAAATTGTTTTCGGAGCTGGTTACAGGTTCAACCAGGTACCCTTGATCATTAATCAGAAAGAGATCACCAGTGATATGAATGTCCGGCTCGACTTCTCTATTCGTAACAACCAGACCGTTATCAGGAAACTTGAGGGTGTCTCCGGTAGTGAGATCACAGCAGGTCAGCAAATCCTGAGCATCAAGGCCACCGCGGATTATATGCTGAGTAATAAATTTACCATAAGAGCATTCTACGATCAACGCCTTACCACACCTTATAAGTCCAACAGCTTTCCGAATGCAAATTATAATGTTGGCTTTAGTTTGACGTTTACCTTGTAATTAGATAAGTCGCTTAAATTCAATAATCCTTTTATGAGAGAGACGCTCCACATGGTGCGTCTCTACAAATAATAATTTTTCCTTTCTTCATCTCCTAAAAAACATTAAATTTGATTCCTACATTTATAAAACCAAATACATAAATAAAATGAACGTACCTGATAATTTGAAGTATACCAAGGAACACGAATGGGTTCTTATTGAAGGTGATGTAGCAACAGTTGGCGTTACTGATTTCGCTCAAGGAGAATTAGGAGATGTGGTATTTGTCGAGCTTGAAACAGAGGGTGAAACACTGGCCGCAGGTGACACTTTCGGAACAATTGAAGCAGTAAAAACTGTTTCAGATCTTTTCATGCCTGTATCAGGTGAAGTTATAGAAATTAACACCCTGCTTGAAGATACGCCTGATGTTGTAAATACCGATCCTTTTGGTGACGGTTGGATGATCAAGGTCAAGGTTTCTGATGCTTCAGAGGCAGATTCGCTTATGTCTGCTGATGATTACAAAGCTTTGATCGCTTAAAAAGTAATCCCGAAAAAATTATCAATTAGTTGCGCAAGTGACGGCGAAGGAGAAGAGACAATTTCTTCTCTTAACTATAATAGATTACTCTTCCAGGTCCCTGGCATCCATATCTTTAGCATTTTCCATGCTTTTGTTGCTGCCGAGTGGATTTGCATTTATCTCTTTGTAAAGCTCTCTATTTTTAATAATATCACAGGCCAGGTAAATAGCATTCCTAAAGGACTCTTCAGATGCTTCATTTTTCCCTGCAATTTCATAGGCAGTTCCGTGTGCCGGACTGGTTCTGACGATTGGTAATCCGGCAGTGTAATTGACACCATTATCCCCAGATATAGTTTTAAATGGTATCAGTCCCTGGTCATGATACATGGCCAGGACCGCATCAAATTTCGTGTACTTGCCTGATCCAAAAAAGCCATCGGCAGGGTAAGGACCAAAAGCAAGGATATGTGATGCCTTTACCTTTTCTATAGCCGGTTCAATGACTTCTTTTTCTTCACTTCCCAGCAAACCTTCATCCCCGGCATGAGGATTCAACCCGAGGACGGCAATTTTTGGTTTCCTGATGCCAAAGTCTTTTTGAAGAGAGTGGTTAAGGGTTGTAATTTTTGATATAATTTTTTCAGTTGTAATAAAGGATGTAAGATCCGCTATAGGAATATGACCTGCAACCACCCCGACCTTGAGAATGTCACTTACCATGAGCATGATAACTTCATTCACACCAAACGCCTCTTCCAGGTATTCAGTATGCCCGCTATATTTGAAATCCTCACTCTGAATATTTTGCTTATTAATAGGTCCTGTTACAAGGGCATCAATATTTTTCTCTTTTAAATCTTCCACAGCTGTTTTCAGGGCGAGATAGGATGACTCCCCTGCCTGTTTTGTCGATTTTCCTAATTCAACACGTATCTCCTCGTCAATACAGTTGATAATATTTACTCTTTTATTGCTTGCTTCACCGGCATTCCTGATACTGTTCATATTCAGATCTTCCAGTTCCAGTGCTTTTTTATGATATGCAGCCACCTTTGGTGAGCCATATATGATAGGTACACAAAGATCCAGAATACGGCTATCCATCAATGATTTGATGATCACCTCGTAACTAATACCATTTACATCTCCATGTGAGATGCCAATTTTAATTCTTTTACTCATTGTATGAAATTATCGTGTTAACTGCTTAAAATAATCAAACAGAATTCTTACACCGACTCCGCTGCCCCCTTTTCCCCGGTAATTATCTTCTGTTTTATTGAATGCCGGACCAGCAATATCCAGGTGTATGTATGGATAATCGGTAAACTTCTCCAGGAATTTTCCTGCAGTGATGGCACCTCCAACTTTTCCACCAATATTCTTCAAATCGGCAATATCAGATTTTAGCATTTCTGCATATTCGTCCCAGAATGGAAATTCTGCAATTCTTTCGTAGGTGTTTTCACCACTCTTCTTAAGTGAGTTCATCACTTCAAGAGGTGCATTTCCCATTCCAACGATACCGTAGTTTCCGATGGCAAAGTGTGCTGCACCGGTCAGCGTTGAAAGCTCAATAACCAATTCTGGCTTATACTGTTTCGCATAGCTTAGTGCATCAGCAAGGATCATTCTTCCCTCCGCATCGGTATTTAAAACTTCCACTGTTGAGCCATCATGCATCTCAATGATATCGCCAGGTACGTATGCATTTCCATCTGGTCTGTTATCGGTAGCCGGAATAAATCCAATTACCCAAATTGGAAGCTTTGAAGCAGCAATAGCGTGAAATGCCCCCGCCACGGCCGCTGCACCACCCATATCGCATTTCATGTAATCCATTGAGTCACTCGTTGGCTTCAAGCTTAAGCCCCCGGTATCGTAAACAATACCTTTTCCAACCAGTATATATGGTTTCTTATTCTTTGCATTTTCCGGCTTCCACTCCAGTACAGTGAATGTTGGTGGATCTATGCTCCCTTTATTGACAGCCAGTAAACCACCCATTCTGAGTGATTCGATCTTCTTCTTATTAAAAACTTCAGCACTAAAACCAGTTTCTTTTCCGGCTTTGCTAATTTCTTCTGCTAGTTTTTCAGCGGTCAGGTATGACAAAGGTTCATTTACCAGGTTCCTGGCAAATTCAACAGCATTGAGCATTGCATTGAGGTGGTCAAGTTTCTCTGCGCTTATATCTTCACTAACCAGGCCCAGCTCCTTAATTTCAAATGGCTTTTTATCTTTTTTTGTCAAGTATTTTGTAAAGTGGTAAGCGCTAAGTGCCAGTCCTTCCGCAAAGGCCAATACCTGGTCGGAACTTATCCCGGCATTTTTTACTTTCAAAGTAGAAATTTCCAGGTCCTTCAGTGAAGAATAAATTGAATATCCAGCTTTTCTTGCTGCTTCAAGTTGCCCGAAAAGGGTCTTGGTATCACCTTTCAGTGCAAGGATAATTACATTGCGTTTATACTGGTTGATGACCGTAATTTCCTTATCACATTTGATGCGTTGTTTGATATAATCTTCTTCATTCTTACTATCAAAATAAACCGTAAAATCGGATGTTGTGCTGCCCAAAAGGATTAAATTATCTTTGTCCTGAGCAGAATCTGCTATATATAGTTTCATATTTAATGACTTGCTTGCTACAAAGATATAACATTTATGCCACCAAAAAATTCTGCTTATTATTTTGATCAGAGCTTAAATAATTCAGTTTGATTAGCTAATAAACCGCGCTGAATGATCGATATTAAATCAAAAATTATTACTTTCAAGTCGCATTGAAGCAAACAATTAAAATACTGTTTTTGTGGCTATTGTTGGTCATAGTAACACTTGAGGTTTCAGCCCAGGGTAAATTCGGAATTGGATTTACAGTTGAGTCGCTTCTTTGTTTAACCGATCTTGCTCCACGGCTTGATGCTGTTCAGGAGACAAAACCAAAATTTCAGGATATTTTTAATTATTCTACCGGCTTAAAGGTTGATTACCAGTTGGAGAGTGGGCTGGGTTTTACTTCCGGGTTGAATCTAAGTCGAAAGCGGTTTGGGTTTCTTCATGAAGAGAACCGGTCGGGAGAAGAGATTTCCTTGTGGGGTCACAGTGAATATCATACACTGGAGCTTCCTTTACATGTTTCTTTTGTAGTGATCTCGGACAGTGACCCTTTTTATGAAATTGCTCCCTTCGCTGGCGTTTCTGTTGGAGCAGATTTCTCGAGTTACCGAAACCTTACCAGGCAGGATGCGAATTTTTCTTATTCCTATTTCTTTGATAATGAGAACTATACCAAAAATTCTTTTGTAACTACAGCAAACGCAGGCGTTTATATTAAGTCAATAATAAAGCAACTGGGCGTCATTCACTGGAGTGTAACACTTTCAACAGATCTAACAAAATTACCGGTTTTCAATTATGAGGTTACCTATAATAATTCTACCTCCACTTATTCGCAACAGATCAGAATGAATTATATTTCGGTGGGAATGACATATTATTTTTCTACCTGGGAGGTATTCAACGGTCAGCTTATGAAAAGAAGTTTCTACTAAAAATTTATCCTTTTTTTGCAATCTCCTTTAAACGAACATTATCCAGTATATTAATTCTGTTTCTGTTCATTTCAATCATTTCCTCCTGGTGAAACCAGATTAGCGCTTTTGTAACACTTTCTCTTGTGGATGCAATCATTTGAGCCAGTTCAGTGCGTGAAAGTTTTAAATCGAACTCTTTGCTATCATACACTTGCTCGGCCATGTATAGTATTGTGTCGGCCACTTTCCCAAAAATCTGCTTTTGATTTAACCCTAGAATTCTCATTTGTGTACCCAGTGATTCATTGCTCAGTGAAGCCAGTATCTCCCGGGCGAAGTTTCCATTATTCTCAATCCGGGAACTGAATATGTGTTGTTCTATGTAGCAGATTTTAATATCAGTAATCGATTGGTAGGAAAAGGCACTTTCTTTACTGGAAAACAGACTTTGTAGTCCAATGTAAGATTTGGGTTTAATAATTTTCACAATCTGGTCAGGGCCGTTATCATTTATGACAAATTCCTTTACATAACCAGATCGTAAGTAAATAATTGAATGAAATGGCGCTCCTTGCCTGAGCAGCAAATCTCCTGCCCTCATATTTGTGTGGCTGGTATGTTTTTCCAACTCCTGTACTTCATTCTCATCAAGAGTCAATACAGCACAGGAAGCTTTATCACATTTCAGACAAGTGATAGTTTCAATAGACATGGTTTTTTATTGAGAAGGCAAGATATGAAAAAGTGATCTATTTCACAATGATCTGAGATTTAAATCACACGGATTTGTTTGTATCGGCGATGAAAGCTATCGTAATTTGATCTATCAATTTGATTAATTGAAATAAGCTTTTAAAAATATATATTCGGGTAAAAGTAGAGCAGCTAAATACCTGTTTATATTTCATGGTTTCCGGGTAAAGTGAACGATATCGTTGTTCCTTTACCCGGTTTACTTTGTACTGCAACTGATCTCTGGTGTATTTCAACAAGATCTTTTACAAGGGCCAATCCCAAGCCGGTTCCTTTTTCCTTGGATGAAAGAAACTACGCTTTATTTTGTATTGGGAAATCAGCATAAAGCAAAAGAAAATAAGAGCGGATGTCCCCGTGTATTAAACTACTATAAATGAAGAGGATACTGAATGGGGGTGAAAACAACTTAATTTTGATCATTTTGTTTTCCTTTGAAAAATTGACATTTAGGTGTCAATTCTCTACCTTGCAATCAGGGTTTTTTTAAGGATCAGAGTCGTTTCATATACACTTAAAAACAGGAAGCCATGAAAATCAAGGGATTAGTATTAATCGCACTGTCAATCCTGGTTCTAAACGCGTGTCAGGCACCAATTGACAAAGAAGCAGAAAAAGCTGCCATCATTAAGGTCATTAATGATGAGACCCAGGCATACATTAATTATGATTACGATAAAGTAGTATCATATTTTATTCATGATTCATTAAATTTCAGGTTGAGTTCAGGAGCCGACAATCATGTATACATGGAAGGATGGAATAAGATTGATTCATTTTTTAAAAGCGACCTGGCAAACAGTGACAACGGATCATTAACAGATATACGCGTGACTGTCTCAAAAGATGATTACAGGATAAAGGTGTATGATAATTCTGCCTATGTAATATGCACCGAAACATGGACTTATACCACAGAAGATAATGTGCTGGAAATTGGCAGTCGCCAGGTTCGTTTCATGGAAAAAGTAGAAGGCGAATGGAAGATAGCATTTTTGTCTTTTATCGGCACTTCAGGTTATGAAGAGGAAGAAGAACTGGAAGAATTAGGAGCTGAGTTTAATACAGTGTTTTAATTCACTTCGTTCGCTGTTAGGAGCTCATTGTTCTCGTATTGTTAGGGAATTCTCCCTGTGGTCAAATTGCTAGCTTTCCTAGCGGAAGAAGGCTTACTTTACTACCTTAACCTCTTTTGATTCACTTTGCCACAACCCGTGATTGGTGCAAACCGACATGGCAGATAAATTCAAGCTTACTGGTCCTGGTACTATGTAAAAATCTACTTCAACAAACCCGGACTTATTTCCAAGTACACCAGGGGTGAAATGAGTTGCAGCAAGGAAAGTTTCACGGTTCCACAATTGGATATAGCTGATATAGTGGCTGGGATCATCGGGATGGGCGAACTCAGTTCCCACCTTCACTTTCACTTTTAGCTTTTCCCCTTCACGGGTTTTATCTTTACAGTATATCACCGGAGTGTGGCGATCAAAATAATCTTTGCGAATTTCTTGTTCTTCCTTTGTGATATCAACAGGTGTAAAAACTCTGGGCATGGCATTTGTTTTTTATTGATTATTAAAGGTAGAAAAAAATTTAGCGCTATTCTAAAACATTTGTACGTATTTTTGAGGTAATTGTTTCATAAAACTAAGCAATGATAGAATGAAAACCAACAACAAGCTTCTTCTTTTAACTGTTACGCTGGGTACATTTGTTTCATGTCAGCCAGGAGAGAAAGCGGCAAAAAAACAAACTTCCCCTAACATCCTTTTTATTATGTCGGATGACCATGCTTACCAAGCCATCAGCGCCTATTCTGATAAACTGATAGAGACGCCAAATATCGACAGGATTGCCAATGAAGGTATGCTTTTTAATAATGCCTGTGTTACCAATTCAATTTGCGCACCTTCCAGGGCAGTAATTCTAACAGGGAAGCATAGTCATATCAATGGCAAGGTTGACAATAGATTTCCTTTTGATACGACTAATGTGACCTTCCCGCAGATTCTCCAGGATAATGGCTATCAGACAGCCATGTTCGGTAAACTGCATTTTGGGAACAATCCAAAGGGCTTCGACCAATTCAAGATTTTGCCGGGACAGGGGAATTATTACAATCCCGATTTTATTACTAAAAATGAGGGTCTGGTCAGAATGGAGGGGTATACCACTGATTTGATTACCGAGGAGACGTTGAATTGGTTGAAGAATGACCGCAAGGAGGATCAGCCCTTTCTATTGATGTATTTGCATAAGGCACCTCACCGTGAATGGTTACCTGCTGAACGTCATTACAAGGAGTTTACACAGAAGACATTTCCCGAACCAGAAACACTTTTTGATAATTATGAGGGAAGAGGATCGGCGGCTAAAAAAGCTGAGATGAACCTGCTAACCCACATGAATTGGGCGGGAGATTCTAAGATAAAGCCAGAGATTCTTGAGGAACTTGGTATTCCTCCGACATCAGACTGGGACATCAAGGCCTATAATCATAATGTAAGGGAAAGAACAACTCCGGAACAACTGGAGGCATGGAATAAGGTTTATGATCCCATCAATGAAGCGTTTAAAAAGAATTATCCCAACATGACCAGGGAAGATTTGATGAGCTGGAGGTATCAACGTTACATGCAGGATTACCTGGGTACAATTGCTGCCGTTGATGAGGGTGTGGGTAAAGTGCTGGACTACCTGGAGGAGAGCGGATTGGCTGAAAACACAATCGTTGTATACACTTCTGACCAGGGGTTTTACCTGGGAGAGCATGGATGGTTCGACAAACGATTCATTTATGACGAATCATTTAAGACACCACTGCTGGTGAAATGGCCTGAAGTAATCGAAGCTGGATCTGTTAGTGAAGAAATGGTGCAAAATCTGGATTTCGCACAGACCTTCCTGGAGGTTGCCGGTATTGATTCGCCTGAGGATATGCAGGGAGAGAGTCTTGTCCCATTGTTGGAGGGTGATATCAAAGCTTGGAACAGGGATGCAGTGTATTATCACTATTATGAATATCCAGCTGTACACATGGTCAAGCGTCACTATGGAATAGTTACTACTGAATACAAGCTTGTACATTTCTACTACAATGTAGACGAATGGGAATTGTATAACAGGAAGAATGATCCAATGGAGATGAAGAATGTTTATAATGATCCTGCCTATGCAGAGGTGGTTAAAAAACTACACAAGGACCTTGATGAAATGAGGATTAAATATAAAGACTCCGAAGAGCTGGATCAGAAATATATTGAGATATACAGGGAAAAAGGAATTATAGAGTAATACCCTACCAGGTAATTCTTCCTCAATATAAATATGGTTCTTTTCATATAGGTGTTTCATCAATATGAGAGACAATTTTTACCCCAG
This sequence comes from uncultured Bacteroidaceae bacterium, assembly GCA_964538375.1. GTDB lineage: Bacteria > Bacteroidota > Bacteroidia > Bacteroidales > JAUUZQ01. Next base: position 27,943 of record CAZIFQ010000007.1, on the reverse strand, counting down.
ACGATGCTGCTTTTTTTAAATCACCAAACATTTGTAGAATCACAAAACATCTGCTATATTTGCACCCGCAATTAAGGGATTTATTTATATAAGATATTGCGGGGTGGAGTCCCGATAAAATATCGGGAGTAGTCGTTGGACTAATAACCATTCTTTGAAAAATATTGCGGGGTGGAGCAGTTGGTAGCTCGTTGGGCTCATAACCCAAAGGTCACAGGTTCGAGTCCTGTCCCCGCTACTAGAGAAAGAGCCGTTAGACTTGAATAACAACAAGTTAGCGGCTTTTTTCATGGTGTCTACTGAAACACTACTGAAACAATTGTTATAATTCTACCACGTTTCTTTTATGCACCTTATTGAATTATATCCAGAATTTGATGAATTTACGTCGATCACAGGACTACCATATCTAAGAACAAAATAATAATTTGGATCTGACCAAAAGTTTGCAATTTCTAACAAACTGTTTCCAGAGTATCCAGCTCCTCTTGCAGAGAAACCACTTTGATTTGTAGCTCCTGTATTTGGATCTTTCCAAGTAGTTGTACCCGTTTCCTTCATCGATCCCCCTGCAAGAGTATTGCCATTAAGATAGGCTATTAATTCATCCCAATTTGTATTATTAGGCATCTTCCACCCTTCCGGGCATATTTTACCAGAACGCACAGCATATATTGTATATAGGATGCCATAAACTTCAACATTGTTTATATCGTTGCCTGGGTATTTTATATCAGTTATTATCCAGCCATCAGTAAACTTTGTTGATTTAAGGTTTTCTGCCATCCAAATCTGATCATTAATTTTTACAATATCATAAACATTTCCACCTACATCCGTAACGCTTTCAATATTCTCAACATTAATAGCGGTTGAAATTTTGCATCCATAATTATCCGAAATCGTAACCGAATAAGTTCCTGCAGAAATATTGATTAAATCTTCACTTGTGGATCCTTCATCCCAGGAATATTGATATGGGGTACTACCTCCTGACATTGATAAATCTATAGCACCATCACTTTCATTTTTAAATTCATCTGAAACTGTATAAGTTGCTTCAAGGATTGTTGTAGGTTCAAAAACACTAAAAGTTTTATTAGTGTTACACTCTTCATTATCAGAAACTAAAACAGTGTAAGACCCTCCTGGCAAATCAGTAATGTCTTTTGTTGTTTCAGCGTTAGACCATGAATAAGTATATGGACTAACACCTCCGCTTACATCAAGGACAATAGATCCAGAACTATCTCCTTTGCAATCCATATCTGTAATGTTTGCGTTTACAATAATTTCTGGACTTTCGGGTATAATAGTGTATGTATTCTTTATGTTACAAGTATTTTTATCCATGACAGTTATTTCATAATCGCCAGCTTCTAAATCAGAGAAGGTTGGGATTGAGGTGACAACTCCATGATCTGAACTATACAAATACGGCACCGTACCGCCAGTTACTTCAAGGGTAATTGCGCCTGTATTTTCACCAAAACATTTAACATTTGTAATTGTACTTTGAATACTTATTGTAGATGGCTCTTGAATTGAAACCTCATTTTGATTGGTACATCCCAACTGATCTGTAGCTGTTAGAGAATAAGTCCCGGCTGTAAGATTAATTATATCCCGAGTTGACTCTCCATTATTCCATATGTAAGTAAAAGCTCCATTGCCTCCATAAACATTTGCATTTATCTGCCCATCTGTTAAACCATTGCAAGTAATATCTTGTTTATTAAAACTAATAGTAACCGGTTGAGGTTCGAGAAGATTGATAATTCTATTAATAAATTGACCATTGTTTTCTGTAATGGTAACGGTATATGATCCAGCTGGAACGTTTTCAAGTGAGTTACTCGTACTTCCATTTGACCACTCAATTGAATAGGGTGTTCTTCCTCCAATTACACTAAGAAGAATTGATCCATCAGTATTACCATAGCATGTTGGTTTAATAGTTTCATACGTAACCGATAGATTTGGTACAGTAGCTGTTTCACCAGAACTCGCTGCATATAATGCATAAGGAACAGATAGTAATTTTGATTCCCCTAGGTTAACATAATCTGATCCTCCCTCAGAATCAACGTCAACTTGTAGAAAATAACTATCAATTCCCCAATCTATTTCCCCAATACTTCCCAGAATTATATTTCCCTCGCCAATGACAAGGTTAATAAGTCCATTCTTTCCTGAATTCTTGAGAAATATTTCAGTAAAAACAGGATCCCCACTTTCGCTTCCTTTTACAATATTGATTCTGAGACTGACATTTTTATCAACTAATACTTCATTATTAGAATCTCTTAGAACGGCTTGATAATTAAAAGCATTCGGTGCTTGAGCAAAAGTTTGACTACATAGTAGTAATACAACTAATGTTATAACTAGATTTTTCATAATTGCTGGGATTAATAAATAAAGTTATGAATAATTTATGGAATGAAAGTGTGTATCAAGGATGTTATTGAGACTGGTCAAGCTAGCGGAAGGAAGATTCAAATTGACGTTTAATTGCCTGGATGAGTTTTTCTCCTAAGTAATTAAGTCAAATCCTTCAGGTGCAATTGATGAGATGTCTTTATAGTATGGGCATAAATATAATATGCATATTGCTTCATTATCTATAGCAATCTCATATATATCTACCGGATGATTGATATTGTGTGCTCTTGTACTTCCCTTCCTTACATATTGAATCTTTATATCTTCCATAGTTCGTAGTCTTGACAAATAGGAGATTTCCCCAAGTACACCCTTAACGGGTATAGGATTCTCTTTACATAAACCAAATGGTCCTTCCCCTTTTGGGATCATGCCGTTTGCTGACTCATTTTGCCCCATTAGATCCTGGATCTCAAAAAGGTCTTCAACATAAGATTTGGTATTTAACCTTGCTTCTTGTTTCTCCAATCTCTTCCTTCTAAGGTAAAAGCCATAGACTACAAGGAAATAGCAAACAAAGAATACTGCAACAACAATAAATGGTTCCATAATACAAGTTTTAATGATTAATACTAATTAAAAATGAAGCCCCCAGCATCTCCCAAGAAGGGTTAATGTATTGATACACAAAGGGCTATAAGCTATAGATTTATGAAAAACGCCGTATAAGGCTGATTACAAGCCGTTTAACAACACCTGATAAAAAGCGAAGGGTTGCTTGGTGAATATGAGAAAGTCGCTCTACGGGCCTCTACGGGGCCTTAAAACGCATGTCTGACATGTTGCAATAGGTTGATATACAATATGATAGCTATTATATTATAATAGATATACATGCCTGAATGACATGGGAAATTGGGAATAGGGTTGGTTATATACCTATTGGGTGGATTTGCTTCTGGGCCTAATTAAAAAATAGAGAACTAAGGAGATAAATACTATAAACGCAAATAAGGCTAATCCTTTGATTAAAGCTATTCCCATATTCATCTCAAACTTTGAATAGTGACTGGTTTCAACCGATCTTAATCGCCCAAAATAATCATCCTGAATATAGTTAACTCTACTTAAAAGGCATCATTATTTACTTTACTGTAGAAACTAATCCATCCAATTCTTGAATGATACATCTCTAAATCATAGTCTTTAGTGGGTAAATGGAGATATGTTCGTGTTCTCTCAGTTGAATATGTCATTCCCACTATTGCCTTACTTTTTATAATTGGATTCCTCATCGCAGAGGCAAGACAATTCTTTAACTTTTCAATGTTCTCATTGCTATAGGTGAACGTGCCTGTACTATAGTTTTGACAATCTGTGAATGACTTATAGTTTGAATAGTAACCCTGAGAGAAATACCATTTCCCAAATGGCTGGAAACCCTTATTTTCAAGAGATCTAAATATTGAAGTAAGACTATGCAATCTATAATCAATTGAATGGTTTGCCTTATTATCTTGCCAATAACCCCAATCAATCATATATTCAGCACCTGAAAGTATCCCATTATCGAAGTAATAATAAAGTTCAACATTTCTTTTTTCGAAAGCTATATCATATACAAGGTTTAGTTCTTTTGTTCCTGGATTTATACCTTTGAATTTTGGTTCTAATCCTTCAGATTCTTCTACTTCCTTCATTGACATTCCCCATGAAGTTTTTCTGAAATCAAATTGAACATCTTGAGGATAACATGATATAACTGTGGAAATAGAAACTATTAGTGCTAGTAATCTATTTGTTATCATATGGTTTTGATAAGAGGGTTATTATTTGAGATAGCCGTTCTTTTCTAGTGCTTTAATTGCTTTTGAAAGAGCTGCTCTAGATACATTTTTTACAGTAGATACAGTGCTTCCTCCCTTTTCTGTTGATTCAACAACAAACCAGGGATCACTGGTAAGATTCTCTTTTATTGTAATTAATAAAGTCAGTTTCTTAATATAGGATTTTTCTGCACTAGAATAGATTGCAATATCTTTTGTAACAGCTCCGGCACTACCTGTGTTATAATTCCGCTCGTCTATGCTTTTAAAATCAATTTCCATAATAACGTCGTAAGATTGTTCCAATAGTTTTGTATTTATTTCTTCTTGTGTATACTCCCTTATTGGAGGAAATAAATCAAAGAATCTAATTACTTCATATCCGTAATTTGATAGTATTTTAGCATATACTCCACTTAGCTCCGGATCATTATGAATAAGGATAATGGTATCTGTTTCGAGACTTTCAATTGCAGGATCCTTATAGAGGAATACATTTTTCTTTATTTCGATTTGTGAATGCAAGGTTATTAGAATACTAAAAAGAATCGTTGAGATAATTATACGTTTCATGATATTTGGTTTTATTAAATGTCACTCATAAAAAAAGCGTGGAACTAAACTTATCCACGCAAGAGGTTCTGACAAACCCAAGACACACACAAGTAGCCCCACGCCGTACCGGCGTGAAGCATTATCTTTTTGCATGTATCTTTTTGAAATTGTCAGATTTCTTGCGAGAGCAATAAGTAACGCTTCAGTATGTTTTTATTCTATTTCCTTATATTATCAAGTATTGATTCTCAATAAAATTACGGAAATTATATTTAACTGAGCGAACTTGTGGTTAAAATTCCTCACTCAATAGGTTCAAACTCCTTATCAGAATTGATGATTATATGGTCCAGTAAGTTTACGTCAATAGCTTCAAGTGCTGTCCTTAACCTATCAGTAATCCTTCTGTCCGCTTCACTTGGCTTCAGATTACCACTTGGATGGTTATGTGCCATAATTATTGCAGTTGCATTTGCCTTAAGGGCGTACTGCAACACAACTTTTGTGTCTATGATAGATCCTGTAACACCTCCTTTCGAAATAGTAGCAATACCCAGGATATGGTGTGCCCTGTTAAGTAGTAGTATTTTTACCTCCTCTATATGATCCATGGTGTCAGCATCCCATATCTCCAGGAATATGGTTGCTGCATCATTTGGTCCTTTTATATGATATCTATCTGATGCTTTTACTTTGTTCTTATATGTTAGTTTAACTTCTGAAGCTTTAAATATCCTGTCTGTTTCATTCATAATGTTTGATTTTAATTGTTTGTATTCACTTGTGGGATGGCTAGTGGGGTGAGCCGCCGCGAGCGCAGTTAGTTTAGGCAAGTAAAGCAGGGTTTACTTTAGTTTGATTAAAGCAAGTCATGGGTTGGCATAGAGTGAAGGCACTTGATGTATCAAACAAAGTTGATTTTTAATCACCCTGCGATTGCCTCGTAAACTGACTGCAAGCAGGCGAGCATAAACTCTCCGTGAGGGTTGTGTTTTTGTTGCATTGTACTGATTCCTTAGGGGTGGCATGCAACACAAAGAGAGCAACCCGAACACCGCTTAACCTGCTAATTCACCAACAGTAATTGTTGACTACCAAAGACCAACAGCCAACAACCAATGTTATAGATTATCTATACTAGGCTAATTGTCATCTACCCATAGAAAGAAGTTAAAATAGTAGTATGCATTCCCTTTAACAATGTAGATCTCTATAAGCTTAAGATCCATTTTGACAGCTGTTACATGTTCAATATCCCATTTCTTTAGTCCTGGGACATCATTGATTACAACTACTGCAAATGGGCAATAGATTCGGTCTATTGAACCGTCTTTATTTAGGATCAGTATGCTATCAGATCTGCATACTTTGAAGAGCTCATCGATGTACTTCTTCTTTTCTTCTTCATTCATAGTTTGCAGGTATTTAAACAGTGATCTTAAATGAAAAAAGGGAGATATTGCTACCTCCCTTAATTGCCAATCTACTCTTCCTAAGCCATTACTTTCTCTTCCATCCCTACAGGAGTTGAAGAATAGACATAAGAGTGATTGAGCGTGATCTTCTCATTAGTACCTGGTATGGTATACTCATAGGCATCTACATCCTGTTTGAGTATTTCCCCAGGTAGTTGTTGTCCGATGAGTGTCTTCGCAAAAGCTTCATCAAACGTGCAAGGAATTGAAGTTTTCTTTGCAGTTAAGTAGGGTCTGCCAGTCTCTTTCGAAATGACAGTTTCGAGATCTCCTTGAAGAATCAGGACATTGAATTCCTCTTGTCCTTTCTTCCTTTTACCAGAAGTATTCTTCTTTCGCTTTTGCACATCTACAATTGTTACCATAATTGAAATATTTAAATGATTAAAAGGGTACCGGGGATTTTCCCCACCCGGAACGGTAGGGGGTTGCTGATTAGGTACTATAGACGCGCTTGGATATATAGATGAAATAATTATTACCTACTATGGAAAATTTCAGAGTACAATCAAGGGGGGGTAGTTTATATATACCTAGAAAGACCGGGGGCTTATATAATTACCACAACTGGGGGATCTGTCATATTACTAAGTATAGTTTATGACTTTATACTTGGCAGATTGAGTTAGGAACAAAGACTTTATTTAAATCACGGTGTTTTTACATTTACCCCTAACTCATAATTAGGGGGGGCCTGGTTCGAGCCCAGGTGGGCCCACAGTTGAAAGAGAAGGAGTTAGATCTTAATTAGTCTGACTCCTTTTTTATTGGTTTGAAATGGGATTGAAAGATAGTACTGTAGTAAAAGATGATGGTATTATCAAATTATAGTTTTATATAGCTCTTTCTTTTCTTCTTTGAGTCAAGAATTTTATCAATAATTTTCATAGGTATTATTCTATAATCTTGACTTTGTTGGATTCTATTAAGGTTCATATTGCTTATAAATTGACCATATAGAGAATTATCCTGAAGTGAGTAACTAGGATTTTCCACCAATAATTCTTCACCGCTTGTAAGCAGTAAATATAGTTTACCAATTTGATTTAAATCCGGAAGTTCATGAATACCGAAATCACTAAGTTCGCCAGGATATTTATCAATATTGAATCCATCAAGCTTATCAATGTTTATTCTATACTTGGTTTTAGCTTCATAAATTAGATCAATAGAATGATAATGATAATAAACTTCGACTTTCTCATACCCGACTCGTCCATCAATCCTTTTGTCGCGTGTTAATTCATTTGCTAATTTTATTGATTCTTCTTTGTTTTCTTTTATATATTCAGAGTAGAAATTATGTGAAATGAGTGAATATGCTTTGATTAAATAATAGTTTCTTTGCCGAATTGGATTTCCTTCCTCATCCCTATCTCTATTTCTTCCTGCCCTATCCTGCCTGACAATTATAACAATAATTAGAATTGTAATAAGCAGCCATACAAGATTTTCCATAACTCTTTTATTTTAGATTGGATTTTGGTTTGATAACTTTTGCAAATTAACTCAACGTTTTCTTTGTCTTGGATTCATAAATATATTTCTTCATTTGCTTAACTGCTTGTTTCCTTGCCCACCATTTGTCATGATATGGCATGTAAATAATGAAGAAAAGAACAATTGGCCATAGGCATATTATTGCTGGGGGAGCTATTATATATCTCCTTAACTTCATTGCTCTATCTTCCTTGATTTCTTCAATTGAAAAACCATCCTCGGGCATGAAGACCTTTACGATGATCACAGTCGCAATGACACTCCCAATCCAGATGTAGCTTATAAGAATCCAGCCCATAGCTGTATTATAGTAGGTTAAATGGATATTTACCTATTTTCGAGAATATCAGAAAGTTACGAAGAAATCAATTGTTCTACAAGGAGAACCTTAACACACACAACAAAGTCCTGGCAGCAAGAAAGGCATATGAAATGAATAGATAAGTACTGATAGGTTTAAAAAATGGGATACAAGAATACAAGGACACATTGTATCATCTAATGGTAACATGATACATATTATCCACTTATACTTGGGAGATTGGGGTTGGGTATTGAAGAAAGTAATTTCAGATATAGGGTATATACTACTAGTATGTATAGCTTTTAGGTATTCTGATTTCAAAGTTTTTAAGAAGTCCGATCCCAAGTTCCCAATGTAATTCATACCTTTAGACATAGCAATAACTAATAACCAGATTCGCCAGCATTGTTAATACCATCATTGCAATAACAGTAATAATATGAGAACATATGTTGCGGATATAATTCCAAAAATTAAGAGGTTTTCTCAAAGACTTGATAATCTCACAATGTTAACAAATTTGCATTGGGTAGTACTGGATGAGCTAACACAATCAAAAACAGTATATATATTCAGATCAGCTGGCGAACTTTTGATAGCGATAAATGGCAAGGTTGACAAGGCAAAATGGGAGCAAATAGACCAGAACTCAATTTTAATTGATTTAAAAGACGAATCATATTTGTTCCGACATGGTTTTTTTGATGAAAATATTTTAGCGCTAAAGGTTGACGGTAAAAGAGAATATGCTTTGCTAATAAATGAGAGCAAATTTAAAGCAGGACTAAATACAGTCAACTTAGTGTCGAATTATTTAGAAAAAAAATACCTTCCTAAGAAAGTTGGAAAACCTAAGGTTAGAATTACTGAATTCAAGTATACCAGAAACGGATACTCAATTAAAATGGGCTCTTTCAAAGAATTTGAAATACAACTTAGCACTGGTGAGAAATACAGTGCATATCAGAAGAAATCAAATAAAAAATACTTCGTTCATCATGATAATACTATCTTTTTATTTGACGATGAAGAAACATGTAAGGAGAGTATAGAGAAATTCTTAAATGAATGAAAATACCTTGAAATGGATGCTATTGACAAATTAATTCGATTTTGTGGATATGGCAATTTTGAATCAGCAAATGTTCTCTTTCTAGGAAATGAGGAAGGTCTTGGGGGAGGTGAAATTAGAAGAGAACTGAAAAGAAGAATAGTTGATTTTTGGGAGAAGGGAAAAGCCATAGATGGGCTCCATATGGAAAATGGTTATTACCTGGATCAAGCCGGAGATGAGGATACTACAAGTCCTTTCTTAGAATTCTGTTCAAGATTAATGCTTAAATTAAATTACGTATATTCTGATAATTTATTCTTGACTAGAGGAGAGGATCCAGAAGTATATGAAAAAATAAGGGATTATAAAATTCATCAGCTTTACCATGAAAATGAGCAGGATTTCAATTACAGGTCTGTACTAATTGATTACAGACCACTCCCAAGGGCTAATGAAAGTCTTCAATATTCAATCTACCATGAGATAAATGAAAAATTCAACTGGGAGCATTACTATAGTGCATTTAAGTTTTCAAAGAATCACATTGATGATTACCACTGTAACCTGAGGAACGATCGCTCAAAAATCCTATACAATGTATTCAACAGAGAATCTGAAACAAAAGTCATAATTGGTATAGGTGACAGGCATACTAAAAAGAGATTTTTCGAGGAATATTTTGAGATCTTGAACCCGTTTGTCGGAAGGAAATTGGGCAAAGGCAAAGAAGAGGTATACTATGGTAGAATCCAAATTAATAAAAATGTCATCCCTGTATTCTTATCAAATTTTTTTCAGAGTGGACATGGAATAGGATTAAAAGGACTAAGTGTCCTTCATGATATGATTATACATGCTATGGACTAATATGAATAAAGTTTTTAGATAGTCAAGCCCCAGGTTCCCAAGTTTTGTTTAACTTTATTAATGATATACTCTACTATAAAGAATAATGGGGTTATTTAATAAATCAGTAAAACAGAAAAGACATAAAGGTCTAATCGGATATTTTGGCCTCTCAGAGTGGTGGGAATCTGAATTTTCAGATGAGGAAAAAGTTAAAATTCTTAAGACTTATCAGCCATTGGGAATGAGTGGTCCTGAAAGTTTGCTATATTATAACATCTATGAATCAAGCCATTCTGAATTAAAATTCTTAACTATTCTTTCGGGTTGGTTTGATAATCAAAATGATCGCAACATAGCAAGAAAAATAATTACAAAGGCTGGAGAATTTGCAAATGATTCAGGCAATATATTAGATCTTCATTTTTACTATTTGGCTCAAATAAATATAAATTATAAAGAACGTGAAAGTAGTTCGGAGGCTTTAAATCAAGCAATAGAATTTTGTAAAAAGCAGATAGAGATTGCTCCAGGCGTTAAAGAAGCCATGATAAAAGAATATAATGATGGTTTCCTGCCATCTCATTCTGGGTTTAAACAATTAGCAATAATTGAAGAAAAGAATGGGAACTATAATTCAGCAATTGAATTATCAACAGAAGCTTTGAATCAAGGCTGGAATGGTGATTGGGAGAAAAGAATAGAGAGATGTAAGAGAAAATTAATTCAATAATTAGGAGATAATGGCACTAAGCTGGAATGAAATAAAAGACAGAGCATTAAAGTTCACAAAGGAATGGGAAGATGAAACCAGAGAGCGAGCTGAGAAAGACTCATTCTGGAATGACTTCTTTAATGTTTTTGGAATTTCACGAAGAAGGCTCGCAACCTTTGAAGAACCAGTTAAGAAACTTGATAACAAACAAGGTTTTATAGATTTATTTTGGAAAGGGACATTACTAGTAGAACATAAGTCAAAAGGGAAAGATTTAGGGGCAGCATATACTCAAGCTACAGATTATTTTTATGGACTGAAAGAACATGAATTACCCAAGTATGTGCTGGTTTCGGACTTTGAGAGATTTAGGTTATATGATCTTGATGAAAAAGCTGAACATGAATTTACCATAGGAGAATTCCATAAGAATATTAAGCTGTTTGGATTTATTGCTGGTTATCAAAAAAGATCTTTTAAAGATGAGGACCCAGTAAATATCAAAGCAGCAGAATTAATGGGGACTCTTCATGATCAATTAAAGGAAGAAGGTTATGAAGGCCATCAATTGGAGATTTTTTTAGTAAGGTTATTATTCTGCCTTTTTGCTGATGATACAGGGATATTCGAAAAAGATCTATTCAAAGACTTCATAGAGATTAGAACAAATGAAGATGGTAGTGACCTGGGCGCTTTGCTAGCTCAATTCTTTCAAGTGCTTAATACTCCAGAAGAGAAAAGGCTTAAAAATCTAGACGAACAGTTAGCTGCTTTCCCTTATGTGAATGGAAAACTCTTTGAAGAAGCATTACCTATCGCAGCATTTAATTCTAGAATGCGTGTAATGCTTTTAGAGTGTGGCGCTTTGGATTGGGGCAAAATATCTCCCGCTATTTTCGGAAGCATGTTCCAAAGTGTAATGAATCCTGAAGAAAGAAGAAATTTAGGGGCTCATTATACATCAGAGAAGAACATACTAAAACTTATTAAACCCCTTTTTCTGGATGATTTACTTAATGAATTTAAGAAAGTAAAAAGCAATAAAAACAAGCTAAAAGAATTTCACCAGAGACTTGGTGCGCTTAAATTTCTTGACCCAGCATGTGGATGTGGTAACTTTCTGATTATTACTTACCGTGAATTGCGTCTGCTTGAATTAAAAGTGCTTAAAGAACTATATGGAGATCAGCAAGTATTTGATGTCGAACAGATATTGAATGTTGATGTTGATCAGTTCTTTGGTATTGAATATGATGAATTCCCAGCTAGAATAGCAGAAGTTGCTCTTTGGCTCATGGACCACCAAATGAACCTATTATTTTCAGAAATATTTGGTAAGTACTATGCACGATTGCCACTTAAGAAATCTGCTACTATTGTTAATGGGAATGCACTACGAATCAAATGGGAAGATATAATTCCGAAAACGGAATTGAGTTTTATTCTTGGTAATCCCCCTTTTTATGGGACAGCCTACCAAAGTGTTGAGCAAAAAGAAGATATGGCTTTAGTATTCTCTGGGACTAAAGGGTATGGTAATTTGGACTATGTATCAGGTTGGTATATAAAAGCTGCAAATTATATAATAGGCACACAAATTGAAGTTGGATTTGTTTCTACAAACTCTATTTCTCAAGGAGAACAGGCAAATGTTTTATGGCGAGAATTATTAATCAATATGGCCATACATATCAATTTTGCCCACAGAACATTTATCTGGAAAAACAAAGCTAAGGGTAATGCTGCGGTGCATGTAGTAATAGTATGTTTTTCAGTCAAGAATAACAAAAACAAACTGCTTTATGAATATGAAAATGGCAAGGGTGATCCAGTAGAAAGAAAAGTGAAAAATATTAATCAGTACTTAACTAGCTCTCCTACAGTATTTCTTGAAAAAAGAAGCAACCCTATTTGTACTTCACCAAAAATAGGTGTCGGAAGCGCTTTTTTAGATGGGGGGTTTTTGATTTTAAGTCCAGAAGAGAAACGGGAAATTGTAAAAAACGAACCATATATTACTGGTTACATTAAGAGATTTTTGAGCTCATATGAGTACATTAATAATAAAGAAAGATGGTGCTTTTGGTTAAAACATATTAAACCGGAAACGCTAAAAAAGTCTGTAATTTTACAGGAAAGATTGAAAGGTGTTAAAGATTTTAGGCAAAAAAGTAATAGAGCAAATACAAAGGAAATGGCGAAATTTCCTTCTTTATATGGAGAGGAAAGGCAACCAGTTACAGATTTCATTTTAATACCAAAAGTCAGTTCTCAAAGAAGAAAGTATATTCCTATTGGCTACGTGGGGAAAGAAAATATTATTACAGACAAAGTTTTTGCAATGCAAAATGCAAATATTTATTCCTTTGGGATTTTAATGTCAAAGGCTCACATGAACTGGGTTGAAAATGTAGCAGGAAGATTAAAAAGTGATTTTAGCTATTCAAACACTATAGTTTACAATAATTTTCCTTGGCCAAAAGACCCAAGTGAAAAAAATAAAAAGGCCGTTGAGCAAAAGGCTCAAAAAGTTTTAGATGTAAGATCAGAATTTCATGAAAGTAGCCTGGCAGATTTATATGATCCACTTACGATGCCACCAAAATTAGTAAAGGCACACCAAGCATTGGATAAAGCAGTTGATTTATGTTATCGTCCTCAGGCTTTCACAAATGAAACAACTCGAATAGAATATTTATTTGAATTGTATAATGAGTATACAATGCCTTTGTTAAAAGAAATAAAGAAGGCTAAGAAGAAATAATATTAGTATTTCTATATTTTAATTTAAGCAAATGAATTGGAAAGATTATTTTCAAATGATGATAGACTGGAAGAAACTTCCAGCATATAAAGCAGAACCCAGGATTGATAGTCTGATAGGTTATTATCTCAAACCAATCTTAGAAGACTATTTAAAGGCAGGTATTGAAGGAATCATACCAGAACTACCCATAAGACTTGGTACTGTAAGGCCAGAACATGAAGGAACTAACTATGCAGATAGATCATATAAGGTAGATTTCTTTGCCATCGGTGAGTATCATATCAATTATCTAATAGAATTTAAGACTGATTCTGGATCAAGAAGAGACAACCAGGACAAATATCTTATTCAAGCAAAAAGTGTCAGTACGGAGAAGTTAATTAATGGAATACAACAAATTGCTAAAGTCAGTACCTATAAAGAAAAGTATAATCACCTATTGAATAAATTAAGAGAATATGGATTTATTGATAATAGAGAGCATTATACTGGGAAGAATCAAGGACTTGAAATTATATATGTCCAACCATCGAAAAAGGATAAAGAAGAAAATGTAATTGATTTTATTTGGATTGCTGATTGGTTAGAGAAGACATATAAAAATGAAATCTTTGAAAGTGAATTTGCACGTGCATTGAGAACATGGTCAAAAGATTAAAGCTCTTTGCCTATATCTATTATTAATATAGTTTTCCTTAAGAAGGATAGGTAATTGATTTTGTTAAACGACTCCCGACTATTTTAACGGAACTGAATTATTGTACACAATTAGTTATCGTCTTGGTGCTCGTCTGCCTTTTTTGCAAGTTCAATTAAATATTCTGAAAACCCCAGTTTAAGAGCATCCAATGGAGGAACATCACCAAGTATACCTAGTAGTCTTTCACTTATTTTGGAGTTTAGACTAAACAACTCATCAGACTCGTCAATTATATATGAGGTTGGTATGGAATGTCTTTCTTCTCTTTTCGCTGTTGCAGGTTTTATAGCTTTAGCATGCTTTACAACTTTTAATGGTTTAGCAAACGCTTTAGGTTCCTGCAACTTTTGATTTTCTCTTATAAGATCGTCACGTTCTTCAGTAACTGCTTTCAGATTTTTAATAGTTGTAATTAACTTTTCATTAAATAAGTCTGAGGTTTCCTTAAAAGCTATGATATTATCTCTGTAATTTGTTACGCTGGTTAATTCATAATACTCCTTTTGTGCTTTGCTAAATCTTAAATTCTTTATAGCTGTACTAGAATAATGATTACACCAATTAGATTAATGCCTGAAATGATAATTAGAGTAATGTCCATTTAAATATTTTTATATTGTTACTACTTTTTATTCTTTACCAATGACTGTTTTATCAGTGTTAGTATGTAATCTATTTCATCTTCTGAGGTCATTAAAATTTCATAATCACCATTTCCCCAATGCCCAATCTCAGAAACATCTCTTGCTAATTTTTTTGGATCGTCAAGAAATCCCTTATGTAAATTAATCCACATTTTTAATGTTTTCTTTTGAATATGAACATCCACTACATTTGAATTTGCAATGAATCCAATATATTTTTTCTTCGGTTTCAATTCTAGATCATCAAGATTTAGAATGGCATTTTTTAGAGTCTCATATAATTCTCTAGTTAATTCAGATCCTTTTATGAGATGCTCTGATTCTGTATAGACTTTTATTTCCTTTGTAACCTTATCAACTGTATCATCTTCTCGGCTAATAGTCTTAATACTTTCTTGTGAGCCAGGAGTCTTGATTTGATTATAATTGACAGTTTGGTTGTTATACCGTTTAACTTCCCAAAGTTCTATCGGTAAATCCTTGAAATTAATTGCCTCTTTTTGATAAGTTGTAAATGAAGGAGCAACAAATAGTACTCTAGACTGAGACCATTCAATATCATCCCTTTTTAATGTCCCTTTTAAATTCTCATTGTACTCCAATATAAAATCAGCTTTATTATTTAGCAGTAATGAGAGATAGGCATATCCTTGATCTATTACACTAAAATTCTTATCACGTTTGTATTCTATAATTACAAATGCCTTTGAATCATTATCAAATGCTAATGTATCTAATCTAAAATTATTTAATGCACATTCAGATTTAACACATTCCAGTCCAAAAATTATTGAAAGATTCTTTTCTGTTAGTGATTGAATATCCTTTTCTAACTTGAATGGATTCTCCTTTATTACCTCAAGGTTATCGGCTTTTCCTATTTGAAATATTGCCATTTCTTATAAATTTAAAACTGTAGATTATTTTCCATTACATTGTAATAGGTTATTTTTTTATCTCTGATTTTATTTTTGCAAGTTTCTTTTTTGCAGCTTCAATTTTCTCTTTCTTTTTAAACTCTTCAAGTTTCTCATCAAGGATTATTTCAATTCCTACTCTTAATGTATCAAAATGTGCTAAACAGTCTTCCTCCTGTAATGCGTGTATTCCAATGCTTAATATTGAATACATTCCCTTATTTTTAACTAAGAAATCAGGAAGGTAATCACTCAATAATTTAATTTTTTCATCCATCCTTGCTTTCTGAAATTTATCAAAAGTAATTGCACTATCGGATAATGCAATTTTATAAGCTTCATCAATCAAATGTTCAAATACACGTCTGAGATATACAAATGAGCCAATACCAACTCCATTTGCTGCAAGGCCTATTGCTTTTGTAATTTCTCTAAGCTTATCTTCTGACAGAACTTTCTTGTATTGCTTTATCTCGTCAATATGAAAATCTGCGACTGAAGGAAATTGACCAATTTTCATAATTTTATTTTGGTCCGGTTCCCATTTTATAAGGAAACTAAAGTGAACATCAGTTCTTTTACATTTAATTTTTAATAGCTGGATTCCACCAAAATTAAAAAAATAATCATCTGCAGGTGCAAAACCTGTAGCCATTTGATATGTAGTAGTAATTTTTGAAATTGGATTATATCCTTCAAATTCCCTAATACCACTTCTCTCAAAAAATATTCTTGATAGAACAGATTTGTCACCAGAACTGGCAATAATAATAGGAGTATATAATGGTGTATTAAGAAAAAAACTATGCAGATTAAATTCCATTTTGTTAGGGTTTTCGTTTAATCAATTCAACCAAACCAGCTGATCACCGACAAGATTAGTAGTGTCCATCTCTGATATAAAAGGAACAAGTTTGCTTTTATTGAAATCGGAGTCTTTTCTCTCCTCGAAGTATTTCTTTTCAACTTTGTTGAGAAGCTTCTTGAAGTTCACTAATCTTTCATCCATGGCTAGATGGGTTGAGGGTTTAATCAAAGTTAGGATTTTATTCGATATGAGTCAACAGACTTCTATTTGAATGTGTCGACTGAATTGAAGAAACTTCTATTAAAACAGAACCCCATTATCCCCCAGGTTATTTGGGACCAGGTAATACAGAAAGTATCATACTAAGTTATTGACTAATTCCCAGATATTTAATACCTTTCGTTTGACTTAGGTCAAAGCCATGTCCTTAAAACCCAACTATACCCAACATGAGTCTTAAAATATCTCAAAGAACTCTTCTTGAGCATTCTGAAGTCAAGATTGAGTTGCTCAGGCTATATTTAATAAGATATCTTACAATTTTAAATCACTCTGAATACGTTGAAGAGGTTTATCTCTATGATTTGTTTTGCGGAGAAGGGATTTATGATAATGAAGGAAAAGGAAGTCCAATTATAATTCTTGATGTTTTACTTGAAGTTTTGGAAAACAATCAAAATAATACAAGATTTCATTGTCTTTTTAACGACTTGGATGAATCTAAAATCAGAAATCTTGAAAGCAGTATCCAGCAAATTGATGACAAGAATCTAGATAGAATAAGTATTCAATATTCAAATAACGATTATCAGGATTTAATACCATCCCTATCGGATCAATTTAAATCTTTACAAAAACAGAAAGCATTTGTTTTTATTGATCCCTATGGCTACAAGGATATCCATATTAAAGATATTGAAGAATTGCTCTTTTCAGAGAATGTCGAGGTGCTTCTATTTTTGCCTACGCAGTTTATGTTTAGGTTTCATGAAAAGGAAACTCCAGAAAGTTTAAAAGCATTTATTTCTGAATTATTGCCTGAAGAGAAGTGGCCGAAGTCTTCTACTGGCATTGCTTTTATTGAAAATCTAAAAATTGCATTTAGAGATTATTTTAATAGTTCGAGATTTGTTGATTCGTTCATAATCACTCGCGATAAGGGACAGTTTTTCTGTTTATTTTTCTTTACTAGCCATATTCTTGGTTTTGAAAAAATGTTAGAAGCAAAATGGAAACTAGATGAAGAGGAAGGAAGAGGCTGGACTTTTCAGCCAGAGAATTCATTATTTAGCGAATTAACAAAACTGCCTAATATTAGCAGATTCAAAGAGGAGTTAGAGTCTTTTTTAAAGCACCGAGCTCGATGTAATGCTGAAACTTACTATTTTACAATAGTTAGAGGATTTAGAACTTGTCATGCTGTTCAAATGTTAAAGGATTGGCAAACCCAAAATCGTCTTACTTCAAAAAATTCAAATGGTACCGATGCAAGAAAAGGAGCCTTTTATCTAAATTTTAAGGATTATCGTAAAGACCCAACTAAAATATTTCTTAAATTGGATTAATTATGGCAACAACTTCAATTGAATGGACAGATTCAACCTGGAATCCCACATCAGGTTGTACAAAGATATCCTCTGGATGTAAGAACTGCTATGCTGAAAGGATGACAAAGAGGCTTACATTAATGGGCTCAGCTAAATATAGAGATGGTTTTAAGGTTCGCACACATCCTTCTACTCTTGATGAGCCTTATACCTGGTCAAAGCCTAGAACTGTGTTCGTAAATTCAATGAGTGATTTGTTTCATGAAGATGTTCCTCTTGAATTTATTCAGAGAGTTTTCCGGGTCATGAATGATAATCCTCAGCATACATTTCAAGTATTAACGAAGAGATCCGAATTATTGCGAAAATATTCAACTGAGCTTAATTGGACTGAAAATATTTGGATGGGCGTATCCGTAGAAGATGAGATAGTAATAAGTAGGATTGATCATCTAAGAACAGTGCCAGCATCAATCAAATTTCTTTCTATTGAACCTCTAATTGGAAGGATCTCTAATATTAACTTATCACTTATTGATTGGGTAATTGTTGGTGGTGAGTCTGGGCCTGGAGCGAGACCGATAAAAGAGGAATGGGTGACAGAAATAAGAGATCAGTGTTTAATTCATGGGGTCCCATTTTTCTTCAAACAGTGGGGAGGAACTAACAAGAAGAAAGCTGGAAGATTGCTTGATGGTCGTATTTGGGATCAAATGCCAGCTCTACAAACTCAGGTATAAATCATTTACCAATAAAACCCAACCTCCCTTTTGGGAAATTGGGCATGTAAAATCAAGGAATTATAGATTCTTAATAATATTAGCAAGCTCCTCTTCAGTTAATATCCGATCATCTATTGGAGGAGGTCCTTGAAATCCATAATTCCATTTTCTACGCCACCATCGCTTCTTTTTTCTTCTTCTTTTTATTCGAAGGCCATCATCTTTATAAGGTCTGAATGGTCTTGTTTTATTTGATGATATTTTCATTTCGTTACTTTTCTGATATTAATACTTTGTTGTTTTAAAGGCCCCAATCATCCAGCTAAGGACAATTGGGAACCTAATATCTTGGAAATAGACCTCACTATTCCTTTGATTCCTTCCTACGCTTTAGCATCCTCGAAATCATACTCTCTGACACCTTTAGTTGGTTAGCTATCTCACGTTGGCTAATACCCTTGTCTTTCATCTCCAGGATCTGATCTGCCAGGTACTCCGGTTGATTAAGATTCATGAAAGTCAAGATCAATGCTCCTGTATAGATTGCGTAATAAACAGCTCCAACTTGAAGTGGTATATTGATAAAATAGTATAGAAGAACAGAGACTGGATCAAGAATTACAAATGCTGCAATGAGCTTCTTACTTCTTGAAATCCTCAGGACGGATACTGTAGCAAGTGAATAAGCAAGTGAAAACACTAAAGCTAATATGGTTTGCTCATTTAAGGCAATAAAGGAGAATCCTACCTTTTCCGCGACTTCTGGATTAAGGTGGTATAGTAACCTGGCATTGACTGCAAAGATGTGCAAGGTCAGTGCTAACATTAAGATATTGATGTATTTATGTTTCATTGTAGATTATTATTTTTTGTGATAATGGGACCCCAAATCACCAATTTCAGGGAAAAAGGGGTCTGTGTTTGTCATAACTTGTGTTCGGTTGGTTTCTTGGAGGATTCGGGTTCAAGGAATTCAATAAAGTTATCCGAACCTGAATGAGTTTCTTTTACTTTATATCCGAAAGCATCTGCATACAATTTCATCCATCTAGTGAAGGTGTTTTGTTCTAAATTAGCTTGATTCTTGTCAAATATCTGATAATCTTCAAGCTCGTCCTTCTTATTGAATTTTTCATCAGGACCGGTGCTGAAAGTGGCCCAACTAATAAAGCTTTGAGGAGCATTAAGCTTCAAAGTTCGTTCTGCAACATTAAACCTTGGTTTCACTATACCCTCCAAAAGATACATCTGAATGCAGTAGGTCATGAATAAGTAGAACTTGCCCCACTCAGAATCTTCCCATTCAGCGAATAGTAAATGACTAAAACGATCTTCCGGAGTATACTCGTCATTATAAGTATCAGACAAGATAAATTCAATTTTACGTCTCCTGTGACTACTCCCTTTACCTTCAATCGTATAGTTTGTAGTGATCATTACCTTCGGGCTATCCTTGAATGGTATAACGAACTTGTTCTCATATTTCCTTTCTACAACAGCCTTTTCAGTAATCAACGGAAACAGCTTCTCAAAGTTGAAATCTGAGGGGACATCGTCAAATGCCAAAATCCTGGTACCATATGTCAAATTAGAAAAGGCAAATTTGTCACTACTCTTGTAGAGCTTACCATCTTGCATAGCTGTATGACGTATCTGCTCAAGGCCTCTTCTTAAAAGCCCTTTACCAGTACCGCCATTTGCGTAACCATCAGAGTATGTATCCATGAAAATGATAGCCTTTGCCTCTCCTTCATTTTTGTACCGATGTAATAAGTAGCCAATTATTGTAACCAGGCTATCCCTATTAGTCCTTTGAACATCAACAATATCATGTTTTGTGATATCCTTGAAGAACTCATGGAACTCTCCACATGGTATTATCTCTGAAGGTACTTCAGCATCAAAATCGTATTGGATCACATCTTTCTCCCAAACATGTCCATCCAACGCATCATAGGTCTTCTTCACTACACCCTCAGCAGTAATTTCAAGTAAACAGTTTCTGAAGAACATGTATGATGTTTCCTTCGTGTCCCTTACTTCGTTAATCTCTAATGATGGAAGTAGATCTAGATTATCCTTACTGAAGAGGCTCGAAGCTTTCACATACTCATTAATGACCTGAGTTTTTTCCTCTTCTGTTTGAAATTCAAAAGTATCTCTGATATAATCACTGCAATATCTTCTAATATATTTTGCAGATACTTGAGCTACTCTGTTATTCTTGTCCCTAATAAGAATTGGTTCGTTTTCCTTAGTTGGCTTGTAAATATAAAATCCTTTGCCCACAAGAAACTTGAAAACTAAATCAGGAGCTATCTTATAGCTGCCTGGTTCATTTGTCCAGAACTTCTTCATTAGACAACAATTTTGAAGTTTGATCTTGAACTTACTGTGTGCTCTTCAATATAGTATTGGAGATGTTCGGGTCTAAACCTGACATTACGACCCTCCTGGACAAAATCAATATCATGTCTGTCCCGGAGATTTTGAAGATGCCGAGTTGTAATTTGCAGAGCAGCTGCAGTCTCTTTTGTTGTTAATAGGATATAAGGCTTCATTGCCTCTTCTCTGTGAATCTGTTTTAGCGTAGATTCAATGCTTTCTAGGCGAGATAATATATTATCAAGTGGTGGAACTTCAAAAATCATTTTATTCATTACAAATAGATTTTTGTTCTGGGGCAATATTGCCTCAGAGTCCACTTCAATAATTTTACATTTTTAGGAGGTTACAAGGGGTTACAAGGGATTACAATTTTCTATTCTTAGCTTTCTTTATTCTTCTTTATATCCTGGTTTACATTTTGAAGGATTTCAAGAATAACTTCTTTTACCTTCTGGAGATTATACTCAGGGTTCCCTTTTGATTCGATTTTGTTGGCTATTTTCCCAGATTTGATTTCCCAGATTTTGTCTAAGCCATCTGTTCTTAGATTTTTCTTCGAAAACCCAGTTAGTTCTGAAATAAGTGGAGCAAGCTTATTTGATGATAGATCTTTTATTACACCAACATTCTTTAAGTAGTCATATAATAGTGCAGTCTGAGATCTGTCCAATTTTTCGATTTTTGAATTATCGACGTTACCCGGTGGTGATTTATAAGAAGTACTATTCCCTTGTTCGAAAGATATTTCAATAGCATTTTTTTTATTGGCTAAAAAGGAAATTATTTGGTCCAGGCATTCCTTCTGAACTGAGATAAAACAATTAATAGCAAGTTCTTCAAGTATATCATTAATTTCATTTTCCGAATTGGTTTCAAATTCTTTGTGAATCCTGCGATGCTGATATGTTAATATTGTTGTTTCACTATTAATTGTTTTGTACTGTCGTTCAGTTTTATAATAATAAGGGCTACACTCATTGAATCTGGTCAGAAAATCAGTAACAGTATTAAGTGATTCCTTAATCGGTAATTCATCGATATCTTCGCTAATATCTCTATAGAATTCATTTTTAAGTTTAGATAAGTGATTCTCATATTCAAAGTGCTTATCAGGGATATTCGCTGAATTCACTGAAAAGTCTTGATTGAATCTCATGCTAAAATGCCAATATGGTCCGAAATCCTCGCCTGAAGCTATTTTAATAGCGGTTTCATTCTCCAACTTCTTCGTTTGTGAATCTTTAATAGGTCTAATTTCAGCTTCAGCTTTTTGAAATTGGTTTAGTAAATTATATGCAGCACGCTCAAAAATCTTCATGTTGTATTATTTAAATATTTCATCCATCATATCATCCACAGCTTTTTCATCAAAGCTTGCTAAATAAGCCTCTGTGATCTTTATACTGGAATGACCTAAACTCTTAGACAAGGTATAAATATTATCTGTCTTTTGCCTGGCAATATCAGCAAAACTATGCCTGGCTGTGTGAGTTGAGATGTTTTTCTCAATTTCTGCAATTGTTGCAATTTTCTTTAAGTACTTATTCAATAAGGCAGTCTTCGCTCCAATCTGGTTGAATAGAAATACAGGGTCAGAATAATCGATTTCATTACTGAGATAAGGGAAGATATAACTCTCAGAATCACCAGGGCCATATAATTCAAGTACTGCAATGGCCTGATCCTGTAACTTTATGGAATGAGCTCTATTAGTTTTCTGCATCTGGTAGACCAATCTCCCGTTTACAATATTCCTCCATTTCATTTGCAGGATATCACTGGCTCTGATACCAGCACAATAGAATGAAAACATAAAGGCATTCCTTACATGCCATATCAAAGATTTCTCTGGTAAATCAAGTCCTTCAATGGCGAGGATCTCATCCTGATTCAATCTGTCTTTATTTACCTGACCTCGTTTAATCTTGTAGTTTAGAAATGGATTCGTCAGTTGATCTGTGAGGCCTTCAACGGAAGCTTTCCTGTATATAGTTCTAAAAGTTTCCATATATTTACTCGCAGTTGTTTCATTGTTCCCTTTTGAAATTAAATACCTGTGAAATTTCTCCAGGAATGAGTGGGTAACTTCGATAAACAACAAATCTCCGGATTCACTAAATTCTCCCAATCTATTTAAAAGTGTCTTATACTTCTTAGCGCTACCAACTTGCTTGTTCTCATTCATGCCGATCATTACTGACTTACCGAATTCAATGACACTCGAGTAATTCTCTTGTTTCATTCTTTGCTTAACGGAACTAGCAGAGACAAGCTTGTTTTCTTTTCCTAGGTCTTTTACAGCATCTTTTGCCTCCTGGATTAAATCATCGATATCAGTATTTATTGTAGCATGTTTAGGATGCGAGCTCCTAACATACTTATTCTGTTTAGGACTTGGATTGAAATGTTTTGCTTGAATAGCATGATCCATTTTTAATCGGGTGTGTTTACGGTTTACTGTTACCCTTAGAAGTAGAGTATATTCATTACTCCCTTTTATAGGTTTATTATTCAATTCAATGTTATAACTTGGCATGATAAAAAAGTTTAGGTAAAGATACTACTGAAACATTACTGAAACAAATCTTTCATTTGGGTTCATTTCAACAACTTTCAGTTCATACTGAAAATTAATCAATTACAGGAGTGATAGGGTGTTGAGAAGAGCTGAGAAGAAGTGATATGAAGATATATTAGTCCTGTCCCCGCTACTAAAAAAGACTCCTCATCAGATTTGATGGGGAGTTATTTATTTGTACCCCCAGAAGCCTTTTTAAATCTCGGATAGAATAAGAAATGTATTTGTATCAGCAAATATCATTAACTGATCTAATAGTTTTTGTAAACTGAGTTGATCTTTAATAACCACTTTTAAATGTAAGTTTTGAGCCCCAGTTATGCGATGGGTTTCTTTTATTTCAGGAAAATCTTTAATTTTTCGAAGGACATGTTTTAATTGCCCTGGAAAAACTTTCAATAGAATAAACGCCTCGAATTCGTATCCTAGTTTTTTGGTATCAATTTGTATATCATATTTTTGGATAACCCCTGTATCTTCTAATTTTTGAACTCTTTCCCTCACTGCAGAAGGCGATAAATCTATTTTTCTTCCTAAATCAGCAAAAGACAAGCGGGAGTTTTCTTTTAAAATATTCAATAATTGTTTATCGATAGCATCTACCATTGAATCAATCTATTATTGTGTTATAAAAACATATTTCGATGGTAAATATATATAAATACAACTAATCAATTTTTTGGTTTCTTGATTTGAGTATACTTTTATACTGGAAATCGAGAGGGCTTTAGTGTAGTTATAGTGAAAAGTATGATCTTATTCAAAGAAGGGAAACAGAATAGAGAGTAATAAACATCAAGATATATGAAGCAATACCGAATGCAGTTTATCAGTAGCCAAGACCAAGTCGAACCTGGAAACACGTATCAGTAATAACGATTTAGAGGAAACTGTTTTTCACGAATCAGTGCACGCTGCCCTTGAATCGAAATACGGAACCAGCCCGGAGTGGATAAAAACTCAAGCGGATGAAG
Organism: uncultured Bacteroidaceae bacterium; assembly: GCA_964538375.1. Classification (GTDB taxonomy): domain Bacteria; phylum Bacteroidota; class Bacteroidia; order Bacteroidales; genus JAUUZQ01. The sequence continues at coordinate 3,238 of CAZIFQ010000007.1, read as the reverse complement.
GCTCATTTATAACTGATTACGCTGCAAGAAATCCTGCGAAGGAAGACTTGCCCGAATCTGCCATCTTTGCATATACCATGTTGAAACACCCAGGTCGTCTGTCTGCAGATATAGAGGAATGGGTACACAAATACCTGCCAAAGCACCTGGCCTTCTTTAGCACTATTTTTTCTCTTGAAATACCGATTACGAAATGATAACACTTGATGAAAAATTTAAAGCTCTTGAGGCAGACAATGCACCTGGTCAGGAGCTTAGACAGGACTTAGGAGACCTTGATTCCATTATGCATGGTGAGGAATTTGATGGAGTTCCGGTCGATTTCTCACACGGGGATGTAGATGCCTTTCCACCAACACCTGGCTCTGCAGAGGCATGGAAGGATGGCTTTGACAGAGGGGCACCTCAAGCGTATACCGAGTATCGCGGATCTGCTGAAATCCGAGAGAGACTGGCTGATCGCCTTGGTATGTTTACTGGTCAAGCAGTTAACTCAGATAGCGAGTTGATTATTACACCTGGAACTCAGGGTGCATTGTTCTTGGCTCTTGGTGCGACAATCACTGACGGGACGAAAGTTGCTGTAGTTGAACCAGACTATTTTGCTAACCGCAAACTCGTGAAGTTTTTCGGCGGTGAAATTGTATCAATTCCTCTAACCTACCATGAATCTCCCTCTGAAAATGGTCCCGATTTTAATGAACTCGAAGCTGCATTTGAAAATGGTACAAAGGTCTTTGTTTTTTCTACACCGAACAATCCTACAGGTCTTGTCTATTCAAGCAGTGCAATCACGAAAATTGCGTCTCTTGCGGAAGCACATGATGCTACCGTAATTGTGGATCAACTATACTCCAGGATGCTATATAGCGGTGAGATTTATACCCATCTTCGTTCTTGTGATAAACAGCCGAAAAATCTGATCACTATCATGGGACCATCAAAGACAGAGTCTCTCAGCGGGTTCCGACTTGGAGCTGCTTTCGGCACATCCAAATTGATTGATAGAATGGAACGCCTTCAGGCAATCGTTTCTCTGCGTGCCGCAGGGTACAATCAAGCGGCTCTTGACACCTGGTTTCAGGAACCATCAGGCTGGTTGGAAAAACGAACTAGTGAACATGAAGCCATTCGGGATGAATTATTGAAGATTTTCAGGGCAGCCGATCTCCTGACAGCAACACCACAGGCTGGTAGCTATCTTTTTCCGCAGCTACCTCCTCTCAGTATAGACTTACATACTTTTATACGGCTCCTTCGGCATCAGGCAGGAGTGACAGTTACGCCTGGAACAGAATTCGCACCTGCTTCCAGTGATAGCATCCGACTAAACTTTTCACAAGACCACGCTGCGGCAGTTGCGGCAGCAGAACGGATTGTAAAAATGGTACAAATTTACCGCGTATGAGCCATATTAATGAACAACCAATCCCACAAGGAAAGTACATGCCATAGCTGCTGCACAGGCTTGTTTGATTGAAGGTGAAAAAATATCGCTAATCCTGCAACTCAACATCTTTTTGAATGCGGAGGAGGAATTTTCTGCACACGCTCAAATGCTCCTGTTGAAATAGCATTGATCGGCAGAGTATGCTAGTCTTTTGAAAGCGTTTTTTCTGGCTATACAAATATGATGTGAATATCGCTAAAGAATGTAGACGACAAGATAATCAACAACACTCTCCAAATCCTTATCCAATTCCAGGTTAGATATTTCAGACCTATAGTCTACTACAAAGGACTCCTCATCAGATTTGATGGGGAGTCTTCTTTTTTGTCCTTTTTTTCATTTGAAAATTAATGTTTTCCAGCGTATTACCATTGAGGTGAATATTTCCATGATGTAAAAGGGCAGGAGGTGCTTAAGCGTGCATTGAAAATATAAAACCCCGGGACATGCCCGGGGTTTTATTATAATTCAAGGTTTGAAAGCATCTGCTTTCAATGGCCTACTATTTTTTAACAAATTTGACTATTTCATTGAAGCTGTCTCCAACTACTTTGACAAAGTATAGGCCTGTAGCTAAATTATCTACAGGAACAGATGAGTTTGCTATCGTATGTTTTGCAACTCTTTGTCCATTAATATTATAGATGCTAGCCTGTGCACCTTCAATCTCTGCGCCAGTAAAATTTAGTACATTGTCTGCTGGTACAGGATAGCACGTAAATGTGCTGGTAGTTCTATCAGCAACTGCCACATCTGGTCCCATTAAGCTAAGATTATCTATCATAACTTCCATAGATACAGCATCTACGTCAAAGTTATAAACTCCGCTCTTGACGCCAAAATACACTAACACATCACTCCCTGCATCCCCGGCAGGAACATAAGGTGAGGGAAGTAAGGATACACATGCATCATCCTGGAATGTACCATCAACATCTTCTCCACATCCTTCCCATGTGTTGAAGGCATATGCAATAGCATCTTCATTATCACCGGTTTTTGGTTTCCAGTCAATACCATCAATCGGTGTTTGAGTTCCAATTAATATCTCGCTCCAGAAACTCTGTGTAACACCCTTAAATGCACCGGTGACAGTGTATTCAACACCAGCCTTCAAAGTAATTTCCTGAAAGATCAGCACTTGACAGTATTGCCCTGTATAATTCATATAGAAGCATCCGTCCGAACCTGCTGTAGGACCATCAACAGTATAACCAAATTCATAAGCAGGAGCAGGATCCTGTTCATATGCTGTCCAGGCATCGGCGCTCTCCATATCTCCTCCAACAATCATCTCCTGAGCCATGAGGCCTGAGAAGGTGAATAATGCCACTAAGGCAAAAATTGTGTAAAGTTTTGTCTTCATAATATTGGTTTTTAGTTAAAAAATTGAGTTTCTAGAAATAAATATTTTATACAATTTAAGAATTAGTATAAATAATGTAAGGGATTCACAATCAATAGATGTACGAAGACCTTTTTATAATTTACCCTCGCTGAGATCTATTGATTACTCTTAGGATAAACGTTTGTACTTTTATTTTCATGCAATTTACGAATTTGTTTAAATAATGCAAGGATTTTCAATCAATAGTTGCTTGAAGTAGGTTTTTAAGGCCTCTTCCTAAGTTCAATTGATTGTTTTAGAACAAACGTTTGTACTTTTCATTTTTTTATCATAATTTTGCTACAACGAGAAACTATTATTTCATTGATACGCAAACTAACACTCAATAGGGCACCTCTAAAAACCCATTGTTGATATAAACGTCTGATTGTTAATATGTT